>CAZAOG010000005.1:0-44043 GCA_964486645.1 uncultured Ignavibacteriaceae bacterium | reverse complement strand
CAAAATAAATTCCGAAGTGAAAACCGAAAAACTGAATGCAGGAGTTCCTAAAAAAATCATATTAAAAATTACGCGGGAAACCGGGGATGAAAGTTCCCAAAGTGTAAATATTTTAAAGGAAAAGCTCCAAGATTTGGTTGGTAAGGAAAAAGTTGAAATTAAAGTTTTAACAACGGAAATCAAGCAAACAATTAAAACGGAAAAGCAGCAAGCAGGAGATTTATTGCCTAAAGACAAAAACGTAATTGTTAAAACAAACAATACTGTTCCTGCTACTAATCAAACGACTCAAAATGTTGACAACCCCCAAAAAATAAGTGTTAACGAGATTCAAAAAATAGTTGACAATGTTACGGGTGACTTGGCGGCAACGGTTGATAATTCCCTCGGGAAGTCACCTGAATTAAAAAAGGAAGTTAACAAAACAGGGATAAATTCAAACAACAATACCTCCGATACTTCAATCAGGCAGGCGGCAGCAAATATTTCGAATACACCGGATAAAGAACCTGAACAAAAATCTTCATCCGATAAAAAAGAAACGCCGGATTTAAGGTCAACCGAGTCCCAAAGGCACACATTAAATACTGAATTGGTCAACAATGAAGCGCCGAAAAATATCTTTAAAATGTTAGGTGAAAATAATGTAACGGTTAAAACATCTAACCTGATAAATGAAATGTCCCGCTTTTTTATGCAGGGAAAATCAAAGAATGTTGTTATAAAATTAAAACCGGAAACACTCGGTAACGTTAAAATAGTACTTGACGTAGTTGATAAAGTTGTTCGTGCAAATATCCAAGTAGATAATGAATTTGTAAAACAAATTGTGCAGAATAATATCAACAAACTTGTACAAACCCTAAATTTATCCGGCTTACACCTTAGCAGTTTTAATGTGTCTCTCAATAACAATGAGAGCAAAGAAAGTAAAACAAATAGTCAGAAAAAGAAATCATCCAATGTTCGCTTTGAAGACAAAGTATCTAAAGATAACGAACCGATTATATCTAAAAGCATGGGATACAATACTTACGACTTTATAATATAGGAGAATTCACAATATGTTTAACGCAGTAAATAATATAACGGCAGCCCGGCCCGACAATGCAGCTAAAAACAGCGGTTCGTTAGGCAAGGATGATTTTATGAAATTACTTATTCAGCAAATGAAGAACCAGGACCCTTTGAATCCATTGGACGGGACACAATTTGCGGCACAGCTCGCACAGTTTAGTTCTTTAGAACAATTACAAAACCTTAATAGTTCGATGACTAACAGTATAAATGCGAACTATTTATTAACCCAATCAATTAATAATACGTTATCCTCAACATTAATAGGAAAGGCTGTTAAAATCGGAGGTTCGGGTTTCAGCAACAGCGGTCAAAATTCGGTACAACTTGGCTACAAACTTCCGGCTACTGCTTCTTCCGTAAGTGTGAATATTTATGATGAAAACGGTAATCTTGTAAAAACTATAGACGATTTACCGACTTCCGGCGGTGACCATAAACTTTCGTGGGATTTTTCCGATAATAATGGTAATAAAGTTCCAAAAGGGAATTATACATTTGAAGTAAAGGCGAAAGATATGTCGGATAACAAGATGGTTACAACAGCGTATAAATACGGATTAGTATCAGGAGTAAGATTTACCGGTTCGGGAACTGTATTAGTTGTAGATAATTCGGAATATAACTTCTCCGATATTCTGGAAATAATTAACGCAGATAACAAAGGAGGTTGATGATGACCGAATTAAACGGTATTAGCGTACCCTTTATACCTATTACTCAAAATGAAAATGTCGGTTCTGCGAAGATTAAAAACAATGCTGATAATTTCAGCAACATATTTCAAGAAGAACTCGAAAAAGTAAAATTTTCAAATCATGCTTTAAAGAGACTTGAGACCCGGCAAATCAAGTTGAGTAATAATGAAGTTAACAAGATTCAGGAAGCCGTAGAAAAAGCGGAACAAAAAGGATCTAAAGATTCTCTGGTAATGATGAATAACACTGCATTTATTGTAAACGTACCTAACCGCACGGTAGTTACGGCATTACCGGTAGGAGAAAGCAATGAAAACATTTTTACGAATATAGACAGTGTGGTTTTTGCACAATAAATAATTAACAAATAATCAATCAAAGCGGGACCTTTACGGGGCGCTTTGGATTCGGCTGACTGACTGAAGCCGGATCAAAAACAGAATAAACCCAGGAGGTTAAAATGGCACTACTCAATTCACTCTTTTCAGGCGTATCCGGACTCCAGAATTTACAAGCTATGATGGATGTTATCGGTAACAATATTGCCAACGTAAACACTATCGGTTTTAAAGGATCAAGAATTACCTTTAGCGATACATTTAATCAATTTATTAAAGCCGGTACAAACCCTTCAAGTTCAACGGGCGGTACAAACTCTTTCCAGATCGGTCTCGGAATGAAAGTAAATTCCATAGACAGAAACTGGAACCAGGGTACTTTTGAAAGAACGGGAATTACAACCGATCTTGCTTTACAGGGACCCGGCTTGTTCATTCTTAAAAGTAACGGTCAGCAGTTATATTCACGTGCCGGTGCGTTTATTTTTGATGCGGACGGTAAACTGGTAAATCCGCAAAACGGTGCTGTAGTGCAGGGGAAAGTGGCTGTGGATGGTATAATTCCCTCAGGCAATACGATAGAAGATATTCGAGTTGACAAGAATCTGAGAATACCGGCTATCAAAACAACAAGTACCAGTTGGGGCGGTAACCTGCAAAGCAGTTCAAACATTACGCAGACGGAAAATATAATTCAGAGCGGTACTTTGGTTGCAGGAAGCTCTTATCCAAACGTTACTTCAAAGGACACAACCATTTATGATAAAAACGGAAACGCTTTCACTCTTTCCGTTCGATACACAGAAACTGCAGCCAATACTTTTGACATAGATTACCAGATATCAAGCGGCTCCACAGTATTAAAAAGCTGGGCTTCCCTTGATGCCGGTGTTACCATAGATGCTACCAACGGTCCTTCAACTTATACCATACCGGCGTTATCAACTACCGTTTCTAATGTAATTATAGATACCGGACAGATTAACTTGGATGCATCTGCCGTAAGAATCGGTACGGACGATACTTTGAGTTACATTGTCGATGAAAACAGAATACCCACAATAAAAAATGGTTCCGTAACCGTTTTCGATTCCTTGGGAAATTCCCACACCTTAACTCTAAAATTTACAAAAACAGCTCAAGGAACTTGGAGGTATAATGCTTCGGTACCGTCTACCGAAGGTACAATATCAAATAACACGGGAACAATAATATTTGATTCGAACGGTACAATTAAGTCAATGTCTCCTAACCCGGCTATTCTGTCCTTTAAACCCACGGGCGGTGCGGATACGCAGACAATTAAATTGGATTTTGGAACAGGAACTTCGGGCATAACTCAAACTTCGTTAAGCTCGCAGATTGCCGCTCTAACTCAAAACGGTTCGGCTTCCGCATCTCTTTCAAATATAAATATCGATCAGTTCGGAAAGATTGAGGGAATTTTTTCAAACGGGCAATCGAGAGAATTAGCACAAATTATGGTTTCAACATTCAAAAACCTTAACGGTTTGGTAAGTGTTGGAGACAATATGTACAATGTTGCCGCGAACTCAGGCGATCCAAGAATTGAAGCTCCGGGGGAAACCTCGAATACTACCATACAGTCTGGCGCACTGGAACAATCAAATGTTGATTTATCCGAAGAGTTTACAAAAATGATTGTTTCGCAAAGAGGATTTCAGGCTAATGCCAGGGTTGTAACAACTGCAGATCAGCTTTTGCAGGAAATTACAAATTTGGTAAGGTAACACTCATAACTCCCACCCAATAAAAGGAGTACTTTTAAAACGGTACTCCTTTTTCTTTAAAATCGACCATGTGTAGAATAATAACCAACCTTTATTACTCAAATATTCATATAATCTTAAAATTTTCCAATTATTTATTGGCATATCAATTGATTTAAGAATTGTAAAAAAAATAAAATAAAATGGCATTACCAGAAGAAGAAAAATTAGAACAAAAAAATCCGGACGAAATAAAGTTAGACGACAAAAAATCTTCTTTGAATATGAAGGTAATAATAATCGGGATACCGGTTTTTATATTACAATTAGTAATAGTCTACTTCGTTACGGCAAATATCTTGGTTAAAAAATTTCAAACCCAAAAAACTTTACAATCCAGTATAACGGAAGTTAAGAAGGCAGATAAAACGGAAGATGAACCGCAGGTTGAATTGGGAAAGTTTATCTATTCTATCCGTGACGTAATAGTAAACCCGGCGAATACAGACGGCAAAAGACTATTATTGACTAATGTGGGATTTGATGTCGGTAAGGAAGAGATGATTGAAAAACTTAAAAACAGAGAAGCATTGGTAAAAGATGCAATTATATCAACATTGTCCAGCAAAAATGTTGCGGAACTTAACAGCATTACATACCGCGACACTCTAAAAATGGAAATCTCCGGCAGGCTGTCCAAACTTGTTCCGGATATAAAAATTAATCGGGTCTATTTTAGCAAATACATAATACAATAAAAAGTTATGGCCGAAGTTTTATCACAACAAGAAATTGATCAACTCTTGAATAAAGTTAAGAGCGGGGAAGAACAAACTCCCGTTCAGCCTACTGAAAAAGAAGCTATCCTTTTCGATTTTCGTCTGCCAAATAGAATATCCAAAAATCAGTTAAGAACAATAAGAAACATTAATGAAACGTTTGCCGAGGGCTTTGGCGGTTATTTGGTTTCCAAACTTCAAAGTATCGTTAATATTAATGTTACGTCAATTGACCAAATATATTATTCGGAATATATCTTATCCGTATCGAATCCGGCATGCTTGTATACCTTTGAAATAAGGAATACGGATATAAAAGGCATATTGGAATTAAATTTAGACCTTTCGTTTGCTCTGGTCGACAGGCTCTTGGGCGGCAACGGCGAAGGTTCGAAACAAAGTAATGTAATTACTACTATCGAGCAGAAAGTACTTGGGGTAATTGCGGAAAGAGTAATGCTGGACCTAAAAAAAGCCTGGCAAATGGTGGATAATTTTGATTTTAAAGTTGAACGATTTGAATCCGATATAGATTTTGCACAGATCACCTCTCAAAACGAATCCGTACTTTTAATCTCGTTTGAAATTATAATCGGCGAAAAATCTTATATGATGAACCTTTGTTTTGCGACTTTTGCCTTTGATATAATCCTTTCAAAACTTTCTTCGCAAAAAATGACTTCCATAAGGCCTACAAGATATGCCGGTACAACATCCGGTGAAATTTTGACAAATCATCTGTATAAAACCAATTTGCCGATTACCGTTGAATTTGGAGTCTCTAAGCTTTCAGTGCAGGATATTATGGAATTACAAATAGGAGACATTTTTAAACTGGAAACTTTAATAAGTGACGAACAGACGGTTAAAGTAGGAAATAAAATACTTTTTTATGGAAGAGCAGGACTGGTAAACGGTCATAAAGCAATAAAAGTAACCAGAAAAGTTGAAACCAATAATAAAACAGAATAGGTAACTAAATGGAAGACAAAGAATCACAGGAAAATTTTAATCCTGATAACGGAAAGACTCCCGAATCAGATGCAAGTGAAATTAAAAAAGATGCATCGGAGGTAAACAATAACAGAAGTGATGAACCGAATGCAAAAGACAATGGGAAAAATGGCTCGGAAGTAAACGGCAACGGAAAAGATGACAAGGAAGAAGCTAAGGTTGCAACTTCGATAGCTGAATTCGAAGAATTTGATGAATCCAAAATAAAAGGGTTAGGGATAAATGAAAAACTGGAATTTCTAAAAGACCTTCAGCTAAACGTTTATATAGAGTTGGGCAGAACACAAATGCAAATTAAAGAAATACTTGAACTTGAAAGAGGCTACGTAATTGAAGTAGACAAATTGGCAAGTGAACCGGTAGACATTTATGTGAACAATAAAAAAATTGCAGAGGGGGAAGTTGTTGTAATAGACAAGCATTTCGGGATCAGAATAACAAACCTAAACGAAGTAAATAACAGGATCAAAGGGTTATATTAATGCAGATTATGGACATAGTAACCGCGATTGTTCCTCTTGTAGTAATAATAGCGTTATTGTACGGCGTATTATATTTTATTAAAAAACATGGCGTAAATCTTAACAAGAGTAAAAACGGTCCTGTTTCGATTAATGTAGTTTGTTCTCATATGATAATGCCCAAAAAATTTATTTCTATTGTAAGAGTTGAAGATAAGCTGCTGGTGCTGGGTGTAAGTGATAATTCAATAACGCTGCTTAAGGAAATGAATGACATTGTAAAGCCGAATGAAAAAAAAGATGCCAAGGGAGAAAAGAATAATTTTTTAGAATTATTTAAAAAAAATCTGGGAATAAAACTAAAATGAAGAAGGCATTGATATTATTAACCCTGATTTTAGTTTTATTCAGTCCGGCACTTCTGCTTGCTCAGCCGTCTACTTCTTTGACTTTGCCCAAAATCGGAATCTCGATTGGGTCTTCAAATAATCCGGGAGACATATCAACAACATTACAAATACTCTTACTTATAACGGTATTATCGCTTGCACCGGCGTTGTTGATTATGACCACGTCTTATCTGAGAATCATTATCGTATTTCATTTTCTCCGTTCGGCACTCGGCACTCAGCAGATGCCCCCGAACCAGTTGGTCGCCGGAATATCTTTATTCATTACTTTTTTTGTTATGGCGCCTACATGGGGTAACGTAAATGATCAGGCGTTAAAGCCTTTAATTGACGGTAAAATAACCGCCGAACAAGCTTACGATAAAGGAATTGTTCCTATTAGGGATTTTATGTTTAAAAACGTTCGGAACGAAGATATTGAATTATTTGTAGGAATGGCTAACCTTAAAAGACCCGATCAAAGGAAAGATCTTCCGACTTATGTAGTAATTCCCGCTTTTATTCTTAGTGAGCTAAGAGCCGGTTTTATAATTGGCTTTTTTCTTTTTATACCGTTTATAATGATAGATATGATTATTGCAAGCATATTACTGTCGATGGGTATGTTGATGCTTCCTCCTACATTAATTTCATTACCTTTTAAAATATTATTATTCGTCATGGTAGACGGCTGGCAATTAGTTTTAGGATCGGTAGCAAGGAGTTTTTCATAATGACTGAAGAATTAGTAATAGAAATTTTAAAAGAAGCATTTTATACAACATTTATAATACTGCTGCCGATTTTAAGTGTCGGTTTAATTATCGGTATTACAATTTCAATATTTCAGGCTGCAACTTCAATTCAGGAATTGACGTTGACTTTTGTGCCTAAAATAATGATCACTTTTGTTGTAATTATCATTTTACTGCCTTGGATGATGGATAAAATAATTTCGTTTACAACAAAAATTCTAACAATGTTTCTTTCAGTACTAAAATGATTAACCTGGCTGTTGGCGATTTTATAATAGCGATTCTTATTTTTTTAAGAATAATTGCCGCATTTACTTCCGCTCCCATATTCGGGCAGCGGGGAGTACCGGTTTTGGTAAGAATATTCCTGTCAATGGTCATTGCATTCATAATATTTTTAACAATCGATAAATCGAATATCGCTGTTCAAACAAATATCGGCTGGCTGCTGACTATTGGTGTGAAGGAAACAATAACAGGTTTAATAATAGGTTATACGTTGAACATAGTTTTTCATGGAATCTCTTATGCCGGAAATCTGATTGCATACAATATGCAATTGTCAATGGCTTCTTCATTGGATCCGTTTGATGCAACGGGCAGTGCAGGGAGTAATAACGATATAGCTCAAGTTCTCTTTTTCGGAATGGTTTTGGTCTTTTTACTTATTAACGGTCATCATTATATAATAAGTGCGCTTGTATACTCTTTCTCTGTTGTTGAAATTGGAAAATTTTCAGTTACCGAACCTGTGTTCCAATTACTTATAAAATATACGGGCGCTGTTTTTGTAATAGCGGTCAAAATAGCGTCGCCGATAATAGTTTCATATTTCTTGGTTTATTTAGCCGAAGGAATAATGACAAAAGTAATTCCGCAAATGCAGATCTTTTTTGTATCACAGCCATTAATGGTTGGCTTGGGTTTTGTCCTTTTGGCTTCGCTGGTGCCGATTTATGTTTTCGTAATGAAATATTTATTGAGGGGTTTTGAAAAAGATCTTACAGTATTAATTAAAGCGATGGGGCAGTAATGGCGCAAGAGGTAGACGGACAGGAAAAAACCGAGCAGGCAACCGGTAAAAAATTAAGGGATGCAAGAGATGAAGGTCAAGTTGCCAAGAGCACCGAGATAACTTCTTTCAGCGTTTTCACAACCGGTTTGCTTATGATTTACCTGACTCAAAAATACATAAGTGATCAGTTATCTGATTTTACAATTAAGATATTTAGTACTCTTGATAACATACGTATTAGTAAAGAAATATTTCAGAATTTTACAATGGAAACCATATCCTTTTTAGTTAAAACTTTAGCTCCTGTTTTAGGAGCGGTATTTGTAGTTAGTTTCATAGCTAACGTAGCACAGGTTGGTTTTAAAATTACTCCGAAGGCACTGGTTCCCAAGTTCAGTAAATTAAACCCGCTGAAAGGAATAAAGAACACAATGTTCTCTTCCAAATCGTTAGTCGAGTTATTAAAGTCAATTTTTAAACTCATAATTATCAGTTGGTTCACTTATGTAGTCATCGCAAAATTTATTCTAAATTCCGGCTTATTGGTTGACCTTACCGTTCCTGAAATAGTGAAATATATGGTTGACGGGGCATTTGGACTCTTATGGAAGATATCTTTGGTCTACGTAATAATAGCCGTAGCCGATTATGTATTTCAGAAACGTAAATTTAAAAAAGATATGATGATGACCAAGCAGGAGGTTAAAGAAGAAAACAAACAGACCGAAGGTGATCCCGCAATTAAGTCCAGAATAAAGAAGATGCAGTATCAGGCTGCAAAAAACAGAATGATGCAAAGCGTACCCAAAGCAGACGTGGTAATAACCAACCCCACACATTATGCGATAGCATTAAAATATAATGTAGATGAAGATGCCGCGCCGAAGATATTAGCAAAAGGAGTGGATGAATTAGCTCAAAAGATTAAAGAAGTGGCTAAAGAAAATAACGTCCCGCTGCACGAAGATCGAGAATTGGCAAGAGCCCTTTATAAAGTTTGTGATATAGGAGACGAAGTGCCCGCTTCTTTATTCAAAGCCGTTGCAAAGGTACTTGCATACATTTATCAGTTAAAAAACAACGTTTATAAAAAGAATGGTATAATTTGAAATTACCGGGAAAAAATACCGATATATTATTAGCATTTGCCCTGATATTTATCCTCGGGCTGATGATAATACCCCTTCCTGCAGGATTGCTGGATTTCTTTCTTGCTCTGAATATTACTCTTTCGGTTCTTATTTTAATTGTTTCATTATATATACAATCACCGCTTGATATTTCCGTATTCCCCGGTTTATTGCTGGTATTAACTCTTTTCCGTCTATCGTTAAACATAAGTTCTACAAGATTAATCTTGCTAAACGGCTATGCCGGAAAAGTAATTGATACTTTCGGAGAGTTTGTAGTAGGCGGGGATTATGTAGTAGGATTTATAATTTTCATCATACTTGTTTTGATTCAGTTTATAGTAATTATAAAAGGCTCGGGAAGAATTTCCGAAGTTGCCGCCAGATTTACTTTGGATGCAATGCCGGGTAAACAGATGGCAATAGATGCTGATTTAAATACCGGTTTGATAAATGAATCAGAGGCAAAAACAAGAAGAGAAAACATAAGCAGGGAAGCAGAATTTTATGGAGCTATGGATGGTGCAAGTAAATTTGTTAAAGGAGATGCCATCGCGGGACTTCTTATAAACGCCATTAATATTATCGGCGGGTTTATTATCGGTGTGGCGGGCAAAGGAATGTCTTTCACAGACGCAATACAGAATTATACGATTCTTACTATCGGCGACGGTCTGGTTTCACAAATTCCGGCACTTTTAATTGCAACTGCGGCAGGACTGGTTGTAACAAGAAGCGCTGCCGGAACCGCTCTTGATATTCAGTTGAAAGATCAACTGCTTTCAAATCCGCGGGTACTTGCAACAGTTTCCGGCGCTATTGGTCTGTTCGCTTTCATACCGGGGATGCCTGTAATTCCTTTTCTTTTTCTTAGCATTTTAATCGGTACGGCTGCTTACATTACAAGAAAAACTAAAGAAAAAGAAGATATAAAAATAGAAACGCAGGAAATAGAAGAAGTTCCGGTAGAAGAAAAAGTTGAACAATATCTGCAGGTAGATCCGGTTGAAATAGAAATAGGTTACGGACTGATAAGCCTTGTTGACGAAAAACAAGGAGGTAATTTATTTCAAAAAATTTCGGCAACAAGAAAATATATTGCTTTGGAATACGGTGTATTAATTCCTCCCGTAAGGGTTAGGGATAACCTTCAACTGGAGCCAAACGAGTATATAATTAAAATAAAAGGAAATATTGTAGCAAACTATGAAATTTACACGGACAGGTTCCTTGCTATGAATCCGGGGAATATTACGGAAGTTTTAAACGGTATTCAAACAAAAGATCCCGCTTTTAATTTAACATGCTATTGGATCGATAAAGAAGAAAAAGATAAAGCGGAACTTCTTGAATATACCGTCGTTGATAGTATTTCCGTTTTTTCAACCCATTTGCAGGAAACACTGAAGAAAAACTTTGATAAAATATTAACACGGCAGGCAGTAAAACAATTGATGGAAAATCTTAAGAAAGAATATCCTGCCGTTATTGAAGATATTAATACAGAAACTCTGACATTGGGAACGATTCAAAAAGTACTGCAAAATCTGTTAAGGGAATTGATACCGGTAAAAGATCTTGTACAGATTTTAGAAGCTTTAATCGATTACTCAAAAGTTACTAAAAATATTGATGTACTTACCGAATATGTAAGGCATTCATTGGGCGATACTATCGCCAATATATATAAAGATGGTAATGGAGTAATTCACGCCGTTGCACTTGGCGAAGAAATTGAAGAGATGATAACAAAAGCATTACAGAATCAGAAAGAAGCAACGCAGACACTCGGGCTTAGCCCGGAATCGCTAAATAGTTTAAAAGAAATGCTTCATGATTATGTAGAGCATTTTAAAATATTGGGATATATTCCTGTATTGATAACGTCGGCAACAATAAGACCATATTTCTACAGACTGATTAATGCAAGCTTCCCCGAAGTAGCTGTTCTTTCATATTCGGAACTTCCGTCGAATGTAGAAATTGAATTTATAGAAAAATTAGAGGTAGCAGATGCAAATTAAAAAATTTACGGCTCCCACATTAAAAGAAGCTTCTTTAAAAATGAAAACGGAATTGGGAGATGAGGCTGTAATATTGGGCACAAGGGTGATACAAAATGAAACTTTACATGGTTCGCAAAGAAAATTTGAAATTACAGCCGGTATTGAAACCGAATTTAACGAACCCGTATTGGAAGTACAATTAGAAGAAAAAAGAAAAAGTTCGGAAGGGAAAAATTATTTAAATGAAATAAGCAAGCTGCGCGATAAAATTTTTATCAATCCACAACCCGAAATGGAAAAACATTTACGGGATACTTCCGCTTCCGAAAAAACTAAAACCGCTAAAAGAATAAAAAACAATATTGAAACAGACATAAAGGAAATTGTTGATATTCTTATTAACAGGGAGATTCAGAAACCTATTATCTCTTCAATATTAAAACAGTTAAAAAAGTTCAGATCGTATTTACATCCGTCTAATATTGATAGTTACGTGTTATCGAGCATCGCTTCGATGATTCCGACATATAATTTTGAAATACACAAAAAAAACAATCCCAAAGTAGTTGCTCTGGTTGGTCCTACGGGTGTGGGCAAAACCACCTGTATCGCTAAACTGGCTGTGATCTCTAAAATTTTACACAACCTAAATGTAGGATTGATTTCTATCGATACATATCGTCTCGGTGCATTAGATCAGCTGAGGATTTTTTCCGAAATAAGTAACGTTGATATGCTTGTAGCTTATGAGCCTAAGGATATGCCCGGTTTATTAAATTCATTTAAAGATAAAGATATTGTATTTATTGATACTGCAGGTAGAAGTCAAAATAATAAAGAACATCTGATGCAGGCAAAAGAATTTTTGACCGTCTCAAAAGTTGATGAAACTTATCTTGTATTAAGTACAACCAGCACAACAAAAAATCTTATAGACGTTTCTAAAAAATTTAGAGTGCTGAATTATAATTCTGTAATATTTACAAAAATAGATGAAGCGGTTAGTTATGGTAATATATTGAATATTATAAATAATTTTGACATTCCTGTATCTTTTTTAACGAACGGGCAGATAATACCTGACGATATTATTTCCGCCGACCCTGAATTTATTGCCAATATAATTTATACCGGGAAATTAATCTGATGATTGGACAAACTGAAAGAATATTAGAATTAAAACAACTGCGGGAAAATCAGAATGAACCCAAGTTGAATAAAATTTTTGCGTTTACTTCCGGTAAGGGCGGAACAGGGAAAACTTTTCTCTCGCTAAATTTAGCTTATTCTTTGGCGGAACAAGGCAAAAAAGTTTTGTTTGTCGACTTAGACCCCAACCTTTCTAATGCAAACATAATGCTTAACGTAGTTGCCAAAAAAACTATTTATGAATTTTATATAGAAAAAAAATTATTGAAAGATGTAATTACGGAAGTTTATCCTAATTTACATTTTGTGTTCGGAGATTCAGGTAAACTTAATTACCCCGAAGCTCACGAGGGTTTAATTTCCAAATTGCACAGCCAGATTATTTCCATACAGCACAAGTACGATTATATTTTTTTCGATACCGGTTCGGGTGCTGCCAAAAATTTAACAAATATACTCTTAAAGGCCGGAACAGTTGTAATTATTACATCCCCCGAACCTACCGCCGTAATGGATTCTTATGTTATGCTGAAGCTGTTAAACTCTGCCGGCTATAAAGGGGAAAAGTTTGTAATTGTTAACAAGAGTTTAGGTGATGATGACGGACGTTCAACTTTTAATAATCTGTCCGTTGCTGCCGGCCATTTTTTGAAAGATTCTCTGTCTTATCTTGGTAATGTTCAGTTCGATAGAATGGCAAACGAATCAATTATTGATCAGGAATTAGTTGTTAAAAAAAATCCTGACTCGGCAGTTAGCAGACAAATCTTGGCAATTGGCAATAGCATTATTGAAATTACTCATATGGCTAATATTCAACATTCGCCTGCAGCTAAACATCATTAAATTCATCCAAAAACGCATAAGTTAAAACTTCTTTACAAAAAATATAATCAATTCTTTTGGTATGGTATTTGACTTTTTTGAATAAATTTTAATGGTAAATATGAACAAAATAGTACTACAATTCGGCTTATTGGTTTTTTCTCTTTCTCTCATTTTTTTCAGCCGGATGGAGCTTTCGTTCGAACAAGTAATATTAAAATCTTTTTTCGTCTTTATTGTTACAACAACCTTAATAAGCATAGTGGTATTAGTTTTTATACGTGCAATCAATAAAGAATCATATAATAAAAATACTGAGTATTCAGAAAAAATTAACAGGAAATAGTGGAAATGAATATCGCAACTTTATGGGCTGAATTTAAATCCTCACCGAGCGTAGACCTAAAGAAACAAATTGTTCTAAATTATGTGAAGTTGGTACACTATGTAATTCATTATTCGAAATTTGCAGTGTCCGATATTCTGGACGAAAGAGATTATTTTCAGTTTGGTATAGAGGGACTAAGTGAAGCAATAGATCGTTTTGATCCTGACTACGGCACAAAGTTCGAAACTTATGCCATTCAAAGAATAAGGGGAAAAATAATAGATAAACTGAGAAAAATTCAAGTTAAGAAAAAGAAAACCGGCGAGGATGAAAAACCTTCTTATTATACCAATATTTCACTAACCACTCCCATCGACGGTGAAGACGGCTATATGCTTTACGAGATTATTCCCGAAGACAGCGACCTGCCCGATGAAACAACCGAAAAAAACGAAGCAAAGGAAATTTTAGTTGAAGCAATTAAAAACATGGAAGAAAGAGACAGAATGATAATTACTTTATACTATTATGAAAACCTTACCTATAAGGAAATAGGAGAACTATTAAATATATCGGTCTCCCGTGTTTCACAAGTTCATACAAGGATAGTTAATATGTTAAAAACCAAACTTCAATATTTAAACGCATAATCAAATGTCAACTGAAATCAACAAAAAGAAAAGAACATTAAGATTATTATCTTCGATAAGAAACTTACCTTCTGTTCCTTCCATAGTTTTTGAAGTATCAAGATTATTAAATAATTCTAATACAAGCGCTACAGACCTTGGAAAAGTAATTAGTAAAGACCAGGGGCTTGTAGCCAAAATATTAACCGTAGCAAATTCGCCTTTGTACGGCTTGCCGAGAAGAGTTTCCACAATTGATTTTGCTATTGTTATTCTTGGTTTTGATCATATAAAAAATATTGTAATGGCTCTTTCTATGATAGAATCATTTAGAAATAGTAAAGAAACTAATTGGGACAGCATCGCATATTTGAATCATTCCTTATTTACTGCAAGTGCGACCAAAAGAATTGCCGACGTATTGGGCTTTCATAAAACCGGTGAAGCTTTTATTGCGGGTCTTTTGCACGATATAGGTATAATAATTATTCAAAGATATTTCAACAAAGAATTTAATATCATCTGCGAAATGGTCGAATCGCAGCAAATGCTTTATCTGAAAGCTGAAGAGCAGGTACTCGGACTTACTCATCAGGAAATAGGTCAGTACATTGTAAGCAAATGGAATTTCCCTGAAGTACTTGGTGACTCAATAGCGCATCATCATAAACCATCCGAATCAGAAAATAACAAAGTACTTGCCTCGGTAATTCATCTTGCGGATTATATGACTCAGAATTTGAGTACAGGGCATTTTTATTGGGACGATAACATTCAATTAGATGAAAATATAATCCGAATCTTAAAGTTCGGAGATGAAGGAAGGTTGAACAAATTTATAGATAGTCATATCGATTTATTCAGCAGCAATTTAGAATCAATAGTCATTTAGAGAGATAATCATGGTAACATTAGCATCAGACCTACAAAAGAGGAAAGAAAAGACAGAGTTGGTATTAAAGCACATAACCAACCTTCCAACTACTCCGAAATTGTTGCAGGAAACTTTAGAATTATTAAATGATCCGAATATTAATAATCATAGTCTTGCCAAATCAATTTCAAAAGATCAGGGATTGGTTATAAAAATACTAATGATTGCAAATTCACCGTTGCTCGGTTTGCAAAGAAGAGTTACTACCATTGATTACGCTATCCTTGTACTTGGTCATAATGAAATAAAAAACATTGTGTCGGTACTGTCAGTTATTGAGTCGTTTAAAAATAAAACGGATAAATATCTTGATGAAAAAGAATTTTGGACTCATTCGTTCTTAACAGGCATTGCTTCAAGAAGGCTTGCTGAAGATCTTGGTTTTCAATATGGAGGAGAAGCATTTATTGCAGGGTTTTTACACGATTTGGGCATTTCGGTAATACATAAATTCTTCCACTCGAATTTTATTGAAATATATAACCAAGTAAATGAATCGGATATTTCTTTCCAAGAAGCCGAATTGAATGTGCTTGGAATGACGCATCAACAAGTGGGACATTACCTGATTGAAAAATGGAATTTCCCCGTCCCACTTTGCGATGCAATTTTAAACCATCATAATCCCGAAAATACCGTTAATAATAAAGCACTGACTTCAATTATTCATTTCGCCGATTACATGACTCAAAAACTAAATATTGGAAATGTGTATTGGGATGACAACATACAACTGAACATTGAAGAGTTGGGAATACTGGAAATAAATAACATGGAAGAAGCGGATAACATAATAAGCAATTATGAAAATCTGTATAAAAATCAACATGATTCCATAAGGTATTTTAATTGAGAGTAAGAAAGGAAATAGAACTTTATTATGAGCCTTTTCACGAGACTCTGCCGATACTTACCAAGGATGCCGTATCCGATGAGTTAATACCGTTTAATTTAAGAAACGGTGAACCCGGAAAATGCGAAACTGAAAATAAACAAGATAAATTATCGGAGATATTCGATTTACAGTATAAAGTTAGCCGTTCGAACAATCTTATAGAATTAGAACAAAATTTTACGGATTACGTTAAAAATTCATTAAAATTTGAAAAGCCAAATCTGTTTTTTATCGACGAAAAATACACCGTAATTGAACCCGTTTCGTTCAATGAAAATGAAAACACAAAAACATTTCTTAATGCCTTGCTTACTTCAGGCGTTATTAAACAAATAATAGAGAATAAAAACAGTATCATACTTCCCGATAATTTAATGAAAGACAATGAAGGGAATAAGATTTTTTATTTGCTGATCCCTTTCTTTTATAGTTCACAAAATAACGGATGCCTGGCGGTTAAAGTTAATCCTACAATCACTACGGCTTCACCGGAAATAAAATCGCTTAAAATCGGATTGAATATTATATCCAAAAAATTAGAATTTATGGATAAACAAAAGGAACTGAAAAATGTTTATAACGAACTTCAGGTTTTTCAATCCAGACTGGCTAACGATTACAAACTTTCGGCAATAGGCGAGTTGACCACCGGAATTTTAGAGGATATTCTTACTCCTCTGCAGGTAATAACAAGCTATATAGATTTTATAAAAAAAGAAAAGAATCCCGATTATAACTCAGCTTTGAGCACAATAAATTTGCAGGCAAAAAAAATAAACCGTGTTGTAAACAGGTTAATAAATTTTGCTAAACCTGTTGAACGTAAACTAAAACTCCAACCCTGTGATATAAATGAAATTATAACGGAATTTTATAATATGGTTATCTCAACTCTGAAGAAAGATAACTATGAATGCATTTTGGACCTTGACGAAAATATTCCCAGCATTCTTTCTCATCCGAATTTCATAAATCAAGTTCTGATGAATATGTTCCTTCTTTTAAAACCTGCGGGCACTAAGGTCGGAGGAGTGCTGCTGCAGAGCAGATACAAAGCAGGACAAGTACTTATAAAACTTTTTACTACAGACTATTATAATAAACTTGAAAGTAACGCCGTTAACAATAGCAAAGACGTTAATATCAAGATTATTCGGAATCTTATTCGTCAACACCAGGGAAAATTGGAAATAGATTCTGAAAAAACAAAGGGAACAATAATAACGATTTCGTTACCCTTAAAAAGGAAGTTGTAAAATGAGGTATTTATTATCTTTCTTATTTATATGCACATTTACGGCAATTGCTTTTGCTCGAAATAATTCCGCCGCAATTAAACGAACTATTCCGGCTGCAGGCACCGCCGAAAATATTTCTGCATTAGCTTTACCGGACAGCGTAAACATAAGACAGATGGTTGCCAAACAAATTAATGCTATAAAAGAAAAACAAATACGGAAGAATAAAAATCAAATTATCGTTACAAATTTAAATAATGAAACATCAAATCCCGTTACAAAAAAAAGTTCCGATAATTTGTTGAATAACTTCATTCAAAAAACGGTAACGCCTTTTCTTAATAAAGTAAATAATGCCTTTTTTAACTCCAATGAAATCTTCGTTAAAGTGATAATATTAGGTTTTGCATCCATAATAACATTGTTGGTTGTATTTGTAAGAAGGAAAATTATTAAAAGAAAATATTTGAAAAAGAACGGGCTTAAAGATAACATAAGATTGCTCCGGGAGGAAAAAATAGTAAAGAAAGCAGATACAAGATTAAAAGGGGTAAGAAACAAACTTGTTAATAATACTATATCGTATCGTAGTACTCAGACCGGAATATCAGAGGTTGCCAAAAATATGAACATAGCAACCGGAGAAGTCTTATTGGCCGCAAAATTAAAATCGTACGAATTAAACAAAAGTCGGTTAAGCAGAATTTATAAAAATATGAGCTGGAGAATTTTTTAGAAATATTCTGATAAGAAAATTTATAAAAAGGAAATTAAAATGATAAAAGGAATTTATACGGCTGCAAGAGGATTAAACTCAAGGATGAAAAATCTGGAAATAGTGGCGAATAACTTAGCAAATCTTAATACCACCGGTTTTAAGCGGCAAGTACCGTTTTCAGAAATAATTAATCAATACGGCAAAGTAGAAATAAAAAAAGCAACGGATTACGGGCAAGGCAACCTTATTGAGACTTCAAACCCTCTTGATTTTGCAATCTCCGGGAAAGGTTTTTTTGTAATTAAAACCGAAAACGGTCCTCAACTTACGCGTAATGGAAGGTTCAACATTTCAGTTGACGGATATATTGTAACCAAGCAGGGAAATAAAGTAATGGGTAAAAAAGGACCGATCAGTATAAATAATTTATCAATGGATAAAGATAAAAAGTTAACGATTTCTTTGAACGGTGAAATAAAATATGGTAATGAAGTGATTGATACACTGCTTATTGCAGACATGAATAACCCCGAACTGTCCGAAAGGGCACCGGGAGGTAATTTTACCACCGACAATGCCGGATTTCAAATTGCGTCTCCGAATACATACAACATTAAGCAGGGTTACCAGGAAGAATCAAACATAAATCCTATTAAAGAAATGGAAGCGATGATACTTCTTAATACTGAGTACGATTCGGCACGCAAGGTAATTAACTTTTTGGATCGATCACTGGGTCAAGCAAATCAAATTGGTAAGGTTTAATAAAAGGAGATAAGATATGGCAACAAGAGCTTTAAGAACAGCAGCATCGGGAATGTATGCGCAAGAGTTAAATATTGAAGTAATATCGAACAACATTGCAAATATTAATACTACCGGTTTCAAAAGAAACAAGGCGGAATTCCAGGATTTAATGTACCAGCAGGTAAATGTAAACCCGGTAAGTTCCTCAGCGCCCGGAATCAACAATAACCCGTCTAATTCCATTCAGGTCGGTAATGGTGTTGAGCCAACGTCAACGGCAAAGATTTTCACTCAGGGTGATATAACGCCGACCAAAAACCAAATGGATTTTGCCATTCAGGGTGACGGCTTTTTCCAGGTAAGAAAACAAGACGGAACGTTTGCTTACACGCGAGACGGATCGTTTAAAATAAATGCCGACGGAAGAATTGTTACCTCAAGCGGTTACATACTTGATCCCGAACTATCGCTTGACGAAAACGCAATTGGTATAACGGTCGGCAAGGACGGCTCTGTTACGGTTCAAGAATCGGGCGGAAATTCTTATGAGCTTGGAAACATTGAACTCGCACGTTTTATGAACCCCGGCGGATTAAAAGCGATAGGCAATAATTTATATGTACAAACGGAATCCTCGGGAGCGCCAATAATAGGCACGCCCGGTAAAGACGGTTTCGGCGATATAAACCAAGGTTATCTGGAATCTTCCAATGTTGATATAGTCGAAGAAATGATTTCAATGATTTCCGCACAAAGAGCATACGAAATAAATTCTAAAACCGTGCAGACAGTTCAGGAAATGATGCAGATGGCAAATAATCTTAAGAGATAAATTATGAGCGTTTTAGTATTGGTAATATTGTCCTTCTTTATTCAGACGAATGTTCCTTTTAAGAAACAGTTGGAAAATTATCTGAATAAAAATATTTCAAATTATGCAACGACCGAAGGTTTTGAATATGAAATTTTGAAATTACCCGATTCGTATAAAAGCATTGAACTATTAAAGCCCAATGAATTTAATCTGAGCGGAAACCTTGTTTATGTGCCGGTAAAAATTGTTAAGAAAAGCGGAAGAGTAATAAAATCAATACTGACAGTTAAAGTGAAAATTTTTAAAAATGTATTTGTGTTCAAAAAACAGGTAAGAAGAAAGGAAAATCTTGAAGCGGATGATTTTAAGTATGAGAAAAAGGACATAACGGTAATAAAAGGCAAACCGGTCTATTCGTTGGACAAAATCAATTTATACAGAAGTAAAATAATGAGAAAACCCAATGATGTACTTACGACCGAAACCATTGAAAAGATACCGATTGTAAATGTAGGGGACGCGTTGAAAGCGGAATACATAAACGGAAACGTACTGATCACTTTTAAGGCTTTTGCCAGGAAGGAAGGTGTGGCAGGCGACATAATTACGGTTATTACAAAAGAAAAAAAATTATTTAAAGGCAGAATATTGGATTCCAAAAATTTATACATAGTGGAGTGAATATGAAAATCACAATCATATACATATTCTTATTTGCGTCGGTAATATTTGCGCAAGATATGAGGCAAAACGGATTTTCTTCTCTTTTCTCCGATCAAAAAGCAAATAAAGTCGGGGATGCCATTACTATCCTCGTAATTGAATCCTCACAGGCATCTAATAATTCGGAAACGAATACCGGCAGAACAAGTAATCTCGGTTTTTCCGGGAAAATGCAGCCGAGTAATACCGGCGGAGGAATTGCTATAGGCTCAAATAATAATTTTAAGGGCTCCGGATTTGTAAAAACGCGGGGAATGGTAAGAACAAAAATAAGTGCAACGGTAGATTCGGTTTTAGCTAACGGTAATCTTGTAATAAAGGGGAATAGAAAAATAGTAATAAACGGAGAAGAACAGACAGTGTTTATAAAAGGTATTGTAAGAATATCTGATATAGCCCCCGATAATACCGTGCCGTCATATAATATCTCGAACGCAGAAATAGTTTTCAGCGGTGACGGATCAATCAATAGCTCGCTATCTCCCGGCTGGTTAACCAAGTTTTTCCATTGGATTTTTTAGGTGCTGATATGAAAAAGTTAATAGTAATATACTTTCTTTTAGGCGTAAGCTTTTTATACGGTCAAAGAATTAAAGATATCGCTTATTTTAACGGCGAAAAACCCGAACAGATTATTGGGTACGGATTGGTGGTGGGACTTGCAAGTACGGGCGATACTCGGCGTTCAACATTTACGATCCAATCGATAACAAGTATGTTAAAACGATTCGGTATTACAGTACCTCAGCATAATTTACGCACACGTAACGTTGCCGCCGTGATGGTTACCGCCACATTAAATTCTTACCTGAAACCGGGTGCGAAATTCGATTTAACCGTTTCTTCTTTGGGCGATGCTACCAGTCTGCAAGGCGGTACATTACTGATGACTCCGTTATCCGGTATGACAGGGAAGGTATACGGGTTTGGGCAGGGCCCTATTGCCGTGGGCGGTTATGATATCAGAACCCGTACGGGTAATAGGATTGCAAAAAATCATACGCTCGGCGGTAGAGTTCCTTTGGGAGGAATATTACAAACACCTATGAGTCTGCAGAATATTTCCAAAACAGAAATAAGTGTGTTCTTAAGAGAACCCGATATAACAACATCTAATAATATTGCAACTGCTATCAATGCAAAATTAGGCGGCGACATAGCAATTCCTACTGACGCAGCCGAAGTAAAGGTTAAAGTACCTTCGGACAAGAAAAATAATCTGGTTTCATTTCTATCCGAACTTGAAAACATAGAAGTGCAAAAGGATAATATTGCAAAAGTTATTTTGGATGAAAGAAGCGGAACCATTGTGGCAGGAAATAATGTAAAAATATTGCCGTCTTCGATTACTCACGGTAGTCTTAATATTACTATCAGATCTTATCCGATAATTTCGCAGCCCAATGCTTTTTCAAACGGAAAAACAACGGTATTTAATAATCTTGT
The DNA here is from genome assembly GCA_964486645.1 of uncultured Ignavibacteriaceae bacterium. Classification (GTDB taxonomy): domain Bacteria; phylum Bacteroidota; class Ignavibacteria; order Ignavibacteriales; family Ignavibacteriaceae. The sequence continues at coordinate 22,205 of CAZAOG010000005.1, read as the reverse complement.
TCCTTACGTAACCGAAGATTCAACCAATACCATAGCAATTGAAGGAGCTTCGAATGTTCAGCAGGTAGCCGCTGCTCTTAATTCATTGAAGGTTTCACCTCGTGATATAATAGCAATTTTCCAGGCTCTGAAAAAAGCCGGCGCACTTATAGGAGAATTGGAGGTAATATGATAGAAACTTTGCAGTTAAAGGTAACCGATAACCAAAAGCATATTAATTCTCCCGCTTCTGTGAATAATCGTTATACGGATAAACAAAAAGATAAAATTGCAGATGCCTCGAAGAAATTTGAAAGTCTTTTAACATCGATGATGCTGAAAAGCATGAATAAAGCTTCCGGCGGAATTTTTGGAAAGGACGGTTACGGAGGCGACGTGTTCGGCTCAATTTTTCAGAATGAATTGGCATCGTTTATATCGGAAAAGCGTTCATTGGGTGTGGCTGATATCCTTTATAAAAAAATAACGGGCGAGAGCATTAACTCGGTGCGTAAAGCTCCGGTGGGCTTGCAGATAGATAAAATTCTAAGCAAGAAAAAAAGTAACTCAAAAACTATTCCGACAGTCGTGCCTGCCGATAAAGCAATCAATAGATTAAAAAAATATGAAAAAATTATTGATAAAGCCTCTGCTTATTTCGGTGTGGATAAAAATCTTATAAAATCCGTTATTTTAACGGAATCGGCAGCAAGAGAAAATGCACTCTCAAAATCAAAGGCAAAAGGTTTAATGCAGTTGTTAGATTCAACGGCCGCTAAGGTTGGTGTTGATAATATATGGGACCCTTCACAAAATATTTTGGGAGGTACTAAATACCTCGGTGAATTACTTCGAAAATATAAGGGAGACATTACGCTGGCTTTAGCTTCCTACAATGCCGGTCCACAAAATATTGATAAATACGGGGGAATTCCTCCGTTCAAGGAAACTCAAAATTATGTAGCAAGGGTTATTGGTTATATGAATCATTTAAAAGGAGAATAAAATGGAAATGAGCGTTTTATTTAAAGCTCTTAAAGAGCAGTATGAATTTCTTAATGCATATTTGGGGGTTTTAACTCAGCATCAGGAGGCTATAATTAACGGAAACATCGTTGAAATGGAAGAAACAATTAAAAGCGAAGGTGCTTTATTAATTATTGTAGAGAAGTATCAGAATAAAATTGTTGATGTAATCAAAAATTTATCGGCTGAATATTCTCTCCGGCTGCAAAATTACAGACTCTCTGATTTTATAAAAGCCATTAAGTACAATAATAGATTCGACACCGATAAACTTAGCAAAATGCAGGAGTCTTTAACGAAAATGGGAAATGAAATAATTAAAGTAAACAATCAAAACAAACTGCTTGTAGATCAAGCAAGATATTTGATAAAAGGAACAATTACTTCAATTGCTAATGAAAAAAATGCACCTATTCTTGATAGGACAATCTAAATGGGAATAAGCAGACTGTTTAATATTGCACAAAAAAGTCTTGGCGTTTACCAGGGAGCACTTGATATAACGGCAAATAATATTGCTAATTCGTCAAATCCGGATTATTCGAGGCAGCGTGCCGTAATTACCAATGAAACTGCTCAGCAGATAGGTAATCTTTCCTGGGGTGTAGGCGTTAAACTGGACGATATTCAAAGAGTAAGAGATGGGTTGATAGATCAACAATTAAGAGCGAACAATCAAAAATTTTCTGATATGGATCAGAGAAATGCTATTCTTAACCAAATAGAAAATCTTTTTTCAGAACCTTCTAATATCGGGTTATCAAGTCTGTCGAATGCATTTTTTAATTCTTGGCAGCAACTTTCCGTCACACCTAATTCGGTTACCTTAAGGAATAATGTTATTCAGGCTGCACAAAACCTTAGCAACAAGGTTAAAAACATAAATGACGGTTTGGACACAATAAAATCAAATATTGTTTCGGAAACAAAAGACAAGTTAAAATCCATAAATAACTATATTAAACAAATTCAAAGTCTGAATGCGCAAATATTAAAAAGTAAATCTTCCGGCGTAAATCCAAATGATTTATTTGACCGCAGGGATAAAGTTATTGACGACTTGAGTAATCTTGTGAATATTAATGTTTCTTATGACTCGAGCAATTCCGCCATTATTACAATCGGAGGTGTGTTTGTTGCAGACAAGGCAAGTTTTATACAATTTGACGCAACCGTTGAAAACGGAAAATTAAAAATAGCACCTCCTGACGGAAGTTCTTCGCCCAATATAAACGGAGGACAATTATTCGCGTTGATCGATATTTTTAATCAAAAAATTCCGAGTTACCAGGCATCGCTTGACGGCTTTATTAATAACTTGGTTACTTCCTTGAACGGTGAGCATTCCAAAGGATTTACACTTACAAATCCACCTTTAACATCGATTAATTTTTTTGACGGTTATAGTAACGGCGATCTTAAAATTAATCGGGAGATACTTAATGACCCGAATAAAATAGCTGTTTCTAAAGACGGTACATCCGGTAACGGTGAAATCGCTTTAAATATTGCCGGCATTTATACGCAAAAAGATTCCAATGGTGTTACTCTTTTGGAAAGTTATTCAAATTTAATTTCAGAGATAGGAAATGATAAAAAAACAGCGGAAGCTAATTCCGAGGCTTATAAATTGTCCCTGAACCAGCTCAAAAAACAAAAGGTCTCGGTTTCGGGAGTTTCGGTCGACGAAGAAATGGCAAATGTAATAAGATTTCAAAGGTCCTACGATGCATCGGCAAGATTAATTAAAGTAGCAGACGATATGTTACAAATTCTTTTAAATATATTATAAAATTATGAGAATATCAGATCTAATGTTAAGCAACGATTTTGTCGCTAACTTCAACAATGCTAAAGCAAAGGTTGATCGTCTTCAAACGCAGATTGCAACAGGCAGTAAAATCAATAAGCCTTCCGACTCACCGGAGGGCACTTCAAGGTTGCTCGGGTTAAAAAATCAATCACAGCAAATTGATACATTTAATAAAAATATTGAAACCGGGTTATCGTACATGCAGGAAACGACTACCGCCATGGAAAGCATCCAAACGGAGATAACCAATGTAATGGTAAAATTAAGCAACCTCGGCAACGTAGCCGCAAATAGCAGTCTCAACAACTTTGCCGATCAAATAGAAGCCTCGCTAAATGAAATATTAAACTTTACGAATATTAAATCCAACGGTAAATATTTATTCGGCGGCACGGATTTTTCCTCCGAACCTTACGGGTTTTCATCTGATAAATCCTCCGTAATTGTAAAAGCAGGAGACATTTCGGGTAAACAGTCAATAAGAACTTCTCAGAATACTTTTCAAAAAATTAATATGACCGGGGCGGAAGTTTTCGGAACTATCGTAAATCAATTGGGAAGTATAGATTCAACCACAGCTGTCGGTGCAACGGTTTCAAATCAGACTAATGTCTACGATACTTCGGGAGTTCAGTATACCCTAAAAGTAGATTACAAAAAAACGGCCGCAAACAAGTACACAATGAGTTACGATATTACCGACAGCAGCAATAATTCCGTATTCACGCAAACGCCGGCTGCAAAATCCTTGGTTTTTAATGCCTCGACAGGCTATTTGGAAACAGTGGACGGACAGTCTCCCAAACAAATTCGTATAAAGGCGGACAAGGCGAATATTGATTTTACATTGGACCAAACGTCAATTAAAGAAGCCGGCGGAAGTACTACGCTTGCTTTTTCGGCAAACCAAAAGATGGACATTTTTAATACTCTGCTGAAAATTAAAAATAATCTTAGAGCAGGAATAAAGCCTACCGATGAAGAAATTAAAAGCGTTTCCGATTTTAACAATCGTCTTTTAGACAATATTTCAAAAGCGGGCAATAATACAAATCAACTAAATAATGCAAAAGATATGTTGGATAGTAGGAAGTTGCAAATTGAAAAAATCACTGCTTCCATCCAGGGAATAGATATGGCTAAAGCGATAATGGATCTTCAAACTCAGGATTATTTACTGCAGATTTCGTATAAACTTGCAGCATCTGTTTCTACTAAAACATTGTTAGATTATTTATGATAAGAAAAATTGGAGCAGTTAACGGACTTTTATTAGGGATTATTTCTATCTTCGGCGCCTTCTTGCTGGAGGGTGGTGCGTTTCAATCCTTGTTTTTAATTTATCCATTAATAATTGTTTTCGGAGGAACGTTTTCCGCTATTATTATTGGATTCGGATTTGACAGATTTAAAAATATTCTAACCCTAATAAAGTTAGCCTACTTTCCCAGAAGATATAATTTGAAGAACATTATAAATAATTTGGTAGATTTTTCGATAATATCTAGAAAGGAAGGTTTGTTATCTATTGAGAAAAAAATAGACAGGCTGGAATATTTATTTCCCAAGAAGCTAATTAAATATGTTATTGATGGCTCGGATGCAGACGCGTTGCAGAATCTTGCAGTTATTGAAATTAATGCTATGCAAGAAAGGCATTTTTCAAACATTTTTATTTTTACCAAAATGGGTGGATATGCTCCGACTATGGGAATAATAGGAACGATTATGGGTCTGATAATGACACTCGCAAGCGCAAGCGGTGACCCAAGTTTACTTATTAAAAATATCGCGTCTGCATTCATAGCAACTTTATGGGGAATTTTTAGTGCTAATATTTTATGGTTACCAATTGGTGATAAGTTAAAAAAATGTCATATGGAAGAAAAACGGATGATGGAACTTTCTCTGGAGGGAATATTGGCCTTGCAGAGCGGGGAGATTCCGTCCGTGGTAAGAGCAAGGTTAATAAGCCTAATGCCGCAAAAAGAACAACAAAAAATGTTGAATCTTTAAAATCCGGTGCTTCCCTATTTGAAGAAGATGGGGATAAAGATCGTTATCTGATAACATATGCCGATTTAATAACTTTACTGTTGGGGCTGTTTATTATTTTATATTCTGTTTCAAATATTGATGCTAATAAATACAAAAAGCTGGTTTTTGCTATGGGAAGTATATTCGGTGACAATAGCAGGGTAATACAAAGCGAACAGAATATTATACCTATAATAAAGAGCGAGGAAGGAGTTTTAAAAACTAAATTGACAAGACTTATTGACAAATATAATTACAGTAATTCCATTAGATTGGATGAAAATGCGAGAGGACTGATTATTCATATCAAAGAAAATATCCTCTTTGCGTCGGGAAATGCAGAACTTAATAAAGGATCGAAAGAAGTATTAAAAAGACTTGCCGTTATTCTAAAAGAATTACCGAACGATATAAGAGTTGAAGGACACACCGATAACGTACCTATTCACAATTCGCTTTTTCCTTCCAACTGGCACCTTTCGGTTACAAGGGCTTTGAATACGGCTTATTATTTAATAAACAGCGAAGGACTTTCAGCCGATAAAATTTCAATAGTAGGCTATTCAAAATATAAACCTATAGACGATAACAATACAATAAAAGGAAGAGCAAACAATAGAAGAGTAGATATAGTAATAATTAGAAGTACTAAAAATGAAAATAACAACTTACCAATTTGGCGAAATTGAATACACCCGTGAACATTTGATCAATTTTTCATCGGGTTTATTCGGGTTTGAGCATTTGAAGAATTACCTGCTTATAAAAATTGAAGAAGAAATATTTTATTGGCTTACTTCAGTTGACAAACCGGAGATTATTTTTCCCTTAATTGGAATAAGGGTGATCGATGATAAATATCCCGAGGTGAAAAAACACGAGGCTTTCGGTATAGTTAATCTGAACTCAGATTTATCAAAAGTGACGGTTAATCTGAAATCGCCTGTTTACATAAATGAAACCACTAAAACCGGTTTTCAGAAAATAATAGATTCTGAAAAATATAAAGTGGAATATAACTTATTCAAATAATGATAAGTGCGGATTATATATGCTTGTTTTAACAAGAAAAACTGATGACGAAATAAAAATCAATTCGGAAATTACAATTAAAGTTTTGTCAATTTCCGACGGACAGGTTAAACTGGGCATTTCCGCACCGGATAATATCGAAATATACAGAGGCGAGATTTACGATAAAATAAAAAAAGCAACTATTGAAGCTTCCGTAAACAGTAAGCTTAAACCGAAAGATTTATCTTCCTTGCTGGTAAATAAAATTAGGAAAATTAAAGATGATGTATGATGATGAAAAATTAACTTTTTTGGTTGTAGACGATTCGGATCTGATAAGGAATTCTTTAAAAAATTTTTTCAGCGATTTTAATATTAAAGTTTTAACCAGCAATGACGGCTTGGACGGTATTCAAAAGGCTGTTAAATATAAACCGTCTTTAATTTTCTTAGACCTTATGATGCCGAACTTTGACGGCATAAAAATGCTCCAGGTTATTAAAATTCTTGAGCATATTAAAACAATACCCGTAATAGTAATAAGCGGAAATACCAATCGTACGAATGTAATTGCATCTTTGGAAGCAGGCGCAGACAGGGTTATCTCCAAACCGTTGAAAAAAAGCATTATGTTGAAAAATATAAATGAACTTTTAGGGGGTAATTTCCTAAAAAAAGCTAAGAAAAAAGCACTGATTTCTATAGCGGATAGAAACGAAATAACTGCAAAGTTAACGGAATCATTTTTAAAAACTTTTTCTGAGAAGAAAAAAATAATTGAAAAATCTTTGCAGAATCAAACTAAAGCTGAAATAAAAAAAATTGCTCACGATTTAAGAGGTGAAGGCGGAATGATAGGGATTCAAAAATTAAGTTCCCTGGGCGGGTTAATCGAGGACAATCTGAGCAGTAAAAATATAAATTGGGAACAAATTAAAATAATGTATAATCAAGTATTTGCCATAGTAGCAAGTCTTGAAGAATTAAATTTGAAAAATACGGAATAAAAAGTGTTTGTAATAATCGGTTTCGTTGTAGTAGTTTTATCAATAATAGCGGGCTTTCTGATTGCCGGAGGTAATTTAGTTCTACTGATGCAGTGGTCAGAGTTTCTGATAATTGGCGGCGCAGCGATCGGAGGTCTTTTAATTTCCGCTCCTCTTTCATTGTTAAAAAAAATCTTTTCAGAAATTCCTAAAACATTAAAACCGAATCATTTTTCTAAAGAAGATTACCTGGAATTACTAAAATCATTCAATGAATTATTTCAGATAGCCCAGCGGGACGGACTAATATCAATTGAAGCTCACATAGAAGAGCCGCAGGAAAGTCAGATATTATCAAGAAGCAAAAAATTTGTGGAAGATGAAATGCTTCGGAATTTTTTTTCCGATACGATGAAAGTTATGCTTTCGGGCGGCGTTCCGCCTCACGAGCTTGAGGAGTTAATTATTACGGAAATTGAAACATTTGAATTGGAGAATAAACCCATCAGCAGTACAATTGAAAAAGTGGGGGATTCACTGCCCGGATTGGGTATCGTTGCCGCCGTATTAGGAATCATTATTACAATGGGTTCAATTGACAAGGGCGCGGAAGTTGTAGGGGAACACGTAGCGGCTGCTCTTGTAGGTACATTCTTGGGTGTTTTAATGTCTTATGGATTCATTAATCCGTTAGCTTCAAATCTTGAACATAGTTTTGAAAATAAATCCAGACTGCTTCAAACAATTAAATCTTGCATAATAGCCTTTGCCAAAGGAAACCCGCCGGTAGTAGCAGTTGAAATTGCAAGAAGGACAATTTTTTCCGAAGTAAGACCGACTTTTAGCGAATTAGAAAATTATGTTAGAGGGAAAAAGTAAATAATGGCTGAGGATAAGGAAAATCAACCGCGGATAATCAGGAGAATTAACAAGCAGGGCGGTGGACATCATGGGGGTGCTTGGAAGGTAGCATATGCAGATTTTGTAACTGCAATGATGGCATTATTTATTGTTTTATGGATATTAGGTCAAGATCAGGAAATTCGAAATTCGGTTGCTCACTATTTTAAAAATCCCATAGGATTTTCGAATAAAGGAAAAAATATATTGGGCGGTGATATAAGAAACCCCAGTACTTCAACAAAGAACGACAAAATTACGCAACGAATAAAAGAGATAGAAGTTTTAAGAGAAATGGGCGAAAAACTTCTCGGTGAATTATCAAAAAATGAAACTTTTAAATTACTGGCAGGACAAATAAAAATTGATTTTGTTAAAGAAGGTTTAAGAATAGAAATAATTGATTCATCGAAAGACTTATTTTTTGAAATCGGCACCGCAAAGCTTACCAAGCCGGCGAGACTTCTGCTAACAAAGATCGGAAATAACCTGGCAAAATTACCTAATAAAATAATTATAGAAGGTCATACGGATTCACGCGCGTATTCCGGAAAGGGTGACGGCTATACGAATTTTGAATTAAGCGCGGACAGAGCTAACTCGGCAAGACGGGCTTTAATTGCAGACAGCTTGTCAGAAGCGCAGATATTCGAGGTAAACGGCTTTGCCGATAGAAAACTTCGGGATCCGAAACATCCGTTTAGTTTTGTAAACAGAAGAATAAGTATAATAGTTAAATTTACGGAAGAGGGAAAATGAAAAATATTCTGGTAGTGGAAGATAACCAGCTTATTATTGATTTTTATAAAATAATATTAAAGAATGCGGGTTACAACCCTATCGTACTCGAAGATGGAGATAAAATACTGCATCTACTTGCCAAAGAAGAAGTAAGTCTGATTTTAATGGATATAAACTTAAGCAATTGTTATCTTTCAGGTGAAAAAATTGATGGTATTATTCTTTCTAACCATATAAAACAGGATAAAAGATTTTATCATATTCCGTTAGTTGTAGTTTCTGCATATACCGAAGATATATTAGAGGGAAGGATAGAGAACAATTACAGACCCGATTATTTTTTAACTAAACCAATTTCAGATTTTGACACATTAATTAATATAATAAATCAATTGGTATTAAATTGAATACAAATAAAATACTTATAGTAGAAGATGAAAAGGACACCCTTTTTATTTTGGAAAGACTCCTTTTAAAAAATAATTATCAGGTATTTACTGCCACCAACGGACAGGAAGCACTGGAAGTACTAAAAAATATGGTTCCCGATGTAATTATTGCAGATTGGACTATGCCGATAATGGACGGCATAGAATTGTGCAACATTCTTAAAAAAGATGAAAAATACAAACTAATTTATTTTATAATATTAACCGCCAGAGCTTCTTTAAAAGACCGCGTTGCCGGATTGGATATCGGCGCAGATGATTTTCTTGTAAAGCCGGTTCAAAATCAGGAAATAATGGCAAGAATTAGGTCGGGTATAAGAATTCATAATTTGCAGAATGAATTAAAAAGAATTGAACACGGTAAGGTGCTTTTGGAGATGGCGGCTACAATCGGTCACAAAATAAATAATCCTCTCAGCAGTTTGCTGATAACTATCAATAACCTTGAAGACGAACTAAAAACAGAAGAAAATAAATTTCACGAAGATTTCCACATAATTAATGAATCCATTGCAAGAATTAAAAAACTTGCGAACGACCTTGCTCAAATTAAAGTACCCGAAATAATCGACTACACCTCCGACAGCAAGATGATAAAATTAGAATAACTGCCCTTAATTTTTAACTCATTTCTTCGATTATAAGATAGACAAATGAGTATATTAGATAAAATTGACAAAATAAATACGGGCAGAGATTATTCCAAATCAACCCGCAATAAAATTTACGGCGCAGGCTTTCAATCAAAATACAAACCTGCACTTGATCGTCATGATTCGGTTGATATTTCTCCTGCATTTAAATATTTAATTCAGGTTAACTGGAGGTTGAAAAATTTTAAATATGATGCCGATGAAAAACTATTTATTGACTTTATCGTTTCGGGCATAGAATTTAAATTAACAGTTGATCTAATGAATTTTGACAAACTTAGCTCTTTTAATTATCGATTATTAAGAGAGGATGCAAGCGGTGAAAGAAAACATAAAATAGCTGCTGATGTAACTTCTAAAATTGAATGGATAAATTATGACCGAGATCCGGAATTAATTAATTTTTCGGCGGTAAATATTTTCTTTAACCGTATTTTCAGTCAAAATATTTTTAATGATCTCAATAGAGAAGATAAATATTTTTTAGATAGTTTGGTTGAAGGAATTGTTCACGGTATTAGAGAAGAGTTTGCTCAATTAAATAACCAGGTACTTATTTTTTTTGATAGACTTACAGGGAAAAAAATTCCAAATAATATATCAACAATAAATGATGATCTTGAACCAGTATTGATAAACAAAATTAAAATTATAGATGTCTGAAGGCAAAAATCAAAACAATCTGTACAATACATCCGATAATGATTTGCTTACAGAAGTTGAATCGTTTAATATGATGCCGGAGTGCGCTCCCTTTATTATTGTAGACGATGCTTGTAAAATAATGTTTTCGAATGATTCGTTTAAGAAAACTTTCTTCCTAAATAATGCACAGGATTTTTTTGATTTAACAACAGAACCCGATCTTAAATACCTGATCAAAACCTTAACCGGCCGTAACTACAGCAGCTTTCAGTTTGACTTGATTGTTTCATCTGAAAATGATTTTGATGATAACGTTTTCAATTTGGAATTAGAAAGAATAACCCTGGATAATACAAATTACAATGCCATAAGACTGAAGTCGTTAAAAGAAAACTCCCGTTTTGAAGAAAAAATTAATGACCTTCATTTTGCGCTTGAATATGGAATGGTCCCCGTAATAATTATTGATAAAGATGGACTGATAAAGTACTCAACAACATTTTTTGAGAAAATATTAAAATTTAATATTGAAGAAATATTTAACAAATCTGTTTCCGATGTATTATCCGTATTTCTAACGCAGGAAGAAAAAATACTTTTTGAAAAATCAATTGCCGAAAAAAAAGAATGGTCACAAACAATTTCCAATACATTGGCAGACGGAAGCTCGGAGTACTATGAGATAAAACTTAAGCCCATATATAAAGGGGGAGAAGACGTTCCGAGTTTTATTTTAACGGCAAACGATATAACGCATTATGTACTGAAAAATTTGTTTATAAAAAAATCTGAAACGAGACTGAAATCTATAATTAATAATATTTCCGACCTATTATTAATTTTCCAAAGAAAGGGAGGTGAATATTATTTTGAAAACGCTAACGATAATTTTTGTAAAATATTTTCTGTTGATAAAGATAAGGCATTAAAAAAGAATCTTAATTCATTTATAGATGAATCCTTTTTCCTCCAACTGCAGCTTTCAATTCAGGAGTTTTATGTAAGTGAAAATCCAATAGTGGAATTTAATTATAAAAGTTCGGATAACAGAACGTACAGTGCCAAGATTACTTTTATAGAAACCGGATCATTCGAGGATACCTTGTATATTCTAAGTATGCAGGATATTACCGATCAGGTTTTATACAGGGAACAACTTGAAAAAGCCTACAGAAAAGAAATAAATTTGAATAAACTTAAAACGGCTTTTCTGGAAAACATGTCCCACGAAATACGAACTCCGTTCAACGCTATTCTGGGTTATTCCGATATAATTGATGATTGTATTAAAGATAAAGACTTTGACACCATTTTGGAGCTAATCTCTTCCTTTAAGGACGTTCTGAATAGGGTACTGAAATTATTTACCAATATTGATGAAGTTTTTCAAATAACTTCGGGTGAACTGGAAATAGACTTGGTTTCGCTTAATATCAACCAGGTATTAAATTCCGTATATAACAAAAGAGTTCAAGAAGTGACAAGTAAAAACCTTGAATTTAAACTCGAACTTTTTGAGGGTAAACTGAATATTGATATCGACTGGATAAAATTTGAAAAAATAATTGATTCACTTATAGACAATGCTATTAAATACACAAAAGAGGGAAACATAAAATTAAGTTCAAGGTTTTTAAAGAATAAGGTAGAAGTGGTTATAGCCGATACGGGAATAGGAATTAAAACGGAAGATATTCACAGGTTATTTGAACCGTTTGTACAAGAGGAAGAGGCATATATCAGGAACTATGAAGGAGCCGGTCTTGGACTGACAATTGCCTACAAATTAACCCAACTGATGGGCGGAAAATTTGACATAATAAGCAAAGAAAACAAAGGGACTGAAATTATTCTTACATTTCCTTTAAGCGTGAATCCATAATATTTATTCTTTTTTACTCCATAAAAAATACTCCGACAAGTTGATACCGTCAAATATAATTGTCTATTGTCTGAATTAACTTGTTTTTTGAAAACGGTTTTGATATGTAATCGGTAAACCCTATCTCCAGGAACTTCTTTTCGTCATCTACCATCGTATAGGCCGTAACCGCTATTAAGGGTATACCCTTGTATTTTTTAATTTTTTTAATTTCATTCAAAAACTCAATTCCGCCTTTCTTTAACTTCAAATTTATGTCCACCAAAAATAAATCATATTTTTTATTTACCGCTTTATCAAGACCCTCTTCAACGGTCGAAGCTAAATCAACCGCGCATATTTTTCTTAAAAAAATTGAAACAACGCTGCGAGCATTTTTGTCATCTTCTAAATAAAGCACGGACGATAATTTCTTTTTCTCTTCGATATGTTTTATTCGGGGCGGAGTAGTTTGTTTATTGGACTCTGCTTTTTCTTTGGTTCTGTTAATAGGCAAAAGAACAGTAAAAGTTGAACCCACGCCGACTTTACTTTCCAATTTTATTTCACCGCCGAGTTTATGCGTAAATTCGTTGGTTACCGTAAGTCCCAATCCCGTACCCTCAAACATTCTGGCAGTACCTTCGCTCACTTGGCGGAACTCTTGCCAAATAATATTTTGTTTTTCTTTGGGTATTCCAATTCCGGTGTCTTTTACTTGTATTTTTAAATATGAATCATTCTTAATTTTACTGACTTTTATTGTTACTCCGCCTTCCTTGGTAAATTTAACTGCATTATTTACTAAATTATTTACTATTTGAAAAAGCATTCGTTCGTCGACCATAAAATTTAATTTTTCTATATCGCTTTCTAATTTTAAGTATATATTTTTGTTGGAAGCCATTGCTTCGAACAGTCCGACTGCTCTTTGAATGGTTTTCATTACATTTATATTCATTAATTCTACTTCAATTAGTTCCGATTCGATTTTGGATAAATTAAGAATTAAATTGAGCGTCTCAAGTAGTCTTTGTCCTGCTTCGTTGATCATTACGGCGTATTCTTTTAAGTCGGCGTCCTCAATAGCTCCTGTTAGAATTTCCGTAAAACCAAGGATGCCTACCAAAGGTGTTCTAAGTTCGTGGGACATATTTGCAAGGAAATTCGATTTTATTTTATTCATTTCCTCGGCTTTTTCTTTAGCTTCTATCAACTCATTTCTTGCTTTTATTTTTTCGGTAATATCCTCTTTTATGCCTATGAAATTTATTGTTTCTCCCCTGTCATTGAAAATTGGTGATATGCGAGTTGCCTCCCAATACTCTTCACCGTTTTTGCGTTTGTTTATTATTTCTCCCTCCCAAGTATCACCCTTCAGAATTGTATCCCACAACTCTTCATAAGTTATTGTAGGTGTTTTGCCGGATTTGAATATACTTGTTTTCCTGCCGATAAGTTCTTCTTTAGTGTAGCCGGTAATTTCAGTTACTTTTGGATTTATAAATTCTATATTTCCCTCGGTATCTGTTATTACTATCATTGCAGGGCTTTGCTCTACGCAGCGGGATAATTTCAGTATTTCCTTTTGTGACTTTCTTGATTCCGTTACGTCCCTAAAAATTTCGAGCAATGCTTTTTGATTTTTATAATTCATCACCGTGTGAGTTACTTCATATTCTCTGCCTCCAAAAACGTTGTGAACTTCGCAGATGTTGGTATCGCCCAATTCCATTTCTTCCTTTAACGGGCATTCCGTACATTGCTTTTCGTTGTCTTTATATAATTCCCAGCATTTTCCTTTTGGAGTTTCTTGACCGACGGCATCTTTCAGCAAATTGTTCATAAATAAAATATTTCCTTCCAAATCCACAATGTCTAAACCGAACGGAATTGTTTCAATGAGGGATTCGTTGAACTTAATTGTTGTTATTAGGGATTCTTCAGCCTTTTTACGATCGGTAATGTCAATTACAGTTCCCTGTAAAATATTTTCTCCGAGCAATTGAACATTCTCAATTATATATATATAACTTCCATCTTTTTTCATCGCTTTTGATTCAAAATTTATAAGTTCTTTTTTTGCATTTAATTTTTTTAGAAAGATCTCTCTTTCTGTTGTATTTGGATGGAAATCACTTGCGTCGGTTTTTAGGACTTCTTCCTTTGTAGAATATCCCATCATTTTTATAAAAGCTTCGTTACAGTCCAATATTTTACCGTCTTTGGTTGCAACATAAACTCCGGCTAAATTGTTTTCGAAAAGTGTGCGATATTTTTCTTCGCTTGCCGTTAATTTTTCTTCTGCTTTTTTCCGTTCCAATAGCATTTGAGCATTTTCAATGGCAACGGCTGTATTCGCAGCTAATCCTTTCAGTATCTCGATATCATTTTCGTCATAAAGACGATTGTCTTTTGTATTATGGATTTCAAAACAACCGAGCAATTCTCCTCTTTTGTTTAATACAGGTACATCTATCAATTGGTGAAAATTTAGTTCTTCCCGGATTTCCGGAATAACGTGTTCATCGTTCTTTGCATCATTTGTTATATAAGGCTCTTTGGTTATGATTATCCAGCCCGGTACTCCGGATCCCTTTTCAAATTTAAAGTCAATAGGTATTACTTTCCCTTCATTGTTGTAAGTTTTGAATACCATTTTGTTGTCTTCGTATAAAGCAGCGGCACCGGAGGTAGAGCCGGTTAATTCAACAGCAATTTTTACAAGCTGTTGAAGGATAGTCTCGATATCGAGTACTTTATTTATTTCCGTTGAAGCTTTGGAAAGAAGAATAAGCTGTTTGTTTTTTTGTCTTATTTTCTCCTCATTTATTTTGCGCTCGGTAATGTCGCGTGTTACACTCAACAATTCTATAATTTCATTTTCGGCATTGTAGAGGGGAACCGAATACGTTTCCAGCCATCGGTGTGTTCCTTTAAGTCCGATAATTTTAAAAACAAGTATTTCTTTATTCCCCCTGATTACGCTTTTTATCATTTCTCTAAATGCTTCACGGTATTCCGGTACAACAATTGATAAAATATCCCACCCAGTAACCTGTTCCAGCGAATCGGCTTCTATCATATCTAATCCGGCACGATTCATATCTAAAAGCTTTCCGTTAGTATTAAGGATCTCTACACACTCAGGTTCTGTTTCTATAATTGTTTTAAGTCGTTTTTCGCTTACATCCAATTCTTTCAATGTGTATCTGAGTTTCTCCTCCGCTTTTTTGCGATCGGTAATATCCAATACGATACCCTGATAGTGGGTGATCTCGCCTTTTTCGTTTCTTCGTATATAGGTATGGTCCTCAACCCATTTTATTTTGCCGTCTTTTGCTATGATTCTGTATTCCTGTGTGTATTCACTCCTTTTCTTATCTTCTTTGTAAAGGGCAGTTTTTTCAATTGCTTTTCTTAAGTCATCCTGTTGTACTACACTTGAGTAGGATACATCGCCGGATAAAAATTCTTCTGCTGTATAGCCGAACAAATTTTTCACATTGACGGACACGTATTCGATAGGCCACCCTTCGGCATTTTTCCAAAGAAAGATTACGGCAGGACTACGGTTAATAATATTGTAAGACTCACGAAGTTCTCTTTCCGCCTTCTTCCGCTCGGTGATGTCCTGTATTGTACCAATCATTTTAACCGGATTTCCGTCGGCATCGAATTCAAGTTCTCCAATTCCATGAACCCATCTTTCTTCATTGTCGCTAATCCTGATTATGCGATACTCCCGATTAAAATTTTGGTGTTCGGTTAATACATTATTTTGAAAATATGTAAGCACTTCTTCCCGTTCTTTAGGGTGAAGTATTTGACTCCATCCGTCAATATTTTTATTATAATTTTCATCAATACCGAAAATATCATCTAGTACAGCAGAGCTGTTCCAATTTCCGCTCTGTATATCAAGTTCAAAAGACCCAAGATTAGCGACCTTTTGTGCTTTTCTTAAAAGAAATTCATTCTTGCGCAATTTATCTTCCGCCTGTTTGCGCTCGGTAATATCGTGTACCGATCCTACCAAATGAGTACAGTTCCCGTTATCGTCAAAAATGGGGGCAATGCTTACTATACCTGTTTTCAAACCTGCCGGATATCGGGAGGTTTCTTCCCAGTACACAATTCTTTTCTCCCGGATAGCCTTTCGGTAATTGGAATGCACCAAATTTAGTGACGGCTTGGGAATGACTTCGTTTATGGTTTTACCTACGATTTGTTCCAAACTAAGTCCGGTGGCTTTTAGAAAAGCGTTGTTCACGGTAAGGAATCTGTAATTCGGACCCGGCTCGACTTTAAGATAGTAGAGAATATCTCCTGTCGATTCATAAATTAGGCTTAACTGCTGTTCCCGCATTTTAAGCCCTTCTTCTATTCGCTTTTTATCCGTAATATCCCGTGCATTTACAACAAATCCTTTAATTTTATTCTGACTGTCTTTATACGGAAAAAAATGAACATCCATATAACACTTTCCCTTTACCGGAAAATCAAACCACTCTTGATAATTTATTACTTCACCGGATAAACAACGCAATGCGTTCGGTTTTGTAACGGATTCAAAGAATTCCTTACCGAAAATATCTTCTACGGTAGAACCGATTATTTCTTCCGAGGTTTTGCCGAATGCTTCAAAAAAAGCGGCATTGATTGCAAGGTATGTAAAATTTTTATCGAGAAGCGCCATCATATCCGTGGAACTGGATACAATATGTTCATACTGCCGCTGTGTTTCCTGCAGCTTTTTTACGTCCGTAATATCAACAAGAAAAGTTAGAACGGATTCGTTATTAATATTAAAACATCTTATTAAAGCGTTTACTGTTTTGCCGTTTTTATCAACAAAATCGATTTCGTAATTTAATAGTTCGTTATCCTTTTTCAGTGACGAAATAATTTTTTCTCTATCGGATTTATTCTTGTAGAAAGGAATTGTTTTAAGCGTTAATACTTCTTCTATGTTTTTATAACCGAATATTTTTGCAAGTGCAGTATTGCAGTTAATTATTTTACCGTCGAATGTAGTTTCAACTATACCGGCAATATTGTTATCAAAAACATTTTGATATTTCCTTTGTGTAAAATCAAATTTTTTGGAAGCATCTTTTGCGACGGATTCTAATAATATATTTTCTCTTCGTAACAGGTCTTCCGCTTTTTTAATTCGCTGCATTACTTTAATCTGTGCGATAAGTTCATTGTTGTCTATTGGCTTTGACAGGAAAGCATCGGCGCCGGCTTCCAATCCGCGTATTTTGCTTCTTACGTCTGTATAGTTTGCGGTTAAAAGTATTACGGGAATAATTTTTGTTTTTACATTAGCTTTAAGCAATCCGAGTACTTCATAGCCGTCCATCCCCGGCATACGAATATCTAAAATGATAACATCCGGCAGTTCTTCTGAGGCTATCTCCAGTCCTTCCTGACCGGACAGGGCGGTTAAGATAGAAGTAGACGGGATAAGACCTTTTATAGTTGCTGATAAGGAAGTTAAATTATCGGCGTTATCATCAATCAGTAATATTTTGGACATAATATTTCTCCCTTATTCTAATTATAGAATCAGGATTTATTTTGAATAAAAAAGTCGGCAAACATTTTTGCAAACACGAGCTAAGTAATCTAAAAGAAGAACAAAGAACAGATTGCTTTCGTCACTTCCGTTTTCTTGCAATAACAGTTTGTAACTTAATATGTTTTAAAAAACACTTACACGTTTATTTATAGCTTTAATAAAACTATCGGGATCAATAGGCTTCGTTATATAGTCATCAAAACCTGCGGACAAAAATTTCTCTTTATCGCCCACCATTGCGTGAGCGGTTATGGCAATAATAGGTATGTTACCGGTTTCCGGATTACTTTTTAACTTTTTCATCACGGTTTTTCCATTCATTTTGGGTAATGTAATATCCATTAATATTAAATCGGGTTTTTTTGATTTGGCTACTTCCAAACCGGTTAGCCCGTCAAAAGCTTTAAAAAGCTCACATTTATCTTTTAGAATGGCCTCTACGGTTGTCATATTGTCCAAATTATCTTCAACAACCAATATTTTAGGGAGGGTGGCGTTTACATGCTCTTTCTTTTTAACTGTTGAAGAATGTAGAGGTGCTGTATTTTCGTTATCTTTTGCTTCGGAATTATTTGTAGGAATTTTCAGCATTCCTTTCACAAGTGAAACAAGCTCTTCTTTATTAACATCGCCTTTATAAATTAATTGATAGACATTGTTTCCTTTAATTGCCTGTAATTCTTCTTGTGTCAGGTCTTTGGCAGTTAAAATAATTACAGGGATATTTTTTGTAAATGCAGATGTCCTTAATTTGTGCAGCAATTCTATTCCGTCAATTTCCGGAATCATAATATCAAGTATAAAACCGTCCGGGATAGTAGTCTTAATATATTCCAACGCCTTTTTACCGTTCTCAACCGAGTCTATAATCAGACCTTCATTTTTAAGTAAATTTTTTATTTGAATTATTGCTTCATCATTATCTTCAACAAGCAGAATTTTTTTCCCCGTTAAGTCTGTATTCAAATCAGCTTTATCAAAAGAATTTTTACTGCTTATTTGTGTTATGTTATGGGTACCTTGTCGGGATTTGGAATCTCTGACATTATCCGGTGATTTTATGGGATGTATAATTGTAAATTTCGATCCTTTTCCTATTTCACTTTCTACTTCAATATTTCCGCCGAGTTCCTTAATCAATTTATACGCTATTGCAAGTCCGAGCCCTGTTCCTTCGAACTGCCTGGTAGAAGAGCCGTCCGCCTGAATAAATTCATCAAAAATATGTGAAATATCGTTTTTAGAAATGCCTATACCGGTATCAATAACTTCCACGTATAAATTCTTATCATCATTTCTTGCCGTTACGGTAACGCTGCCTTTGTTAGTAAATTTTACTGCGTTGGCAACAATATTTTCAACAACTTGCAGAAATCTTTTTTGGTCTGTTTGAATGTGTGTGATATCCGGCGGAATTTTTTTAATAAGTTTTATATTTTTTTCGGCGGACAACGGCTCGATGTTATCAACGGCAAGGTTTAATATTTCATACAAATTCGTGTCTTCAAAATAAAGTTCAATTTTGCCCGATTCTATTTTTGACAGGTCTAAAATATCGTTTATCAAATTAAGAAGATTTTTACCGTTCCTGTCTATCACCCGCAGATAATTGATTTCTTCTTCCGAAAGTTTGCCCTTTGTTTGGTCTACCAATACTCTTGACAAAGCAATAACGGAATTCAACGGTGTTCTGAGTTCGTGACTCATATTTGCCAAAAATTGACTTTTTAATCTACTCGATTCTTCCACTAATTTTGTTTGGGCTTCTAATTCCGTATTCTGTTCGTTCAGTTCTTCCGACTGGCTTCTCAGTTCTTCGGCTTGAGATTGCAGTTCGTTTGATTTTTCTTGAAGATTAACATTTGCTTTTTCCAATTCCTTTGTAAAGTGGTTTACTTTGATTATTTCTAATATTCTGTTCAGGGTAGTGTTTATAAACGGCGTTGCTTCTTTTATTATTGTAATAAATGAGTCGGAAAATTTTTGAAGACTGCCGAGAACAACCAATGAGTCAACTTCGCTGCCGGCAATAAGGGGTATGATAAGTATGTTTTTAGGGATGATATTACCGGTTACGGTCTTGTATAAAAATCTTGTATCATCGGGAATATCCTCTTTCAATGTCAATTTTTTTTCGGTTAATACTTTTCCGAATTCCCCTTCATAATTTCGGGCATCAAAAGAATTATTGCCTTCTTCTTCCAAACCGAAAGAAATCAATTTATAAAATTTTGTTCCTTCTTCATTAAGTTTGAAATAAGCCGCCACTTCAGAGCTGCCGAGGTCCATCAATTTAAGTAATAAGGTTTTAGCAAAATTATTGATATCATTTTCTTCCGCAAGAGTCGAATATAAAACGGTTTGGCTGTTTGAGACAATAATATTCCGCGTAAGCGAGGAAGTCATATAGTTTATTGATTTTATCAGTGCAGCGGTTTCGTCAAAAGTTTGAATATCAATTTTAGAATCAAAGTTGCCCCTTGTAATGTTATCGGCGTGGGCAGATATTTTTACCAAAGGCGCCGAGATTGTTTTGCTGATAAAAAAAGTTAAAATGTAAATGAGGAAGGCTATTAAAGCAAATAAAATGGCGGAATCGGAGACCATTTGACGAATCGGCGCGTTTAATTCGTAAAGGTCTTGTTTACTTACAAAGCCCCAGCCTGTTTCCGGTATATACGTATATGCGGTCAGTACTTTCACATTGCGGTAGTCCGTAGAAACATTGATCCCGGTTTTGCCGTTTGCGGCATTTACTGCAGGCTTTGCATTTATTTGAAGATTAAGAGGCGCATTTTCATACCACCGCAATTTATTTAATGCAATTATATTTTTGTTTACAATAAGCGTTTCACCGGTTTTGCCCAATCCTACCCTGTCCAGCAGCAAATTAAAAAGTGAATGTTCAAGGTTTATGCGGGCAACCAATATGCCTATGATATGATTACGAAAATGTATGGCGCTAAAAATGGGAGTGGAATAAGCCATAGTTACTTTGGACTTTTCTTTGGAATAGTAGACGTCTTTGATAAAAAGTTTTTTGGTTTTCATCGGTTCTAAATAATAAGCATTATTCGATTTATCTTTACCCTCGGAATTTGGGTTAGTGGATATAATAATTTTCCCGTTGATTGGATTGATTATAAAAAACTCATCGTAAGCGGAATAATTTTCTAAATATTTATTTAATATCCGCCTGCTTTTATTAAGTTTCTTTATATCATTTTTATTTAGATTTTTTTTATCGATGATATATTCCAAATCTGAAAAACCGGAGTTGGAAGAAGCTGTTTTCATATCGCCGGCTCTTTCTGCTAACCAAGACTTCAGCTGCTTCACTTTTAAATCGCGAATTGCCGTAAGTTTGTCGAATGATTCACTTTTTACGGCTTTATAACTTTGATTATAAGTAATTACAAAGGCTATTAATAATGGAGTTAGCGAAATTAAAAGGAGCCAGAAAGTTAATCGTCCTCTAATACTCTTAAAATGGTATTTGAATTTCATTTTACTTTACTCTTTTGTATAAATGTAAATATTTGGTTTCAGTTTTAAAATTTTGAACAATATTTTTTGGAAGATGTTCAACTTTTCCGAGAATTAAATAACCGCTGCCGTGAATGGAAGAGAGAAGTTTATTACAAATTATTTCTTGCGTGGAATGGTTATAATAAATCAACAAATTACTGCAAATAACGATGTCAAAATCTCCGAATATGCTTTGAGGCGGTGAAAATCCTTTTTTATCAAGAACGTCAAATTCCGAGAAAGAAACCATATTTTTAATATCTCCGGAAAGGTAAAACAGCTCTTCATCTTTTCTGAAGTATTTTTGTAACAAGCCGTATTTTACACTTTCTACCGACTCGGAACTGTATACGCCTTTAGCCGCTTTTTTTAGTGCTTCTTTATCTATATCTGTTGCAAACAAATTAAGTTCCAAATCGGCATCATTTTTTTGAATAAATTCATTTATCAAAATTGCCAACGAATAAGGTTCTTCACCACTGGAGCAGCCTGCAGACCAAATTCTTAAACTTTTTCCTCTCCCGTTTTTTTGTTTTAGAATTGCCGGCAGAACTATGTTGTCTAAATATTCGTACAACAAAGGCTCCCTGAAAAATTTAGAATAGTTTATCAATAGTGAATTTATAAGTTGATCCAATTCATCTTCGGTATTAAGCAGGTATTCATAATATTCGTCGGAAGATTTTAAATTTAGTTCATGCAAACGCCGGTTTAATTTTCTGTTAATTAAGGAAGACCGTAGATATTCAATGTTGAAGTTTCTCTTATTTTTAAGGTAAGAAGAAATGGAAAGGGTAATATTTTTATCTAAATCCTGCAAATTAATTTTACATTTAATTACATTTAAAAGAATATAAATAATTTTGAAATGAAAAGATATATCGGTAAAAATGTCATCATTCAAAGATGAGATGATGTAAAGAGGAGAAATCTTTATGCTAAAATATTAACTGAAATATATAATAGAGTATTTTTTTAAATGTGTA
>CAZAOG010000004.1:4964-60185 GCA_964486645.1 uncultured Ignavibacteriaceae bacterium | reverse complement strand
TTTCATATTTTGAAACCTATGCCTATTAAAACAGGTAATTATAATTTATGTTTGTTTATAAACTTAAATGTAATTTTATTTAATATGAAATCTATTTTACTTTACTTTACAATTTTATTGTTTCTTTCCGGAAACATGTTCGCTCAAAAATATTCCGTTACCGGAAGAGTATTAGACAGACAAACCGGTAAACCTCTCGGATATGCAAATATAAAAATAAAAGGAACGACGATGGGGGGAGCTTCCAACCTAAACGGAAGGTATAATCTAAAATTAGAAAAAGGCAACTATGTTTTAATTGCTTCATATCTTGGGTTTAATTCCGATACTTTAAAAATTGTATTAACAAGCAACATCATCGGTTTGGATTTTAACTTGACAAAATCAAGTGTGACTTTACCGGAGATAACGGTTGTTCCCGGTGAAGACCCGGCGATTGGTATTATTAGAAAAGCAATAAAAGAAAAACAAAAGAGAAAAAAACAAATAAATAGTTTAATCTTCGAATCTTATACAAAGGGGGTAATCCGAACACCCGAACCACTAAAATTTAAAAGAGGAAGAACAGGACTCGGTTTGGGCATGGGGGATTCGTTAAAGCTGCCGATAACAGGAATAATTGAAAATCAAAGTATGAGTTATTACAAAAAGCCTGATAATTATAAGGAAATAATTATCGCGAGAAAGCAATCCGCAAACATTCCCCCCACTTTTAACCTGCTTACGGGCGGAAGAGCGATTAAAAATTTCAATAATGAAAGAATAAATATTCTAAATTATCCTATTCCCGGTCCGTTAGCCGATGATGCACTGGATTATTACGATTATTATCTGGTAAATCTTTCTTCCATAAATAACAAAAACGTTTTTGAAATAAAAATTAAACCGCTTGATTCAATTGACCCGGGGTTTACGGGTAAACTTTATATTATTGATAAAACCTTTGATCTTTTAAAAATAGATTTTCAATTAAACGATGCGGCTAACAGAGGCGGGATTTTAGATACGATTAATTTTTATCAGCAGTTGCTTCCCTTCAACGATTCTCTTTATCTGCCCGTGGACTTCAGGGTAATTGCGGAGATTAACTTTTTGGGTTTAGCGCGGTTCGGATTTGAAATGAATACCATTTTATACAATTATAAAATAAACGCTAATATTAACAATAATATTTTTGACAAAGCCGTTATTAAAGTTCTGCCCTCAGCCGATGAAAAAGATGCCGGCTATTGGAAAAACATACAGACAATACCCAACACTTCCGAGGAGAATTCGGCTTATAAAAAAATTGACAGTCTTAACAACATTCCCTCAAATATTTGGAGTGATTTTTCGCCTTTATCCGACAGAGTAAATTTAAGCGAAAATTTCTCTGCAAGCGGACCGTTAAGTATGTATCACTTTAACAGAATAGAGGGACACTCTTTGAGTTTAAGCTTATTTGCAAACAGTGCTTTGAACAGAAGATTGAATTCGTCTGTTAATTTTTCTTACGGATTTTCGGATAAAAAAACCAAGGGAAATTTTTATGCGAAATATTTTTTGGGACAGTACAGAACGTACAGCATTTCGTTGAACGCATTTAATAAATTGCAGACCGTGTTCGGTAATTCCGAAAATTATAACGAACTCACCGCTTCTCTGTTGTCGCTTGTTTCTAAATATGAATTTAGAAATTACTATTACGCAAAAGGATTTAATATTAAATTGAACGGGGAAGTACTTCCCGTGTTAAATTTAAGTCTGGCTTTTAATAACCGAACCGATAACAACGCCGTAACAAGAACGAACGTTTCTTTATTTAACAGTAAAAAAAAATACCGAAGCAACCCGCCTATATTTGAAACCAAAGTAAATTCATTAAAGTTTGGTTTTAATTTGGATTTCAGAAATTATATTGAAAACGGGTACTTCAGGAGAAGAATTAACGGAGGAAAATCTTTTGTACTACTTAAAGGCGATATTACGTTTTCAAGAAAAAATTTCTTGAACAGCAGTGTGGATTTTACACAATACGGGTTTTCGTCATTTGGAAGAATAAGAACTCTTGGGGCATCCTTCCTGTATTTTAATTTAAAAGGAATTTACACGAACGGCTCGCTTCCGTATCAATATATGTATTCGCTTCCCGGTAATATAAATGCAACAGCGCGTAATTTTTCATTCAGAACATTAAATGTGAACGAAGTGATAGGCGAAAGAATAGTAACCATTAATATTGAAGAGAATTTCGGAAACGAGCTATTTAGATTGTTTAAAATTCCCGGTTTTAAAGATTGGGATGTACAGTTGAATGTGTTTTTTAACGCGGCATATTCAACCGTATCTTCGGCTTCGCAAAGCATTCTTTTGCAGCAGGTAAATCAATTCAAGCATCCTTTCTATGAAATTGGTTTTGGACTGGGACATATTTTAATCCCCATAAGACTCGAATTTGCCTGGAAGCTGAATTACTTGGGAGAAAATAATTTTAGAATTGGGTTGAATACGGGTTTGTTTTGATGAGTTGATAGGATAGATAATGCGTTGTTTAATAGGAATCCATTTTTTCTTTTGCAATTTCTTTAAATTTTTTATCTAAACGTGCTTTAAATATTTTTCCTACTTCATCGAACGTTTTCAACAGTTCCGGAAACGTTCCTTTCCCGCCTATGAAATCCCAATATTCGTCCCCAACTAAAAAATCATTAGATGCGTCCATCATCCCAGATTCCGTAAATCTTGAATAAGGTTCAGGATGATATGGGTTATAAGGGAATGCTAAAAATACATTAACGGGCTTTCTTCTTCTTGCTATCCATTCTAATAATTTAGTTTTACTTTTTTCAAACACATCGATGTTAGGTTTTACCGTTTTAATTTCAAAATAATATTCTTCTCCATCACGCTTCATATAAAAGTCTGCTATGTTTCCAGACTTTTGAAATTCACCATTTTTGGACGAAGCTTTCAAAACCTCTATTTTTTCTTTGCTTATATCAG
The DNA here is from genome assembly GCA_964486645.1 of uncultured Ignavibacteriaceae bacterium. GTDB lineage: Bacteria > Bacteroidota > Ignavibacteria > Ignavibacteriales > Ignavibacteriaceae. Next base: position 57,203 of record CAZAOG010000004.1, on the reverse strand, counting down.
CAACTCTTTCTTCATTCCTTAGTTTTGCTATAATGTTTGCAATTACCGATTTTTGACTTTTGGAAATAACCCCACCTACTCCATAATTTCTAAAACATTCTTCAGCTGTTTCAGATGCTAATATTACAGAGACATCTTCATAAATTGACATTCCAAGTGTAGTTGCCATTGAATGAATAAAGGAATATGCTGCTATTTTTTCGTTATCTTGAATTAATCTGGCTAAAAAGGGCATTGATGTAGTTTCACGACCATAAGATTTTAATTTGTTTTCAATTTTATTGGAAAGTAATTCTTTTATTTTTCGTTTTTGATTATTTGATAGCGCCATTACTTTTCTTTTAAATGAAATATTATCTCTGAATATGCCGATTTGTCTTTTTCTGTTCTGTTTAATACAGGTCGTTTAAATTGATTAACTATCTTCATACCGGATTTTTCGACAATTGTCGGATACATATTGTATTTGTCATTAGCTACAAGAAAAATATTATAGTCTTCTTGTAAATATTGTTTTGAGTTGATTAATACTTGTGCAATACCTTTGATGTATGATTTTCTTGCCTCACGACCTTGACCTCTGAAGAGCGGGCCAATTTCTAATTCATCATTACGATTAAATCCAAATAAATCATATGCATAGGCGTGTTGTTCGTGATAATCAATTAATCCAACATAAGGAGGACTTGAAAAAATACCTTGAATTTTTTGGTTATTTGCAAGTTCTGCAAATTCCGGATTTTTTTTCGATAATTCAGAAAATATATCTACCTTTCTTGCATCTCCTTGTAAACAAAGCTGGAAAGTGTTGGTTCTCAATTTATCAAATTCAACAAGACGCTTTATAGTGTCGTTACTGTATCTTTCCCACCAAGAAAATATTGAAAATAAAGGCTTGCAAATTTTACCATGTTTTCTACAGTAATATGTTTGAAAAACAGGTTCTTTAAGAGTTGCTAAATCTGCGTGTGTTGTTGCTCTGCACGATCTAATTGTTCTACTTAGAATAATTGTGATAATTCTCTTAGTTGTAGGATTTTTAACTTTTTTTAGCTGTTCAAAAGTAAAATCTATTTCGATTTTAACAGGGTAAAGGTACCATTTTCCAAGAAATTTACTTGAAGTGTCTTGACGTATTTTTAGGTTATATTTTCTTTGTAATTTTTTAAATATTTGGGCAAATTCTTTTTCCTTTTGAGGCGCATATTCTCTTTCAATAATTTTATTTTGTATTACTTTTATTTTGTATTCGGGTGAAGGGAAATTTTGTTTATTAAAATGAGTTAATTCTTCAAGCAAATCGTACTCAAATTGCAAATTGTTATTTTTGGAAATAAAATCTTTTAAGGCTATGGTTATTTTATTTAATTCATTTTTTAAATCTTGAAAGTCAACTTTTCCAACTTTAACGTTAGCAATAAGGGTATTAAAAGCTGAAATATCAATTCCTATTGCGTGCATTCCTAATTCGTTGGCTTGCACCATTGTTGTGCCACTACCGGCAAATGGGTCTAAGATAATATCCCCTTTTTTAAAATAGGTTTCTTTCTTAAAACTATCAGTATGACTATCAATAAAATATTCAACTAACTGAGGTATAAATTTACCCTTATAAGGATGAAGTCTATGAACATGTTTTGTCGTTTCTTTTTCTTTTATATTATCAAAAGATAAAGCCCAGTTTAAATCTGTTCCAAGTTTAGCTTGCCAATTAATTTCTCTTTGTCCATTATAACTTTTATAATAATTAATTAATTCGTACTTATTTATTGCAGTTGTACCGTTATAGCCATGTTTGGTTACTTTTCCATATTGAATGAGATAGGAAATATTTGATACGGTTACATTCTTTTTCAAATATTTACTTGCCCATTTGCTGGCCTCTTTTATAGTTAATAATTCCGTCATTGTTTATTAATTTAATTAATACAATTGTATAAACTTAAAATTCTATTTAGTGTTGATTCTTTATTTTTTAAAAATATGAAAAAAATATTTTAAAACTATCAATTAAAAAATATTACTCAAAGCTTCAACAATATTACTTATACCGATAAGTTTAATGGTTTTACTTTTCAACCCGTTCAAATTGCTTTTGGGTAAAATCACTTTTTCAAAACCGAGTTTCTCAGCTTCCCGAATTCTCTTATCGATATTACCGACGCTCCTTACTTCTCCGCCGAGTCCCACCTCGCCGATTACAACGGTATTGTTATCAATCAATTTATTTGAAAGACTCGAGGCGATGCTGCAGCAAACGGCAAGATCTATTGCCGGTTCGTATATTTTTACGCCGCCCGCCATATTGATAAAAACGTTGCTCGTTGAAAGTCTTAATTTTCCGTGCTTCTCCAAAACCGCAAGCAAAATTGAAAGCCTTCTCTGGTCAAAGCCGGTTGATACACGCTGCGGATAACCGAAGTTTGAAGGCGTTACCAGCGCCTGTGCTTCCAACAACAGGGGGCGTGTTCCCTCTATTGTGGAAGTTACAACCGAGCCGGGAGTTTGTTTGTCCCTTTCGCTTAAAAATATTTTACTGGGATTTTTAATTTCCTGCAGACCGCTTTCACGCATTTCAAAAATCCCGATTTCATTCGTACTTCCGTAGCGGTTCTTTTGTGCGCGCAGTATTCTGTAGGAATAATCCGAGTTTCCCTCAAAATATAATACGGTGTCGACAATGTGTTCCAAAATTTTCGGTCCGGCAATCATTCCGTCTTTGGTAACGTGCCCCACAATAATCACGCAAAAGTTATTTCGTTTAGCGGCATCTTGAAGAAGGGAAGTACACTCTCTTATTTGTGTTACCGTTCCGGGGGAGTTGTCCAGCTCTTCCCTGTACATTGTTTGAATTGAGTCGATTACAACAACGGCAGGCTGAAGTTCTTTTATTGCCGAGAGAACAGCCGAAAGGTTTGTTTCCGCAAGTACATAAAAATCATCGGATTTTAGATTTAACCTCTGCGAACGTATTTTAATTTGTTTTGTCGATTCTTCACCCGTTACATACAAAACCCTGTCATTCAGCTTTGATGTTGTCTGCATTGCAAGCGTGGATTTCCCGATACCGGGGTCGCCGCCGAGCAGAATGATAGAACCGGGCATCAGCCCTCCGCCGAGCACTCTGTCGAACTCGGCTATGCCCGAAATAATTCTGTCGGTTTCATTTGCGGAAATGTCCCGGATTTTTTGTATTTGAATTTTTCCTTTGAAAGGTTTGGGAGCGCGTTTGTTTTCTTCAACTATTTCTTCCGTAAATGAATTCCAGTTTTCGCATTCGGGACATTTACCCAGCCAGCGCAAAGATTCATATCCGCAGTCGGAACAAATATATTTTATTTTGGTTTTTTTCATCTAAAAAGAAATTATGATATAAGTAATTATAATCAATATACTTTTAATTCTAAACAGTATAAATTCTATTAAGCGGAAAGTTCTGTTAGCCAATCGCCTGCCTTTAAAATTTCAATACCTTTTACATTTTCTTCCTGGTGAAGGTTATGTACTAATTGGATAAATGCAGCGCCCTTAAATCGTTGTGAATAGTAAACAAGTGAAGCAGAAGGTTTTTTGTCTGTTAGTTTTATTTCGATAAATTGTGCGGGCTTGCCGTCTTCGGCTATTACAAAATCAATTTCTTTTCCGTCTTTATTTCTTATATAATTTAAGGTTATATCCTTGCCTTTTGTATCAACTAAATATTGGGTGTTTTTAAGAAGTGAAGCAGCAACCGTATTTTCTAATTTTATACCCTCATTACCCTTAATAAAAGAAGTATCATAAAAATATATTTTAGGTGCTTTTAAAATTGACCTTGCAATATTTTTGTGATACGGACGAATTATAAAAATAATATATAAGCTCTCTAAAATTTGGATATACTTTTTTATTGTATTCGGAGAAACTTGCAAATCTTCCGACAAAGCAAGGTATGAAAGAGGCGAACCCACGCGGTTTCTGAGTAATTCCAATAAATGTTTTATTGCTTGTATTTGAAGAATCCTGCTGTATTCTAAAATATCTTCTCGTATTAAATCCGTGTAATATTGTTTTTTCCACCTTGAAGCAAATTCCAAAGCTTCTTGTTCACTCTTCTCAAAACTGATAAGAAGCGGTTCGGGGAAACCGCCGTAGTTGTTTAACCTTTCAATTATCTCAAATGAAGTTAATTTGTTCTTTAATTCCTTCACAGATAATGGGTGCAACCGTAAGTGAAAATATCGTCCGGCAAGCGATTCCCCACTTTGTCGGAATGTTTCCAATCTCGCACTTCCTGCTACTAAAATCGATTGACCGGGTGGATGGGAATCGTAAACTCCTTTAAGAAAAATTTTCCAATTTTTCTTTTTATGAATTTCATCGAAAACCAACAAATCCGCATTAACTCTCCAGCCCATTTCATTTATTATTTTTCTGTCGTTGATATTATCAAAGTTTAAATACTGCGGCTTGGAAAACTTTTCCATAATCTGTTTGGCAAGATATGTTTTACCAACCTGTCGGGGACCCGTGATGAAAACCATCTTACTTTTTATGTCATTCAATATTTGATCAAATAAATATCTTTTCATATCGTAAAAGTCGCACAATATTGCAAAATAGTCAAGACTATTCTGCAAACCGTTGCATATTAGTCGGATTTTTGTTGGAAATTAAAATTAGAAAAGAAAAACCCGGTCCGTTAGTTGACGAACCTGGTTTCCAATAATAGAGTTACGTTAAAAACTTTTTCACGATCTCTTCAACTTTATTTAGTGCATCCGGAATTGCTTTTACGTCTTTGCCGCCCGCCGTTGCAAGATGAGGTCTTCCGCCGCCGCCGCCGCCGACGAGCTTTGCAAGTTCACCTACAATTTTCCCCGCGTGCAAGTTTTTTTCTTTTATCAGGCTGTCGGAAACTACGCAAACAATTCCGACCTTGCCGTCAATATCCGCAAACAAAACACCGACTGCATTTTTGCCTTTGTTTCTTAGTTCATCACCGAATGATTTTAATTGTTCAACGCTTTCTGCATTTACCCGGGATTTATAGATGTTTATTTCTCCCATTTTAACAGGCGTATCAAGCAGCGATGAAATTTGACCGAGATTCCCTTTTAATTTTAATTTGGATATCTCTTTTTCAATTCTCCTTTTTTCTTCGGCGAGTTCGGCAAGTTTTTCTTCTTTGCTTTTTAATAGTTCTATTTGCCGGTTGATATATTTCTCTACGCCGGCGCCCGTAACGGCTTCAATTCTCCGCACGCCGCTGGAGATGGATGATTCGCTGATTATTTTAAACAAACCGATTTCGGATGAATTATGCACGTGAGTTCCGCCGCAGAATTCAATTGTAAAATCTCCGAACTGAACAACGTTTACCTTGTCGCCGTATTTGTCTCCGAAGAACATCAGCGCACCCATTTTTTTTGCTTCTTCAAAAGGCGTGTCCCTGTGATGCCGAAGGGGAAGATTTCGTCTGAGCTGCTCGTTAACCAGGGTTTCAATATCTTTTAACTCCGAATCGGAGACCTTTGAAAAATGTGTAAAGTCAAAACGAAGTCTGTCCGGACCGACATACGAACCTGCCTGGTGAACGTGGGTGCCCAAAATTTGACGCATTGCCGCGTGCATAAAATGTGTTGCGGTGTGGTTGCGCATAATATCCCATCTTCTTTTTTCGTTGACTTTTGCAAGCGCGTCGGTTCCGGGTTTTAAGTTAATATCGTTATCCGTTTCAATTACGTGAATTATTTCGTTGTCAATTTTTGTAACATCCACAACGCCGTAATTATTATCCTCAACAATTAAACTTCCCAAGTCGTCAATCTGTCCGCCTGCTTCAACGTAGAACGGTGTTTTATCCAAAATAATAAGCTCGTTTCCTTCAACCTTTTTTCTTCCTATTATTTTTGATTTTGTTTTCAACTCGTCGTATCCCGTAAAAAGAGTTTCCTTTTTATCTGTCAGCTCAAAACCGTCCAAGCTTTCGGTTGAAATATTTACGGAAGCGAATTTATCTTTTGATGCTTCTCTTCCCCTTTGTTTTTGCGAGTTCATTAATTCTTCAAATCTCTTCTCGTCTATTTCCAAACCGATTTCTTGAGCCATAACGTTCGTTAAATCAACGGGAAAACCGTAAGTATCGTAAAGCATAAAGAGGTCTTTTCCCGGAATTGTTCTCTCGTTTTTCGTTTTCAAATCTTCTACAATTTGCCCGAAAAGTTCTATTCCTCTGTCCAGGGTTTTGTTGAAACTTTCCTCTTCCGCTTTTATTATTTTCTCAACGTATTTCTGTTTCTCTTTTATTTCGGGAAAAATGCCGCCCATTTCCTTTACGAGTCTTTCGACCAACTTGAATAAAAACGGCTTATTTAATCCGAGTTTTCTTCCGTAGCGTGCGGCTCTTCTTAAAATTCTCCTCAGCACATAACCCCGTCCTTCGTTGCCGGGGACTGCACCGTCAGCAATTGCAAACGTAAGCGTTCGTATGTGGTCTGCCACCACGCGCATCGCAATTTGGTTTTCCACCGCGGTGTATTTTAAATTAGAAAGATTTGAAATTTCATCAATCAGCGGAGTGAATACATCGGTATCATAATTTGAATTTTTATTCTGGATCACGGCACAGATTCTTTCAAATCCCATTCCCGTGTCAACGTGTTTTTGAGGAAGTTCTTGCAGTTTACCCTTTTCGTCTTTGTTGTATTGGATGAAAACCAAATTCCACAACTCAATACATTCCGGTAAACCTGCGTTTACAAGTTCGGGGTTGTCGAAGTCATCGCTTAAATTTATGTGAATTTCCGAACACGGACCGCACGGACCGGTTTCACCCATTTCCCAAAAATTATCTTTCTCGTCAAAGCGGAGAATGTGATTCGGATTGATATCCGTTTCTTTTTTCCACAGTTCAAAAGCTTCGTCGTCGGTTCTGTAAACCGTTGCCCACAGACGCTCCTTCGGAAGCTTCCAAACATCGGTTAAAAGTTCCCACCCCCATTTGATAGCTTCTTTTTTGTAGTAATCTCCGAACGACCAGTTGCCGAGCATTTCAAAAAAAGTATGGTGATAAGTATCGTGCCCAACCTCTTCCAGGTCGTTGTGTTTGCCGCTTACCCTGATGCATTTTTGAGTGTCGGCGGCTCTTTTGTATTCTCGATTTCCCTGTCCCAAAAAAACGTCTTTGAATTGGTTCATTCCGGCGTTTGTGAATAAAAGAGTGGGGTCGTCAAAAGGAACGACGGGCGAACTCGGTACTATTCTGTGACCTTTGTTTTTAAAGAAATCGAAAAACTGCTGTCTTATTTCGTTTGAAGTCATTAGCCGTTAAATTTTATAAATAATTTACAAAAATAGTAAAATCAAAACTAAGCTTAAAATAAATAATTCGTGCGCAGCTATACGGAGCCTAATTTTAATTGTAATTTAACGAAAACTTCGCACATTCTTTAAGTTGGGGATTAAAGAAAACCTGCATTTGCGGATTGAATTGTTTCTTCAAACATAGGGGAACTTTCGAAGACCGTTTTACAACAGTCTCGGGAAATCTATGAACCTGTAAACTCTACTTTTTTGCCTATCGAAGTTAATCCGAGCAATGCATCGCCGGTAGAAAATATATAGTTAAGTTCTCTCAACTCCGACTCGCATCCTTCCGCATCATCGATAAGTTTTTCTGCTGTTTTTAATGCCAAAGGAGCTTTCCGTTTGATTGTGTTGTACAGTTTTACGGCTTTATCTTCTTCCAAATTTCCGAATTTAACGTTTCCATCCAAAATATCGGAAATTGTATTATTATCAAAAAATTCCTCGATTGCCGACCATTTTTCATTTAACTCTCTAACGGCAGTTTCCGGTTCCGGGATATTTTTTTTGCATTCGGTATAATCAAAGAATTCGTCGAGGGAAATAATATTATCCACCAAACCTATTTGTTCGGCATCGTTGGCATTTAACATTTTACCGGTATAGATTAAATATTTCGCCAGTCCTTTACCGATTTTTTCGGCAGTTCTTTGTGTGCCTCCCAGCCCGGGATAAATTCCAATGCCCGTTTCGGGAAATGCCAAAACGGCTTTTGGCAGAGCAAAAATAATATCCGCGCATAAAGCCAATTCAAGTCCCCCGCCGAGCGCCAAACCGTTTATTACCGCAACAACTTTTTTTGAAGATTCGTCTATTTTCTTAAAAACACTTTGACCGAATTTTGTAAATTTTTCGATCTTATCAATCGAGTTGTTTTTAATGTTTTGTACAAAGAATTTAATATCCGCACCGGCAACAAATGCCTTTCCAAGCCCGTGAATAATTATCGTGTCAATGTTTTTATCTTCTTCGGCTTCCGTAAACTTATCCTGGAGTTGATGCATCATTTTTTCGTTGAGAGCATTCATATCTTCGGGACGAGCCATCTTTATTACGGCAACATTATTTTTTTTCGATAATTGCACATACTCAATTGTCCAATTTTCTTTTACTATTGATGAAGGAAGTTCTTCATTGTATTTATCGGCTAATAAGTTTGCTAATTTAATTACTTCATCTTCACCGCTTTTATTCATCAAATCAATAGGACCTTTTCTCCACCTCAGTCCGATTCTCGCACCTCTGTTTAAATCGGTTGCCGTGCAAACTTTTTCATCCAATATTTGAGAACAAACAAAATAAACACAACCGAGCATTCTGTTTTTGATTTCTTTCTCTATATTTACGTCAACCGATGCGTTTTGATCGGTATTATTTATTTCCCAGTCTTGTCTTGATTCCGCTTGTGTTCTTAATAATTCGGAAGTTTTATAAAAATCACCGAACACTTCTAATGTCTTCTGAGCGTGATATGCAATCGGAACGCCGGTTGCATTCATCAAGGCAAAAGGTCCCATACCGATTCCGAATATTTTCATGCAAACAAGGTCTATCGTTACCGGATCAGCTATTTTCTCTTCAAAAATTCTTACCGCTTCATTAAGCCAGGGAACAAAAAAACGATTCACCGCAAATCCGTAACTATCTTTTGTGGTAATAGCGTCTTTGCCTGATTTTACGGCAAATATTTTCATTGCTTCATAAACTTCTTTTGATGTTTTTTCTCCCGGGATTATTTCCACCAATCTGTTTTTGGCTGCGTGGTAAAAGTAATGGGTTCCAATAAATCTTTCGGGATTTGAAACCGCTTCGGATAACTCCGTTACGGAAAACGAAGAAGTGTTTGTCGCCAATATTGTTCGATCATCGACGATCCGGCTTAAATTTCCAAATAATTCTTTCTTTGCATTTAGGTCTTCATAAATTGCTTCAATAATAAGCTCACACGAAGCAAGAGGTTCTAATTTTTCGGTTCTTATAATGCGGGATAATATCGCGTCAACTTTTTCCTGAGTAAATATTTTTCTTTCCACGGCTTGGTGCAGTGTTTCTTCGATATTGTTTATTCCTTTCTGAACAAACTGCATTTCGCGGTCAGCAAGAATTACATTAAAACCTTCCTGCGCAAATTTTTGTGCAAGTGCGGAACCCATTGTTCCCGCGCCGACTACCCCAACGGTTTTTATATTTTTCATTTGTTTCCCCAAATTGGTTTACGTTTTTCCAAAAAAGAATTTATACCTTCGTTTGCATCTTCCGTTTCCATTAATTTTGTTACATACATTTTTTCCAGCTCGGGCAGCATTTTTCTAACAAGATTATTAAACACGGTTCTCGATGCGTTAACGGAAAATCTTAATGAAGAAGCACTTTTAGGTACTATGTTTTCAATTATCCATTTATCGGTTTCTTCTTCCAAAACTTCCTTATTTTCGAACACTTCATTTATCAAACCGATTTCTTTACCTTTTTCTGCGGTAATGGAATTACCTGTAATTAATAAATTCTCAGCTTGTGCATTTCCGATTTTCAAAGGAAGAATAACGGAAGCGGGCGGGGGAAACACCCCCAATTTAATTTCCGGCTGACCCAATACCGCGGTTTTGTCCGCAAAGATAAAATTGCAAATCAATGCGAGTTCCAATCCGCCGCCGAGGCATTGTCCGGATATTTTTGCCAACGTAGGAATTGATAAATCAATTATGGTATAAAACATATTATGGAATGTTTTAAGCATAGATGAGGCATTTTCTTTTTTATGTTCTTCAACGCTTGCACCGAATGAAAAATGTTTCCCGGCTCCTTCAAACGTTATTAACTTAATATCATTTTTATTTTTAAATGAATTTAATACCTCGAGCAATTCATTCATCATAACGCTATCTAACACATTGCCCTTTCCGTCGTCAAGAATAACGCTTGCAACGGAGTTTTCGTGTTCGTATTCTAATTTAATTTTATTCATCTTTCTTAGGTAAAATTTTATTTAATAATTCATCGTTCCATGGATTACCTTCTGCAAGCAGTTTTCTTAACCGAATGAAATCAACCTCTCTGTTACCTTTCGGTCCTTCATTAAAAGCCCTGAAGCCGGCTCTTCCTTCCGTCATCATATTCAGTGCAAGCCATTCACGGTTGCTTTCTTTGTTCTTGTCCCAATGTTCCAGTTTTTTCTTTCTTATCGAGTTTATGGTTTTGCTCAAACAATTCGGCATCAAGTACATTAGTTTTGTGCACAGGTTTTCGACCGCATCGTCCAGCAGGGAAAGATCTACGGTACCGTTTTTTAATAATTCTTTTGCTTCTTCTTTTTCTTTTCCGGTTTTCGGTTTGCCGTAAATTATTTCTCCTTTTTCATCAACCCATTTGTCGGTGTAAACCATGGGGTTCGGAATATAATTTCCGTTAATTTTTAGAGACGGGACAATTTGTGTTAAAAGACCGTAACGTATAGCTTCGTGAGCCGACCAGGGGTCGCAAACGGTGCAGGAAAAAAAAGCCTGTTCAATTCCCACAAACAGGGGAAGAAAATCAGTAGAGCCTCCGTCCGGAGCGCTTCCGTGTTTGGGTCCCGCTTGTCCGAAACGGGCAAGATCCTGTGCAATTGAAAAATCGCACGCCATACCTATTTCTTGTCCTCCGCCTATTCTCATTCCGTTTACCCTGTTGATGACGGGCTTATCGCACATTAAAATAGATGAAACCATGTCGTTAAAAAGACGCATATATTGTTTGTATTCCTGAGGGTTCCCCGCATAATATTCGGCGTACTCTTTTGTGTTTCCGCCCGTGCAGAAAGCTTTATCGCCCACTGCGGTAAAAACAACGGCAACAACGCTTCTATCGTTGGATGCTTCTCTGAATGCCAATATAATTTCTTTAACGGCTTCGGTTGTGTATGAATTGTATTGTTTGGGATTATTTATAATTATCCAACCGTTGTAAAGACCTTCTACCGTTTCGCCGTTTTTATCTTTACAGGGTCTTTTTTCGAAAATAATCTCTTTGTATTCGTTTGCTGCTAAATTGTGATTTTTTAACATAATAATTTTTCTATTTTTTATTAAAAATTGATTTATAATTTTTTAGTCCGGAACAAGAACCGAACGCTTTTCGTATTTATGTTCCAAAGTGTTTTTGAAAACCTCATTAATTTTGGACAGGGGAAACGTTTCCACAAAATTATTGATATTTAATTTGCCGCTGTTTACAAGCTCCACAACTTCGGGATATAGTTCCGGTCTGCAGCCCCAGGTTCCAATAATATTCGCATCAAAAGCCATGAGGTTGCTTAATCTTACTTCCAATTTGTCAAGAGTAAATCCAACTATTGATAATGTGGAAGCAAAGCCGACAAGAGCAAAAGCTAATTCCTGACCGGCTTTTGTGCCCGACATTTCAAAAATTTTCCAGCAATATTGTGATGAACCGAGTGTTTTGGCGACTTCTCTTATTTTTGATTTTATCGTTTTAATATCAAGGTCTTTGATATTTAATGTTTCATCTATTCCGTGTTCTTTTGCCGTTAGTAATTTTTTATCATCAATATCCAAAGCAAGAACTTTTGCGCCTAAAATTTTTGCAAGCAAAGCGCAATAAATTCCAACTCCGCCAACACCGATTACAATGGCAAAATCTTCCGCCTCCAGCCCCGATTTTTTAATTACCTGATAAGGGGTTGTAACGGCATCGGCAATTACCGCCAATCGGGAAAGAGAATATTTTTCAAAAATACTTTCCGGCAGAACGCACAAGTGCTGAAAAGGGACTTTAATATGCGAAGCAAAACCGCCGTCAAAATCGTTACCCGGCATAAGTTGATTTTGACAAATATTTCCGCGCCCCTTTTTACACAATTCACATTTACCGCACGGAAGAACGGCGGGAATTATTACTTTCTTTCCGACCCACGAATCCGGTCCTTCTATAACCGTACCGCTTATTTCGTGTCCGAGTGTTAACGGTAAATTATGCTTGGTCTTTACTCCGAAGTGCCAAAAGCTGATATCGGTATGACAAACACCGCACCCGGCTACTTTAACGAGCACTTCATTTTCGTTTAACGAAGGAAGAAGTTCTTCCGAATAATGGAACTCTCCGTTTAATTCCGTCATTTTCCACGAAGATAATTTTTTTTCTTCCATTTTATTTGCCCCTTATTTAGACATTCAAATTTTCAAATAATATTGCCGTACCTTGTCCGCCTCCTATGCAAGCCGAAGCGATACCGTATTTTGTTTTTCTTATGTTCATTTCTCTTGAAATTGTAAGAGAGAGCCTGACGCCCGTAGCACCCAAAGGGTGACCGATGGCAATTGCACCACCGTTTACGTTAGCGATGCTTCTGTCAAAACCGAGCTCCCGTTCACAGCCGATAAATTGAGCGGCAAAAGCTTCGTTGATTTCTATCAGTCCGATATCGGACATTTTTAACCCGGTAATTTCCAACAAAAGATTTATTGCTTTCACGGGTCCGAGTCCCATTACCTTCGGGTCAATTCCACAGGAAGCGGAAGCAACAATTTTGGTTAAAGGTTTTAGTTGGTTCGCCGATAAGTATTCTTTATTTGAAACCACGGCGGAAGCTGCACCGTCAACAATTCCGCTTGAATTACCGGCGGTTTGTACCCCTTCTTTGTCGAATACAGGCGGAAGTTTGGCAAGCGATTCCAATGTGGTAGAACGCACATTTTCGTCCGTTTTAAAATTATCTGCCTTTCCGGGTAATTTTACTTTTCGGGGTTTCAATCCCTCGGCTTCAAGTATAGTGGAATTAACCGGAATAATCTCATCTTCAAAAAAACCTCTTTCAATTGCCGCAAGGGTTCTGTCGGATGACAGTTTGCCGAACTCATCAGCTTCTTGACGAGTAATGTTATGTTTTTTTGCCACGTTTTCGGCGGTGCATCCCATCGGATATCCGGCAGCGGTATCGTTTAACGATTCCCACAGCATATCCTTAAAATTCGGTCTTCCAAGTCGATAGCCCATTCTGTTGCCGAAACTAACCGTCGGTGACAGAGACATATTTTCCGTTCCGCAGCAAAGGACAACTTCCGCTTTTCCAAGCGATATTTGTTCTACGCCGGTAATTATCGTCTCAAAACCCGAACCGCAGATTCTTTGAACCATAAGAACCGGTACTTCTTCTCTAACCCCGGAATAAAGAGAAATGTGTCTCGGTAAAAAATAGGCATCGGTAGAACTTTGTCCGATGTTTGCAATTACGGTTTGATCAATATCTTTCGGACCGACATTTGATTTTTCCAAAGCAGCGCGGCAGGCTAAAATACCGAGATCCGTAGGGGAAACGTTTGCAAGCGTTCCCGCCAATTTACCGAAGGGGGTTCTTGCGCCGTTGATTAAAAACATATCGTCGTAAACGATACCGATTCCTTTTTCTTTGTTGTGATAAGCTTTCATGTTTTTATTTACCCAAAATATTATTTTCCACAATATTTTAAAATTGTTAAATATTAATTTAGTTATTTATCAGTGAAAATATTGTATTACGGATAAATGTAATCCGATCAATTCTTCAGCTTTTAATCCATATACGTATACAATTTTTCATCTCTTGCTTAAAACCGACGTAATTATTGTCTTTACGGAGCTATGGTTTTCTTTTCCTGTTTGTCGTTAATTTTCTCCGAACGTTTTTTTGCAAGTATAGCGGCGCCGAATGCGCTTATTAACTGAGGGTTTTCGGGTACAATTACTTTCGAATTAAATTTTTCTTCCATAACATTTTTCAAATAAGGATGATACTGAGAAACTCCGCCTATTAAATAAATCGGAAGCTCTTTATCCATCCTTATTTTTGATATTCTGTTTACAATCGAAATATAAATTCCTTTGGCAACATCTTCTATCGGAACGTCGTCAAAAAGCCATTTCATTATTTCGGTTTTGGCAAACACTGTGCAGAAGCTGTTAAGCTCCTTGGCAAAGTTTGATTTAGAAGCCAATTCACTCATTGTAGTAATGTCAATCTCGGCTCTTTCGGCTATTTCCGTTATAAATGTTCCGGTACCGGCAGCACATTTTGTGTTCATATAAAAGTCCAAAACCCTTCCGTCTTCGCCGCTTTGTATTACCTTTACATCCTCGCCGCCAACGTCAACTATGGTTTTAACTTCCCTGTTTAATTCCGATACACCCGCTGATGCACAATAAATTTCGGTTTTTGTAATATCACAATTTTTAGCGTGTTCTCTACCGTAACCGGTCGCGCAGGAAAAACGAACGCGGAAATTATCGGAAATATAATTATTAACTTTTTCTTTCTCTTCACGGTTTCGACTTAAAGTTTTTAGTATGCTTGTATAAACAACTTTATTATCCGAATCAATTACAACGTACTTAGTATAAGATGAACCTATGTCAATTCCCAAGTAATATTGTTCCATCGTCATTTCGCTTTTTCATTAATTGCTTTCAATACTTTTTCGGGAGTTATCGGTAATTCGAAAATTCTAACTCCGATTGCATCGGCAACGGCGTTTGCAATAGCGCCCAGAACAGGCAGCGTAGCACCTTCACCGACTTCTTTCGCTCCGAAAGGTCCTGCGGGTTCGTAACTGTCGACAATTGTAGATTCGATTTTCGGAGTATCTGCCGAGGTTGCTATTAAATAATTGTGCAAATCGGAATTGAGTAATTTACCGTTGGAATTAAAAACCTCGTCTTCCATTAAAGTTTCACTCATGCCCATAACAATTGCACCTTCAACTTGTCCTTCAACAGCCATCGGATTTATGGCAGTTCCGCAGTCGTGTGCATCCCAGAAATTTAAAACTTTTACTTTTCCGGTCTTCATATCAACTTCAACTTCGCAAACCGAAGCAGAAAAAGAAAATGCAGGGGAAGTACCCACGGCGGCTCCTTTGTAAGTACCGCCCAATCCTTCAGGGGGTGAATAATGACCTTTACCGACAAGCGGACCCTTTTCTGAAAAATGTTTGCTTGCAGCCTCCGACCAATTGATAAAATTTTCCGGGTTAGCTGTTTCGTAAACCATATTGTTTTTTGTCTCAAGTTTGTCGGGATTTAAATTCATTATTTTTGAAGCTGCTTCGATAACTTGTTTCTTAATTTCTTCGCCTGCCATTTTTGATGCATTACCGCCCATCAGAGTTACTCTGCTGGAGTAAGCCCCGAAGCCCAAAGGAGTAATATCGCTGTCGGCTGATACCACACTCATTTTATCCATCGTTATTCCCATTGCTTCTGCGGCTGCCTGCACAAGAACCGTATCGGAGCCTTGTCCTATATCCGCATCTCCCACAAAAAGCACTGCTTTTGAGCCGTCTTCTTCAACCTTTATTATTGCATTCGAATGGGGAAATTGCGATCTGTAAATAGGATAGCCCGCACCGGAAACAAATCCTCCGCACCCGATTCCAATTCCTCTGCCCATCGGCAGCTTACCTTTCTTTTTATCCCATTCGGATTTTTTCCTCACGGTTTCAAGACAGGCTTTCAATTCGCACGAATGTATATCCAAATCGTTGCAGGTACGTGTTTCGGGAACCATTGCGTTTTTTAATCTTATATCAATATGGTCCATACCCAATTCATCGGCTATCATCGAAAGCAGCGATTCAAAAGCAAACCTCGGGTGGGGTGTTCCGTGACCGCGCATGGCACCGCAAGGAGGCAGGTTGGTATTTACCCTGTAGCCGTCGTATTTATAGTTGGGAATTTTATATAAAGTAGGAAGCATAGAACCCGCATAATAAGTGGAAACAATTCCGAAACTTGAATAAGCGCCGCCTTCCAAAATAGCTTTTTGTTTTACGGCGGTAATTGTTCCGTCCTTTTTTACACCTATTTTCATCTCTATATACTGCTTGTGCCTGCCTCTTCCGTATAAATACATTTCTTCTCTGTTGAATCTCATTTTTACAGGGCAGCCGGTTTTTTTAGAAAGCAGAATTGATAATATTTCCAATGGATTTGTAGCGGCTTTTGCACCGAATCCCCCGCCGCAATTTGTCATTATAACCCGAATATTGCCAAGAGGCAGGTTTAATATTCGTGATAACTGATGATGAACGTAATGCACAACCTGTGTCGACGTGTAAAGCGTAACCCTTCCGTGCCTGTCCCATTCGGCTATTGCGGCGTGCGGTTCAATTGGGTTTTGAACCGTCCGGTTACCTGCAAAGGTGGCTTCCTTTATTAAATCCGCTTCGGCAAAACCTTTTTCGGTATCGCCGAAATGATGATCGACCCGTGTGTTGATATTATTTTCATATTTGTCTTCAAACAATCTGGGAGCCCCGTCTTTCATTGCTTCCATCGGATCAAAAACCGCGGGCAATTCTTCGTATTCAACTTCAATTAGTTCTAATGCTTTATAACATGTTTCCTCATCGACGGCTGCAACAGCGGCAACAACATCGCCGATAAATCTAACTTTATCTTTTGCAAGAACTTTCTCGTCGTAACGCGGAGGCGAAGTTCCGTAACTTATATCGGTAACATCATCACCGGTTAATATTAATTTTACACCTTTTAACGACTTTGCTTTATCGGTATTTATGGATTTTATTTTTCCGTGCGGAATAGGACTTAAAAGCAGTTTGCCGTAAATCATATTAGGCAGAGAAATGTCATCGGTAAAAATTGCTCTGCCGGTTGCCTTGTCGGGCGCGTCAATTTTCGGAAGTCTTCTTCCGACTACGGAGAGGTTCATCGCCGATTTTTGAGGCTGGTATTCTATCTTTTTTGGTTCTTTGCCGTTTAAATAATCAGCTGCGGTTTCTACGGCTTCAAATATTTTTGTGTAACCGGTACACCTGCATAGATTTCCCGATAGAGCTTCTTTCATTTCTTCTTTTGTGGGATTGGGGTTTTCATCTAAAAAAGATTTTGTCCTCATTATCATTCCGGGTGTACAAAAGCCGCATTGTATCGAGCCTTTTTCAACAAATGCTTTTTGAATAGGATGTAGTTCCTCGCCCTCCGACAAGCCTTCGATAGTTAAAATATTTTGTTTGTCGGCTTCAACCGCCAATACCAAGCAAGAGTTAACCGCCTTCCCGTTCAGCAACACAGTGCAGGCTCCGCAATCGCCGAGTTCACAGCCCTTTTTGGCGCCGGTTAATCTTAGTTGGTCGCGGATTAAATCTAAAAGCGTTGTATTCGGATTTACAGCGACCTCATAATCCGTTCCGTTTACGTTAATTTTTATCAGTTGTTTCAATAGAAATCCATTTAAATAAAATTAAAAATCAATACGCTGCACCGTCTTATTAATTGCACGTATTGTAAGTACTTCTACAATTTTTCTCCTGTAATCTGCGCTTCCTCTAATATCATCAATAGGCAGAGCATCGTTGACCGCAGCTTCACTTATTTTCCGCAGAATATTATCATCGTTCAACTCCGATTTTTTTAACCCGATTAAAAGTTTACCGGCGTTATCGCTTAATTTGGCGGACGGAGCTACCGCGCCGATAGCTATTCTTGAATCGGTACAAATTCCGTTTTCAAAGTTTATCATAACGCTTACCGAAGCGACCGAAATAGAAGCTGCGTTCCTCAATCCGAATTTTAAAAAGCTGACGCCCGTATTTTTCGAAGGAATTGGAATTATAATTTTAGTTAATATTTCTCCTTTTTTGAGAGAAGTTTTATGGTGGTCTAAAAAGAAATCTTTAACCGGAATAATTTTTTTCTCTGAAAAAGATACAATTTCAACGGATGCTTTGTATGCCAAAAGCACCGGTGCCATATCGCAGCACGAAGCACCCGTACAAATATTTCCGCCTATCGTTCCGGTATTTCTAACCTGTTCCGTTCCTATGTTAGAAGCCGCATCGTGTAAAGCAGGTAATTTATTTTGAATAAGTTCCGATTTTATTATTTGATTGTGAGTAACGGCAGAACCAACCAATATATTTTCTTCTTCTTCCAGTAATATTTTAAGTTCATTTAAATTTTTAACGGATATAATATCATCGTTCTTTCTCAGCCCTTTTTTCAACTCCACTAAAATATCGGTTCCGCCGGCTAACAGCGCGCCGTTTTTACTGTCGCTTAGAATCTTACAAGCTTCTTCCAATGTTTCCGGGTTGTGGTATTTAAAATTTGTCAGATACATAAAATTATTTCTTTTTTATAAGTCTAATATGGTTGAATCTGTTTCCGTTTCTTCTTCCTCGGTTTTCTGTGAGTTTTTATGAGTCATAGCCTTTACCAAGTTAGTAAAGGTTAAATTTAACGGTGTTCTTATATAATGTTTCCTTCCGTATTCTACTATTTTACCGTTAAAAAAATTGATCTCCGTTTCTCTTTTGCTTAATAAATCCACCGCAAGCGAGGGCAGATGGTCCCCGGCATTTTTTAAGTATCTAATGCAGAGTTTTAAAAAGTTATCACCTAATTTTATTTCTTCTGCTTTTGCAACATCGATGGCTTCCATTATTATTTGTTCTATAATTTCCAAAGTATCCGGATGAGCCATTGCTTCCCTCATTGTTAACTTGGAAATAGCGCATAAGGGACTCAAAGAAGCATTTAGAATTGTCTTTTCCCAAATTTTATCATTAATGGTAAAAGAATCCTTGCACAATGTTGAAAGGTTTACGGATGTTAAAGTTTCCGCGATCCATTCGGGAAGCTCTGTTTGGGAATCATTTATGGAAGCGATGTAATTCGGAGGATTAAAGAATGTAACGTTCACAACATTGGGTGCGTTTAAATTACCCGCAAAATTTATTACCATTCTGAATATTTGTGATTCTTTAAATTTATCCATATACAGTTGGTTAAGGTCAATTCCGTTCTGAGCAATAATCAGCGATAAGTTTTCGCAGTCTTTTTTCTGAATTTGTTCCATAACGGATTTAACGTGATAAGCTTTAACCGAACTGATAAGAATATCAATTTTATTTTTCAGCAGCTCGTTAACGGAAGTGAGAACGTGATTGAAGAAAACGTTTTTTTCAATTGTTCCTACAAGTTCAACACCTTTGTTTCTTATTAGAGTTACTTTGTCCTTGTCAACATCGCATATAAAAACCTGGCAGCCCGCTTCTTTAAAATGTGCTGCAAGTGCAAGTCCAACCGGACCCAAACCGATTATACCGATTTTATATTTATTTTTATCCATTTTAGTTATGTAATTTGTTCAATAAATGTTTCTATTTTTGTTGTTGTCTGACCTTCGGAGAAAAACCGCAGGTCACACAAATCACCTTCAATTACCAACGTTTCCACGCCTGTTTGTTCTTTTAGTCTAAGCGGCATTCCAAAGCTTCCGTTCGAATTATTAAAGCAGGTTTTTGCTTCGTGAAAAATTACGCCGTCGATCCTAAAATCTTCAACGAGTGATTTCAACATTTCCAATTTTGCTTTTTCGCTTCTATTGATGAATATTTTTGTATATGCCAGCGCGGAAGATTCGAAAGGATGGTTATCGTCAAACTCATCAAACGCCCAACTGTTGCAGTAGGTTGAAGCGACAACTGCGGCATTGTTTTTTATAAATAGGGTGGAAAGATATTTCAGTTTCCCCCAGATCGGCATTCCGTCCCAGTAAATTCTGCACGATTCCGAATCAATAATTCCGAGTCCGTTTTTTATATTTTCGTTTAACTCGTTTAATAATGAAGAATAATATTTTGTTGCTTCCGGAGTGCCTCTTAGAACGACAATCGGTCCCATGTGAATTGTGCTGTCGAAAAAGCTTATCGGGGCGGGAGAATTTTTAGTGGTTTCCAAAACTTGTTTCCACAGCAAAGCCGCTTCTTTACTGTGTTTTAAGGTTTGTTTGAACAAATCCAAATCAAATTTATTACCCGAAACACTTTCGCAAACCGGGATCATGTTTTTAAATTGATTGGATACATTTTCAATATCAATTTTTGTTACTTCATTTAAATATCTCGGGGGTTCGATTCCAAGTACCGGACAATTAAATTCATCTCCGTAAAAGGAAAACCAATCCTGTATTTCTCTGCATTGATTGGTGTTGTAAACTATAATATTAGGTTTGGGAATTTCTTTTATACCGTAATGGGCAAGCAGAGGAGAAGTCTTGGTTAAATAAGAACCGATATCGGCGGTTAAGTACGAACAGATATCGGTAGAGTATCCGAGTTTGGTAGCGGCCGGAATATAATCTCCCGCGGTTCTTGTTGCGCCGAGCAAGGCTCCGTGGTTTTCGGGGAAATAAACTTTAAATCCAAAAGCTCTCAGCAGCTCGGAGGGTCCCGCGCTTGAACACCAGGCGATTTTGTGTCCGTTATTAAAATCGCTGAAATAATTTTGCATTATTTCTTTTAAGAGCCTTGTAGTCTTTATTTTGTACATTTTAAAATACCGGTAATTAATTATTTAACGGAATTATATATACTTGTTCTTTTATTTCCGTGTCGGAACCATATAGTTTTTCTATATATGCTTTATAAACTTCTTTTACGTTATTTGGAGCAAGTTTCATCGAAGGCGTTAGTGTTTTATTTTCAACGGAAAGATTTCCGTCAATCAGCATAGCGGTATTAATTCTTGAGAACTTTTGTTTTATACCGCAGTTAACTTCGTTCAAACAATGTTGTAAACATTTGGATAATTCTTCCAAGGTTTTCGGACAAGTGCAATTTTCAAATTCCAAATCAAACCCGTCCAAATCTTTATTCAATAAATTTCTGTTCGGAAAAAGCAAAGCGACCGGATATTTTTTACCGTTGCCTGCAACATAAGCATAAGAAATAAAATTACATTTTTTGGTGATATTGCTTTCTATTTTTGTAGGAATAATTTTTTCGGCGTTCATAAGTTTAAAAATTCTGTCTTTACGCGTAATAATTCTCAACCCCCTGTCCGTAATTTCACCCACGTCACCGGTACAAAACCATCCGTCTTTTGTGAAAATTCCTTCATTGGCTTTATCGTTTTTGTAATAACCGACCATTACGTTCGGTCCTTTAACCATTATCTCACCGTCTTCGGCAACTTTTATTTTAACACCGGGAATAGGAAAACCGACAATACCCGGGTCTCTTTTTGTTTTCGGATCCGTAATGGTGCAGCAAGGGGATGTTTCCGTTAGTCCCCATCCTTCTATTACGGGTATATTTCTTTTTTCAAATTCGTCCGATATTCTTGAAGAAAGCGGTGCTGCAGCCGTAAACACAAATTTTAGTTCGGGATGAAAAAATGCCTTTTCTGCTTCTTTATCGTTAAGCACCATATCCACCAACGCTTGATAAATTATCGGTACGCTGAAAAATATTGTGGGTTTCACAAGCTTCCAATTTTCCAATATTGTTTCGGTGTCTAAACCGAGACTTGACTCTAAGGATAAAGTTGCACCGTTGTAAAGTGCGTTAAAAATTTCAAATATTCCGCCGAAGCTGTGATGCCATCTTAAAAAAGATAAGAATCTGTCGTTTTCATTTAAATTCCATAAAATGGATAAAGCCGCCTGCTGCGATAAAATATTTTTATGTGTAAGCTGAACACACTTCTGGTTTCCCATGGTTCCGGAGGTGTACATATTCAAACATATATCGTCGGGGTGCGCCTGAAAATTCAAATTAAAATTGTTGTCCGAAAATTCTTTTAAAAGAATATCAAACGGACTGATATTTTTATGTTCCCCCAATATTCCTTTATCTATTTTTTCAAACGAATCGAAGGTAAAAATGTGTTTTAAGTTTAAATTGCTGCTTATCTTTTCCAATTGGGCGTTTCCGCCTACAGCCAAAAAATTTGCGTCGGTGTGTTTAATTAATTGTTCGGCTGTTTCTTTGTTGTAGTTAAAAAAGATGGGTACCGCAACGCCGCCGGAGGACATAACGGCAAGTTCAAACTCGAGCATTTCAAGTCTGTTTTCAGAAAATATTACTACCTTGTCGCCCTTTAAAAATCCGTATTCCCTTAAATTATATGATATGTTAACGATATTTTTGTAAAAATTTTTCCAAGTTATACCAACATATTTGTCATTGATTCTGTGCTGGAACGCTGTTTTTTCAGAAAAATTTAGAGCGCTTCTTTTCAGCATTAGGGCAACGTTCGGAATAATTTCCTCTAATTGCCGCTCGCATTCAAGCGAATTCTTGCTTTCCACTACGGATGAAATAATTTCTTTTTCCATAACACATTTATGGTTTTCAGATTTTTTTAAAATATAAAGTGCTTAATTACTAACTGCCGAAGTTTGCTTATGCAGTTTTTTAAATCTATAACCGCCCCAAAGAGCAGCCCCTAATGCGCCCGAATAAATTGAATCCGGGTGTGTAATAATTTCAAAGTTATATTTACTTTCTTTCGCGAGTTCGTCTATTGCCTGAACCATTCCTTTGTTCATTGCCATTCCGCCTGTTAGAAAAATAGGAGATTCCGCTTTTAGCGAGGAAAGCAATCTTACCACCCTGTTAGCCACGGACAAATGAATGCCTTTAATAATATCGGGTGTTGAAATTCCTCTTGATACCATATTTATCACATCTGTTTCCGCCAGCACGGCACAAATTCCCGAAGGTGTTTCGGGGTTTGAGGCTTTTACGGAAATATCACCCACTTCGTCAATTGCCAGTCCCAAATATCGTGAAATGTTTTCTATAAACTGTCCCGAACCAGAAGCGCATTGACCGGTCATTTTATAATCCAATACTTTCCCGTTTTCGTTTACTTTAATGGCTCTTACGAATAAAGCTCCTAAGTCAACGATTGTTTTAGAGCCGGGAGCCAGGAAGATTCCGCCTCTTGCATGGGTGGTCATACTGTAAAAATGCCCGGTTTTTCTTTCAACCATTTCTCCTTCGCCGGTAGAAGCCAGATAGGAAATATCATCAAAAGTTATATCGTTAGCTTTTAAAACTGTATTTATTAATTCATTTGAAACGGTAACGGGATTTCTCTTTCTTATCTTTTCAATTTTTTTATCCAAAACGGTATAGTTGTTGTTAAAATCCATAAGCACGGTTTTTATGTAGCTGCCGCCTACGTCAATTCCCATTGTTAATATTTTGTCATTCATTTTATTGTATGTATCCAAGTTAGTTTAAAGGAATTTTTGCTGTAATGTTTCTTCTTGCAAACAATGCGCCGCCCAACGCGCCCATAAAAATGGAATCGGTATGAATATTAATAGTAATATCATCGCCGTAGCCGTCTTTTACCATTTCGCTAATATACTTTAATACAGCTTGATTTCTGGCGACTCCACCCGTAAAAGTAAATTCGTTTCTAACTCCCCCCGAACGAGCAATCAATGACATTGCTCTTATTACAATTGCTCTGTGCAATCCGGCTAATATATCTTCGCGCTGTCGTCCTACGTTTAACAGTTCTCTTATTTCCGCACCGGCAAAAACAGTACAGGTTGAACAAATGTTTACTTCGTTTTCGGCATCGAGTGCCAGCGGACCCATTTCGTTCAGCGACAGATTGAATTCGTCCGCAACGTAGCCCAAATAACGACCGCAGCCGGCCGCGCACCTGTCATTCATATAAAAACTCGTTACCAATCCGTTGCTGTCAACTTGAATTGCTTTTGTATCTTGTCCGCCTATATCCAGCACCGTTCTTGTGTTTGGGAAAATTGCGTGTGCACCGAAAGCGTGACACAATATTTCGGATTTAATACAATCTTCTGCAAAAGGCAATAAAGCTCTTCCGTATCCGGTACCGACCATGTTTGCAATGTGTATTTCCATTTTAGCAATTTGTTCGATATGTTTTTTTAGTGAATCGGAAATGGAATTAAAGTTGCCTTTTAAAAGGTTAAGTTCGGCGTCAAAGTGCACGCTTTTATCTTCATTTTTTACGTCTTGCGCCTTTTCATATTTTCCGTTAAGAATTGAAATTGAACTGTGTACCAATTCCTGAAAATCATATTCAACCATTTCATTTTCCACGGGAGTTATGCTTTTATCAAAAATCAACATCAACGGTTCAAAAAATTCCTTGGAATATTGTTCTACGTGTGCATTATATTTTTCGCTGATTATATCTCTGAAAAATTGGTTCTTGTTTCCAAGATTACCGTTCAAAAATTCATCTTTAATTTTCGGTTCCAGCGTATTTACAATTTCGTCTATATATTTTGATAATGTTTCCGCTTTCCGGTTATTGAAAGTTTCGGTTATTGTTTGCCGCAGTTGTTTATGAAGGGATTTCAGCCTTTTATGAAATTGAAGATATTTAAAAATCGCTTTCAGTTCTTCAATATATTTTTTGCTTTCTTTATTATCTTTTATTTCCGAGTCTAATTTGGTTTCGAGTATATTAAATCTTGCATCAAATGTTGCTTCCAATCTTGCAATATCGGCAGCCACTTTATAATTGGCTCTGGTGTTAGTTATGCCCCTTCCTATAATTTTATCTTTCTCGTCAATTATTACGGCTTTTGAAGTAGT
Source organism: uncultured Ignavibacteriaceae bacterium (assembly GCA_964486645.1). Taxonomy (GTDB): domain Bacteria; phylum Bacteroidota; class Ignavibacteria; order Ignavibacteriales; family Ignavibacteriaceae. The sequence goes on along the minus strand of CAZAOG010000004.1, from coordinate 32,478 downwards.
TGAACCTAAATCGACACCCAAATAGTATTTGTTCATAATATCAAAAAAATTAATTTGCGTTTATAAGTTTACGTTGTTCCAACATTTGGAAAAAAGATTCCAGTCTGTTTTTAATATTTGCATAAGAAAAATATCTCGGATCAACCAGATCCGATTCTATAAATCCGACCGGAATCTCCAATTTTTCTTCAAGTTTTCTCATCATAAGTAATTGTCCCGCGGAAAAAGAATTACAACTTTTAATTGAATTAACCAAAAATCCGTCGGCATGGTAATCCGTTATGCATTTTTCAAGCAGCTCAATTCTTTGCGGAAGATTCAGGTTTGTGTAGCAGTTCATACAATACTCGCCAAGACTTTCAAGGGGTTTATCAGGATTATGCCTGAAGCCCATATCGTAAACACCGCCAACCTTTGTGTAGCTTGAAGCAACTATTACGGCTCCGAGGTCGTAAAATAATTTCCAAAACTCCCTAAAGCTTGTCCAATTGGGCGGACCTTCTACAACAAGACGAAATTGTTCTTCTTTTATTTCGCCTTCGGGTGTTATCGGACCCAGACCCGATTCGATTCTCTCGTTTATCTCTTTATATAATTCTTTATAGTATTCCACCGCTTGCGCAGTGCCTCTGAAACCTATGTTAATCGGACCGATATAGTAAACGCCGGCAAAATAAGCATCAATCGGCGTAGGAATGTTTTTTGGGGTATCAAATATTTTTACAATCAGGTCTTCGGTTTTAACGGAATTTTCTAATATCTTTTTAAGTTTTGTCTCGTCGTATTTTTTTCCGGATACTTTTTCCATTTTGGGTATAACTTCTTCTTTTAGTTGTTTTACCATGTATTCGGTCATTTCTTTTGTAATTTCACCGTCTTTTTGATACGGTGTATGAAGCATTGCTATTTCAACGTTTGGATATAAATCTTCCAGACTTTCAAACCATTTCATAAAAGTAAAACAGCCGGTATAACTTAAAAGAAGTAAATCGGGCGGGGGGAGTTTCTCTCCCGTTGGTCCGATATTTCCTTTGAGCATCATTCCAACATCGCATTTTACATACGTACAAACATCCTCGGAATGACCGTATTTTTCGGCTTCTCTTATAAACGAACCCGATTTTTTTCTCATACCGGATTGCAAAGCGTTTATTTCCGGATATACGGGAAGCATATCAAAAGCATGGATTAATTCGGATAAATTGCCGGGGACAAACGTGTAAACAACTTTTTTACCGGTTTCTTTTGCCGTGCTTAAATCTTTAAAGAGACCGCTTATCATCTCTTTTTGAATTACCATGCTTTTTTCTTTTTTAACCATATTTAAATCTTTGTTTGATATTAACTAATTTTTAATCAATTCTTCGTCCCACAATTTTATTGAATCCGCGAAAGCACCGACTTGTTCCTTAATGTTTTTAAATTGCCCTGTGTTTTCACTGTACTGAAAACTTATGTATCTGATATTGTTTTTTTCACAGGCATTTTGTAAAACAGGTCTGTCAAGCAATGCGGGGTCGCAAAAACTTGCCGCCGCAAAAATAATTCCGTCGGCATTTCTTTTGTTGAACAACTCGATTAACCTTTTTTCTTTCGGATTATTGACATCATAAAGAGAGGATGAAAAAGTGCTTTTTGTAAGAAATGCGTCCACCAGTGCGTCAATCGGACTATCCGTATCATCTTTAACGTCACCTTCAATCCATCTTGATCCGATTAAAAAATCGTCGTCAACAACATAACAGCCGGCTAATTCGATTGTTTTTATCAAGCTGACAGGCGGTTGTTCGCAGAAAGAGCCCGAAACTATCACTCTTATTTTATCCATCGGTTCACCCGAGTCTTTCTGAATTAGTTCGTTTACCCGCTCAAGAATTTCGTTATGTTCTTCAACGGGAATTACCATCCCTGCTCTAATTATGTAATAAAGTTCTTCTGCCGTCAAACGCCAGGGATATTGCTGCCGTATGTCATAAATTGAGTTGATTAAATTTCTATTGGTGTTAAAAAGTTTTATGGAGTGATTTAATTTTTCGGGAGTAATTTCAATGTTGTTAATTTTTTTAATGTTGTCAAGTATATTGTTAATTTCACTTTTATAAAATTCTCCGCCTACGTTGGCATCAAAGTTTTGGGGATAATCTAAATAACTTACAAATTCACCGACGTTTAGCAGTTTGAACATACCGGAAAGATTTCTGATAACGTCGCAAATAGAAGGAAAAACAAAACCGTTAAAATCTTTAAGGTGTTTATCTAAGGCTAATTCAATTATTCCTCTCGGTATTCTGCAGATATAAGATTGGTAATAGGCATCGCCCTTGATAATTCGTTTTCGGTCGCCTGTACCAAGTATCCCTACGGCTAAACCGTTTACGGCGTGAACAATTTCCCTTGGAAAATATATCGGCATATAGCCGATTAGCACCCTGCTGTCATCCTTTGCTTTCCAGTTTTTTGCTTCGGTAAAATTTAAGTCAAAAGACAACTCTTTACATTTATCTATAGTTTTTTGTAGGGTTTTCATACTAATTTACATAATTTCAAATAATAAGTTTTAAAACTAACACAAAATATAAATCCACTTAATTGGGTTAATTATAAGCTTTTTTAGTCTGAAATCCAAATAACATAAGTTTTTTATTTGGTTTAATTTATATAGTTGTTAAGTTTAAAGTAAGGTAAAATGCTTATTAAAAATAGGTAAAAAATGCTATGAAAAACAAAACGGCTATAATATCAGGCGGTGCACAAGGTATTGGTAAAGCAATAACGGAAAAGTTAATTGAAGACGGATTTTTTGCGGTAATAGCGGATATAAATTTAGAAAATGAAAAAGCTTTGCTCGATGAGTTGGGCGGCGGTAATTTTCTTTTTGTAAAATGTGATATAAGCAATCAGGACGACGTAGAATCTCTGTTTTCAAGGGTTAAATCAGAACGGGAAATTATAGATGCAGTTGTAAATAATGCGGGAGTAATAAGGGATAATGTAATTTGGAAAATGCCGAAGGAAGATATGGATAAGGTTGTGGATGTAAATTTGAAAGGCACGTGGATGATGTGTAAAGAAGCCGCAAAAATTATGAGAGAACAAAAAAGCGGGAGAATTGTAAACATTTCTTCAAGAGCTTGGCTAGGAAATAACAGAGGGCAATCGAATTATACGGCATCAAAAGCGGGTATTGTGGGATTAACAAGGGTGCTTGCTTTGGAACTGGGCAAATACAACGTAAACGTTAATGCCGTCGCGCCGGGACTAATAGACACTCCTTTGACACGGAATTTACCGGAAAAAGTTTTACAAGATTTAATTGATGCGCAGCCTACTAAAAAAATCGGCAAACCAAAGGATATAGCAAATGTGGTTTCATTTTTACTTTCTAACGAAAGTGATTTTATTACGGGGCAAATAATTCACGTTGACGGGGGCAGAAGCATAGGCAGCACGATTTTTTAAATTATTATTTTTCATTTGTCTCAATCTTTTCAAATTCAGCTTCAATTTCCTCTATGCTCGGAAGACTTGATTTAAGATAGTCCGGCAATGATTGTATTAATTGATATTCGGAAACTCCCATCGGTTTGTAAATATCACTGAGCGCATATTCCACAACCGTTTTATCTTTGCTTTTGCAAATAAGAATTCCGATAGTGGAGTTGTCCCTTTCCGTTTTTATTTTTTCATCTATCGCTTTGATGTAGAAGTTCAATTTTCCGGCAAACTCGGGTTCAAAATCGACCGTTTTTAATTCCACCACAACATAGCATTGCATTTTAGTATGGTAAAAAATCAAATCGATAAAAAATTCTCTTTCGCCAACTTGCAATGCTTTTTGTCTGCCTACAAAAGCAAAACCGGAACCGAGTTCTAGTAAAAACTTAGTAATGTGGTCAAGTAAAGCGCTCTCTAATTCACGTTCGTTATAATCTTCGCGCAGACTTAAAAAATCGAAATTGTACGGATCTTTTATAAGTTCTCCTGCCAAATCGGACTGAGACGATGGTAACGTTTTCGCGAAATTGGTAATTGCTTTTCCTTGTCGTTTGTAAAGTTGACTTTCAATTTGATGAGTCAAAACCGAGCGTGACCAACCGTTTTCAATGGTTTTATTTACATAGAAAAGAGCTTGTTCTTTCGATTTACATTTGGAAATAATTACTCTATTATGCCCCCAAGGAATTTGTGTTAATTGGGGAATAATCTTCTTGGAAATTTCGTCACAAGTTGTGACGAAATTAGTATCGTGTTTTTTATAAAACGCAACCCAGCGTCGAATAAAGCTGAGATTAACTTCTGAAAACCCTTTTATGTCTGGGAATTCAGCCGTTAAATCTTTGCTCAACTGTTTTAAAAAACCGCTTCCCCAACTTGCGCTTTTTTGTTTTTCCACAATATCGGTTCCAAGTTCCCAGTAAAATTCAAGTAATGTAGTGTTTACTTTTACTGCGGCTTTTATCTGAGCCTGTCTGACTTTTTGTTTTAACTCTTTAAGCCAATCCCGGTATTCTTTTCCGGATAAAATTTCATTCATAATTCAAAAAGCATTATTTACAATTTGATTTCATATCACAACACTTTAAAAACTATTTTTTCTTTGCTATTTCTGTCGGTAGATACTTTCTTTTTGAATAACTTAAAAAAGCTTTTCAAATATAATCGAAGCTCCCTGTCCGACGCCGACACATAAAGTAGCAAGTCCGTATTTTACATCATTTCTTCTCTTCATTTCGTGCAGTAAAGTAGTAGTAATTCTTGCACCTGTGCAGCCCAAAGGATGACCCAGGGCAATTGCTCCGCCGTTAACGTTTAATATTTCGGTATTTAATTTCAGTTCGTTAATGCACACAATACTTTGTACCGCAAACGCTTCGTTTAATTCTATTAAATCCATGTCTTCAATTTTTAATCCCGCGCGTTTTAACGCTTTATTGGTTGCGGGTATGGGACCGACGCCCATAAAAGCGGGGTCCACGCCGGCAACAGCCATTGATACGATTTTAGCCATCGGTTTTAAATCGAACTTATTAACCATTTCTTCCGAAACAACCAAGAGAGCGGATGCGCCGTCGTTAATGCCCGATGAATTACCGGCGGTAACGGAGCCGTCTTTTTTAAAAACGGGTTTTAATGTTGAAAGTTTTTCTAACGTCACATCAGGCCGCGGGTGTTCGTCTTTATCGATTATTAAGTCGTCTTTCTTTTTTTGAGGAATTAAAACAGGAATAATTTCATCTTTAAACTTCCCGTCTTCGGAAGCGGATTTATATTTTTGCTGCGATTTGTATGCAAACAGGTCTTGTTCTTCTCTAATAATATTATATTTATCGGCAAGGTTTTCCGCAGTTTCACCCATTGAGTAAGGGAAGTATTTTTCAACAAGTTCTTTATTGGTAAATCGCCAGCCGATAGTAGAATCATACATTTCGGGTTTTCTGCCGAATGGTTTTTCCGATTTACCTATTACATAAGGCGCCCTTGACATACTTTCAACGCCGCCGGCAACAAACACGCTGCCGTCACCTACCATTATTGCCCTTGCCGCATCCATAACAGCCTGCATGCCGGAGGCACATAATCTGTTAACCGTAACCCCTCCTGCTTCTACCGGCAGACCGGACAGAAGCAAAGCCATTCTTGCAACATTTCTGTTGTCTTCTCCGGCTTGGTTTGTGCAGCCCAATATTACGTCTTCAATTAAACCGACATCAATGTTCTTGTTTCTGTTTAGTAAAGCTTTAATTACAAGCGCCGCAAGATCATCCGGTCTAACCCCGCTTAAACAACCGCCGTATTTTCCTATCGGTGTTCTTACCGCGTCAATTATATATGCGTTTTTCATAAAATTATTAAAAGGGATATTAATTCTTTGTTATTTGTTAATTTAAATTGTAGAATAATTTTTGGAAAAGCAAAAAATAAATTTTAACCATGATGATTACCGGAATTATACTTTCTGCAGGTTATTCAAGCAGAATGAGTGAATTTAAGCCGTTGGCTTTGTATAAAGGAAAATCTTTTGTCGAAAATATAATTATAAAATTAAACGAAGTTTGTGAAAAGGTAATTATCGTTACGGGTTATAAAAAAGAGCTTTTAAAAGAAGAAATACTGAAAAATAAAAAGATTACGGATAAAATTGTTTTTGTTCATAACAAGAATTTTGACGTTGGTATGTTCGGCTCAATTCAAGCGGGTATTTTGGAATGTGCCGATTGCGATTGGGCTGTTATTCATCAGGTTGACCAGCCCGCGCTGCCGCAAAAATTTTACGGTGATTTTATAAATGAAATTGACAACAAGCATAATTGGGTTCAGCCCAAATACAAAGACAAATGCGGGCATCCGGTTTTGGTAAACAAGTCGCTGTTCGGTTTAATATTAAACGAAAAGGTTGAATCCAATCTTAAAATTGTAAGCGGAAATAAAATGTTTATTAAAAAAATATGGGAATGTGATTACAGGGAAATACTGCAGGATATTGATACGGAAAAAGATTATCGGGATTTAGTGCAAAAAAAGGAGATTGATATTTAAAAAATTATGTGCTGTCACGATGCAACGAACTTGCTATGAGCAGTCCCGAGTCTTTTTTCGGGATTGCTTATAGCTTTTGTTGCCTGCTTGGCTTTCTTAATTCTATTCCTCCTCCAACTCAAATCCCATCTGGCTCGCAGATTCTTTCACAATTTTGTACTGCTGACTATTTTCGGTAATTGGGTAATTTGCATTTGACTTTGCAGTTATTTTAAACTCAATTTTTACATCATTCTTTTTCAAAGGCATAATAAATGAATTGAAAAGCTGATTAAATGCCAGAGCGTTTGCCGTTCCTGAAACTACTAATTTTGAAATGAGTTTTTCTTCAACAGCATCTTCTCCTTCTTCCGGAATATCAGATGTTCCTCCAACTGTGGCGCCGGTATCCGGCACTGCTGCTCCACCAATGTCTTCCTCTGGCTTAGTATGGCTCTTCAACCAATTTTCATAATCACCGGAAGAAACAAGCCAATAGGTTTCATCTTCTATATCAAACATTGGAATTGTTTCGCCGAAAAACATTTTTGTCCAATCTTCTGTGGACCTGGAGGCAATGGCAAACTGCTTATTGTAACAATACTTTGTAAGGCTATTTTGAATAGCGCTTTTATCTACAATCATTGGCTTGTCATCATATCTTAGAAATGCTTCTAATACCTGAGCCGCTTGAATTGGTTTGCCATCTTCGGGGAGCAGATTATTTTTTCTTAACGTATTTAACCCCACTGATTCCAATAAGTATTCTTCTTCCTTTAATTTATCGAAAAGATTAGTTGATATTTGCCTGTCCAATGTATCGGCAAATTGTTTGAGTTCAATAGTATTAACACCTTTAGCAGCAGAATATTTGTGTATTTGATTGTAGGCTGTTACCAATTCATGCTGCATTTTCTTTTGCGCTTCTTCGGTTCTGTTTCTTAATTCTATTTTTTGTTCTTGTTCCAAAGTAGTCTGATACTCATCTTTTATCTTTTTGCAGGCAAGGTATTCCCGTATTACACCATACAATACTGCTTTTCCCTGTGATGAAATTGATAAAAATAGAATCGTATTTCTATATATCCTATCGGAATTCCCTTTCTTCAAAGCAATTTCTTTTATGGCTGATTCAAGTTTCTTGTTTCCATTATGGGGTAATGACGGAGGCATTATTATCAAGGATGGCGATTTCAATTCCGGTATGTCTCCTTTAGGATTTACAATTGTTTTAATTTTTGTAACTTTTAATGCTTTCTCTTCCAAAAGATTAATAATCTGACTTTCTATTCTTTCATTCTTAATATCCGATAATGCATTATTGACCAGGATATTTAAATTGGGTTTTGTATGAAACCAAAAACGCTGTTCGGAAGCTCCAGCTTGGGAGTAGTATAAATAATAGGCTTTATTCTGCAATTCGTCCAAACTACTGTTGATGCTGTTGTGATTAAAACCATCGGGAACAAGTAACTGCAGTTTTAATTCCTTCACTGTTATTCCTTTGTTTACACCTTTGCTTCCAAAAGAATTAAGGTAAATAGCGGTAGCGATACCCTGCGTAAGGGCATGTTCATTAAACGCAGGTTTGTCTTGATCAATCTGATACGCATTGGAATTGATACCACAAACATCAGCGCTGATTACAGCATCGTACCCAAAACCATATAATTTCTTTATCTCTCCGGTGAGTGTATCCAAATTATCCAATTGAAGATGGGAAGGATGTATTAATGTATGGTTTCCTACAAGGCTATTTCTTCGTTTCCATAAATCCGAAACAATAGATGCTAAAAGCCTTAATACACCGCGCGTTCTTTGAAACTGCGGATGACTTGCCCACTTATCCTTAAATATATTAATCAATTCAGGATGAAAAGGATATGACCTTCTCATCATTTCAACATATTCCGATTTGTTTGACCGGCTGGGCAATTCAGTCCAAAGATTTTGATACATTTCGCTGTAAGAAGCCAAGACGCCTTCTGTAACTTCTCTATCGCCAATACCCTCAAACAATCTATGGCGAATTACTTCAAATATCTCTTCCTCGGCAACGGGCTTGGTATCTGCACCCACACGTTTTACCCTGCTCTCAAGGCTTTGCAGTATTGCCGCCGCCTGCGAGGAGTTTGCCACCTCTTGTACACTTGCCGGAAGCGTTATAACCGCCACACTGTTTTTAACACGCGAAACCGATTCGGTGAACTCCTGCATAAAACTAATTGTTTGATCGGAAAGAGTGGTGCCTCCAACGGTTATTCCGGCTGCTGCTACGCAATAATCTGCTAACTCATCTATTAATATTAAAGAAGGCGCTGCCGTCTTTAGTATATCCAAAAACAAACCCTTAGGCGCAGTTCTTGCCTCGTCGTTAGGTCTTATTTTTTCATAAAGCTTTTTGCCGCCTAATTGATAGGCTAATTCGCCCCAGATGGTTTTAATATGTAAGCCGTCTATTTCTCTACCTTGTGTCGGGTCATTTGTTTTGTTGGTAAATACGGCAATATTTACTTTCTCATATTTTGGTTTTACCGAAAGTTTTTCATTCACTTTAGCATTAGCTGAAATGTCTTTTCCGGCTTTAGCTAAGTGATACAAAGAAATAAGAGTATGTGTTTTTCCTCCCCCGAAACCGGTCTGCAAAGAGATTACTCTGTTTTCTCCATCTTCATTCCCATTCAATCCCTTAACAACTCTATTGGAAATATTAGTTAATCCTTCGGTAAAAAATGTTTTATCGAAAAACATAGATTGGTTATTATAAACTGCTCGTCCGGAACCTTTTGATACCTCAGCCAAATCAGCGGCAAATACCGATTCATCCAAATTACCCTGGCGAATGTCTAAATGTGGTTTTACATTATTGAACCAGGCCGTGGTGGATGTTTTAACTGCCGGAGATGTTTTTTTCTCTTCCGCTATCTGTTCTTCAACGGATTTATTATCCTTCAAATTCCGGATTTCATTCTCCAATTCGTTCATCGAAAGAGTTTTTGCAATGCCAATCATATGCAGGAAAGCAGTTTCGGCAATGTCATTGTCCCAATTATCATAATGGGCAAACATATTCCGCGCATCTGTAATCTCATTAAATTTTGTAGGAAGATTATTAGCATCGCGCCCGAAAAACTTTTGTAAAAACTTTTTTTGTTTGATTGCGAACGTCCCGAGATTATTAAAATCTATAAGGCTGCTTGTTTCACGCCCCCCTTTACTTTGATTGTCCCAATCACTTTTTTGTTTCTCGGAAAGGGAATTGTAATACTCCAATTCCCAGGATTTACCGTACTCTTTTTTTAATTCCGAAACAAGGAACAAACGAATTGCTTCTATAAATTGCCCTAATGCTTTGTCTAAATTATTTCTATTATTTTTCATACTGCACCTGTTTTACTAAAACTCTATTTTAATTTGTTCGTCGGAAGCATTTTCTATATTTTTAGCTTCTCGTAATAAGTTTTCCTGATTACTCAACAAACCGGTTGCTAACTCTCGGTCTTTTATCTCTTTTGATTTGGGGAGCAGTTCTGCCAGTGAATTCAAAACTCTCCATATTGATGATTCTGATGTTGGAGCTTTTTCCGAAATGTATTTTAACAATGCGGAACGCGTTCCGTTTTTAGGATCGAACAAAAACATCATCCGCTGCGCAATATCAATATCGTAGTTTTTTTGCGGACGTAAACCCAAGTTTTTATCCGCGGAGATACGCGCCGACATGGAACCCAGCATGCCTTTATCTCCGTTCTTTACCAAAATATTTTGATGATAAATATCGGATATATCCACACTTAAACCAATTTGAGAAATACGCCTTACATCATCATGCACGGCTTCGGAAAAGCCGAAGAGATTAAGCCAGCCGATATAAAACTTGGTAAGGTCGTCCGTTTCAATATCGCTTATAATGGCGTCAAAGGCGGCTTCCCGCGCCATTTCCAATAGTTCCGCAACGGTAACTACCGAACCGTCTGCTTTTTCTACCGATTCATATTTGCCGAATACGGAAACCGCTTTACCAAAACATGCCGTCAGCAAATCAGCGCCCCTAAAACCTAAAGCATAGAGTTCTTTTACTTCAGTTTTAATAACTTTATAAATATCTCTTTGAACTTCTTTATAATCTCCAATGCCTGTTTTTATAGATGGCTTGCATGCAACTGTTACCGAAGATGATAAAAAAGCTTGGTTAGCCTTCATTGCATAATTAACTTCAGAATCAAATGCCCAACTACCATTGATGTTCATATTAGATTGTAAAATTGAATTACAAAGTGTTGTCCAAGCTTTCGTACTTTGATGAGCAAACATAATAGAAACTAAATCAGTCGTTTGCTTTTCGATTGCTTTAAAAATCAATGATAATTTTGATACGAAATGATTATTCGCACTATCAAGATCGTTATTGTGATGATGTTTGAGGGCAGTGCATTCTTCATTTTTTGGTGTTTGAGGAAATGCAAAATTAAATGGATAACTCTTCCCCAATGTTCTTTTCATCCAAATGTAGAAAAAATCTGAAAGGTCGGCATATGCTATAGCATCATAATAAGGTGGATCAGTGATTGTTACATCAAAGAAGGAATCGTTAAATTGCTCTAGTTCACCACTTGAGACGTTTTGAACATTGGCTGAAAATGTTAGGTTATTATTTTTAATAACATCAAGAATTAAATCTAGTTGATTAATGACACTCATACCTGTAATAGTAGTAAACGGATTCCCCTCGGGAAAATCAAATACAATTGGAATAGCCTGTCTTCCAAATATTGGAGCAAAAATCTCTTGCTTAGTATTAAAAACGCCAAACTCTGTATAATAAGTACAAATTCTACTAATCCATATACTCAGATAAGTACTAACTGCTTTTTCATAATGTTTTTCTAGATCAAATAAATTTTCATTAAAATAGTTTAATTTATCTACAAATGTTTGAATCACTAATAATTGCCTTTTTGAAAATAATTGACCCCACTCAGATATACCCCAACTGAAAGTATCTCCTCCAGCCGAATTTCTTTGCATTTTTTCGGTTGGTCTAATAGATTCAATTGATTGAGGAATATCATTTATAATATTTAACTCGTCCTCACGTGGAAGTCTATAATTTTTACCATATTTAGAATTTATCATAACCGCAATTATTTGTTTTTCGAGTTTCCTTTCCCGTGATTGTTTTTTAATAGCATTCACATCTGTTATTTGATTACAACAAGGACATTTTAAATTACCTCTGTTATTCCATCCAGTTAAAGAAATCTCACCATGACCGATTTCAAATAAAATTTCATTGCCCTTTATTCTAGGTATCAAATGAACTTTCTTTCCAGGTTTGGTTGATAAATAAAAATGTTTTAGAAGTGGTACTTTGGCATTACAAGTTGGATTTTCACATTTAGCTATTCTAGCCCAATGATAAGCAACAGGTCTTTTACCTTCCTTATCTTTGGGAAAATAATGTCCAATTTCCGCTTCTACATTTTCCAAAAGTTTTTTGGCATAAAATTCAACATCAAAGGCCAAACGGTTTGGTATATTTACCCTGTCCCCAAAAACATTTCCTTTTTCTTGCTGCTTATAAAATTCGTTTTCGCCATAAAATTTTATAAACTCATCTTTGCCGTAAGTAATCGGTTTGCCGTATTTCTGCGGGAACTCGCAGCTTCCTTTTTGTATGATATGGGCTACGGGGTTAATATCGTTGCCGTAACTGTTGCAGCCCAGCCGGGCGGCTTCCAAAGGTATGGCGCCGCCGCCGGCAAAGGGGTCAAACACTTTCGGCATTTTTGCCAAAAAAGCGGCAATGGCGTCGTCTTTGGCTTTTTCTAACTTCTTCACTTCTTCCGTTTCAATGTGCCTGTTCGGGTAGCTATATAATTCAGCTTCCGCTTTTTTTATATTGTTGTTCAGTTGTTCATATTCTGCTAATAATTCGCTTGTGGTTTTCCCGCTTTCGGCATTATGGCTTACAAAAATAAGTTTACGGGCGCGCCCAATACTTATTTCATCATTTTTAATATCACCGTCTATAAGTGAAAAATTATTTAATTTTTCTTTTGGAGGTGTTTCTTTTCCTGATTTTTCGTTTTGAACATATTTATCAGAAAACTTACCTATAAACAACATCAGCCGGTTTCGTAAGTTGTCCTCCATTTTGTCAACTACTGCCGTGTGAGGAATATCTTCGTAAGGTTTGTAAGGGTCTCCCTGCAAATCATTATTCTTACCGAGCAATAATTCAATTGCCTCTTTAAATTGCTGCGGACAATTATCATCCAAAGGATCAGGCACCAGGCTGGCAAATACAACAGCCCTGCAAACTGGTAAAGGTCTCCTTGCCCACCACTTATGCAGTGTAGAAACATGTCCTTTTCTGATAGTTTTATCTCTTAAACTTTCAGCCGATATTTCTTTTACCGGCATTGCCACTTCAATCAGTTTTTTCGGTTTGCTCATAATTTCTCTAAAATTTCGGTTTTAATTAATTTATACGCTTCTTCGGAATTCCAATTTTCTTCCGGTCGTATCAAGGCTGTTGTGTCTCCAATAAACTCCGGGTCATCTATTTTTTCTTCCAGGTTATTAATATACAATTCTCTATCAGGCGGTTTCCCGTCGGAATGATTCATGTAATAATAATAGCACTTTATTACTTCATTAATATCAATTTCACTGTTTTTTATAAATGCTTGATACAGGTCGTATAAATCCCTTCCTTTTTTTCTTTGGTAAAGCGCTCTCAGTTTAGTCCCCAGCAGTTCTTCCAGCTTGTATGTGTTTATCCCGCATGAACCTTTATACCATCTTGAGTTTACTTCAAACGGAATTTTTACATATCCCAATTCCGTAAAGTGTTCTCTGCAATTAATTTCAATTTTTAATTTCATATTCTGAACCGGAGGGAATTCCGATTGAAACTTATAAGTTAATTTATTGCTAATTAATGTTTTTTTGTACCTCGCTTTTGATTCAAACAAAGGGTCGAGCAGTTCTCTTATTCTATCTAAAACGGGTCCGATGGAACCTTCATTAACCTGAACCAAATCTATATCTTCGGAGTATCTCGGCTGAGGCTGCAAATATAATTTGTGAAGAGCCGTGCCTCCGCGGAATGCCAATTCTTCGGATAAAAACTTATCGGAAAATATTTCTACCAACACACGGCAAATAATCAAGTCTTGTTCTACTTGCTCGTTAGATTTCCACGGAGCATACTGTGTCCATTCGGTAATATATGCTCTCGGTATCATTCGTCAATCTCAATTTTGGTATTTACATTAATTTTCCATCTGTTTTTATTGTTTTGCTTTTGCAAGTCCGCAGCCGGATTTAATTTATAACCCTTTAAGGGACGCGACGACTTTTTAATAATCTTGAATAATGCATCGGATAAGCCTGCTTGCCCACACTCATATTCCCACAAATACCCCAATCGCTGAATATTTGCAAAAGGCGCTAAATTGAGGATGCCGGAATTTATTTCATCCTCCCTTATCACTTCCGATAATTCATTAATTACTGTTGCGGCTCTGTTAAGCCCGCCAATTGATTTTTGATAATTAATCAAATCCAAACAAGTTAAAATGGGGTCTGACAAATTCACATAACCGCTTTCCGTTTTCTTTTGTATAATATGAGATTCCGGAAAATCTCTTTTGCTTACATATTTTATGTGCACTCCTTTTTTATTGGTGTTACGCATACTTGGCAAAGTTGTGCAGACAAAATGGATTTGCGGCTGCTGGTGCGCCGCGCCATGCAATGCCGCAGCCGAGAGTAATGAAATATAGTATGGTCTTTTTAGATATTTCATCAAATCATCTATAAACATATTGGGAGGAAGAAATCCCAAGTTGGAATAAGCGGGGGGAATAATTATATAAAAGCCCTTGTAAACCGAAATGATTTTGTTTTTATCGACCAGCCTTTTTAAAGCCAGTTTTATGGAATTATCAGATTTATCCGGCATCTTATCATACAGATAAGCGAGGGTGAAACTATACTTTCCTAAGGCAAGTTGTTGGTTTACCCAGTCTGATATTTTACCGTTTTCTTGCATTTTCTTCCCGATTGTCTGCGTAAAGATACGAAATTCGATACTTATCGCAGACAAAAAGTTTATTTATTTGCTTTTTCTTTCCATTCTTCCATAGGAACCAGATATTGAATTCCCTTCGACAATTCTTTATACACTAATTTATTCCCGGGATTTTGAATACGGAAAAGGGTAGGTTCCGTCTTACAATTGCTAACAACATACAACCAGGCTGTATCGCCCAATTGTCTTAGCCGGTTCATTTCATTTTCAGAAATCATAATTGGTCCTTCAGCCGCTCTTCCTTTTACTTCAATATATCTTTTAATTAATTCAGCATCTACCGATTTCAAATCAAAACCAAGGTTTTGTTCGCTTACGTCTTCGCAAATCCGGCCATTATCTTTTTCATATTTCATGGCTATTTCCATAGCAATTTGTTCTACTTCATCATCCCTGCTCATACCGTAATGAGTTTTGTATTCTACCTGCGACAAAGGCACTACATAAGCAGAGCCTAAAACTTTAGGTGGTTTTCTTTTTAGCTGCATTCTTTGTTCCAATTCGGCTATTCTATTTTTTTTGCGTTCCTCTAATTCCGCAATTTTTGATTCTATTTTTTTTATTTTATCCTCAACTTTATTGTTACCCAATAGAAGTTTTTCCCTAAGCTCTGTTAAGTCTTGGGTATAGTCCATTATCAAGGAAGAAAAACCATCTTCCATATATTGCTTTCTTAATTCCACATCTTCTTTAACTCTTATTTGTGCGTCTTTAAATTGCGGATTGGTGATATTTACGAAACTCCACTTTACAATCTCATCTTCGCTAATCGGTTCAGGCGGAGTAATTTGTTTAGCGTATTCATTAGGCGGCACCAAATCGATTAATTTTGCTGGCGAAGTAATGGAAAAGTTGTCTGAATTACCGTAAACCAAAGCCAGTTTTTCATCCGCTATATTTTGTTTTTTTGTATTATCAGTGATCTGCGAACGGACGAAATAGGAGAAATAGGGTTCATTTTCTTCAGGAGAAACTAAAATGGTTCCCTTTAAAACCTCCTCTTTAAAATCTGAAAGCGCAACCTCAACAGCGGCTTCGTAGATGGGATTTCCCGGATTCAGATAATACAACATTTCATATTTACCGGTTTTCCTTTTGTCCAAAAAAACCTCCTTATGGAAGGTAAATATCATTTTAGTAATATCATACCGTATATTGAAATTCTCTTTAAGATGCTCAATAATTTTTTCAGGTACTTGCCTCAACTTCACAAATTCGTTTTCGTCATCTATTTTTCCACCCAAACTTATAAATGTCTTCCTGAAAAAACGTTCCAAATAAATTGGGATTAACCTCTTTTCGAGAGAATCGTCCATCAATTTTTTCGCAGCTTCAAAATCAATTCTCTTGCAAGCCAATTCCTCTTTTTGAGCTTTAATTTTTTCCTTCACTTTTTCAGCGGTAAAACTATTATCTATAGCCTCGTTAAATGAATTTACCTCGCCCTCAAGCGTGGATTTTAAGATATCTTCCAGATTAACACCATCAAAAATATCCGAAATAACGTCATAAACCCTGTCGTTGCCAATTTGTTCTCTGATAATGTCCAATTTCTGTAAAAGCCGCCGCATTACTTTACCTTCTCTGGTATTCTGAGCAACAAGATTAAACACATGGACTTCTTCCTTCTGCCCGTAACGGTGTATTCTTCCCATGCGCTGCTCAAGTCTGTTAGGATTCCAAGGTATATCCCAATTAATCATGAGATTACAAAATTGCAGATTGATCCCTTCGCCTGCTGCATCCGTTGCTAATAAGATTTGACTATCTCCGGCAAATTCATCCTGAGCCTTCCGCCTTTCATCAACTGATTTTTGCCCGTATATGGTTTGAACTTTATAACCTTG
Organism: uncultured Ignavibacteriaceae bacterium; assembly: GCA_964486645.1. GTDB lineage: Bacteria > Bacteroidota > Ignavibacteria > Ignavibacteriales > Ignavibacteriaceae. The sequence continues at coordinate 16,014 of CAZAOG010000004.1, read as the reverse complement.
ATTTGTTAATTTTCTCTCAAGATAATCAAGCGTATCCTTATGCTCGGTAAACAAAACCAGTTTTCTTCCATCCGAGACATTCTCATCAGTTAAAAATTGCCATAGCCTTTTCAGTTTTTGTTCTTCGGTATTGTTGTGATATAATTCTTCAGCTAATTCCTTAAGTTCATTAACCTGATTTCGTTCATCTTCGATCTCATGAATATTTTTTGCCGTAGTAAAAAGTTTGAATTTCTTCGGGTCGCTGAAAATCCTTTCAAGAGATTCTCTTTCCTCGTCAGTTAATTCCGAGTAATCATCATAATCATTAAATTCAACGTCATAATCCATACGTTTACTCCACAAAGTTGGATTCTTCCTGATCAACTCGACTAAGCCATTCAAGGCATTGTATCTGTTTTGGAGAGTCCGCATGATTGCATAAATAGAACTTGTAAGTCTGCGCTGCATCACCATTAAAGCAAGCGATACATGAATATTATTTTGTTCTGCGGCTTCTTCTCTTCTGACAGTTAAATACTTTGTTACTTGATCGTACAGTCTTTTTTCAACCTCTGTTAATTTGTATTCAACGGTTTTTGTATGTCTCGGTTTAAATAATGGTCTGTCTTTCCAGTCGGTCATGTCTTCTTTCAACCTTCTGATAAAGAACTTATTGGTAACCTCATCATCCGATATGTTTATTCTATTGGTAACAAGTTCATTGGTTGAAAAAATGTCTCTGTCTAATAGTTGTAATAAATTTCTGAATGTATCATGTCTTCCACGATGAGGAGTTGCGGTTAATAGCAAAAGGTGCTCTGTTTGCTGAGCAAGAATTTCTATAGCTTCATAACGTTTACTGCGGTATCTTTTACTGCCATAATCATAGGCAGATAATTTATGAGCTTCATCTACTACAATTAAATCCCAAGTACTCTCTTTTACAACATTTAGTACATCTTCATTTCGTATAAAATCGATTGATGTAACCAATTTATTCGAATTATTGAAAATATTCGGATCAGAATTAAAAATGGGTCTGTCAACAAGTTTAAATTGAATGTTAAACTTTAAGCCTAATTCATCTTCTTGCCATTGCTTGGTCAATCCACCCGGTGTAATTATCAATATTCGCTCTAAAAGTCCCCGTAATAATAACTCTTTAATTAAGAGTCCTGTCATTATTGTTTTACCTGCGCCTGTATCATCAGCCAGCAAGAACCTAATTCTGGGTAATGGGAGCAGATATCTGTAAACAGCTTCTACCTGATGCGGCAGTGGATCGACAATACTGCAATTAACGGCAAAAAGAGGGTCAAACTGAAATGCTGATTTTATTCTTTCTGCTTCTGTGTAAAGTGTAAATTTGTTAGGATCACCGGAAAAGTCAAATGATCCTTTTTGTGATACTAATTCAAGAGTTTCTAGTTCTTCTTTTGATAAAATAACATCTCCATTCTCTCGGGTGTTAACACCTGTATATTCAAGGCTAACATCATTACCAAAATCTTGAATAGAGGTTATCACAACCGGTTCAGTTGAAATCAAATTCTTAACTATATTTCCTTTATTTAATTTCATATTTTCTGTTTTCCTTTTTTGCCTTGCAGGTAACGTTCCAGGCTATGCGTAGTGCGGGATTTTGAAAGACTGAACTTTCAATTTACTACTAATTTCATTTATTACTATAATGCTCATATTTAGCACTTTACCCGCATTACGTATAGCCTTTGTTAGCTATTTGTTGTTTTCATTCCAGTCCATATTTCATTTTAAATTCGTCAATCCAGTCATTATGTTTCTTATATTTTGAAATTGAACTTATTACTTCTTGAATGCTTATTAGAATTATCTTGTCTTTATGTTTTTCAGGGACAAAATCAAGTAACAAAGGAATTAATCCTTTTGTTTTTCCATTTATTGAATAATTAAATACTGGACTTCGTTCATCATATAACAGTGCAAATATTCCTTCTTTTTCAAGACTTAGTAGAATTTCTCTAAAAAACTGATAGTAATTAACGAGGATACAAATCTTTTCGGTTTTCAATTTTTCGTTAAATCCGAATTTTTCAATTAGTTCCCAATATTTTCTTCCAATAAAATGCAAGTAACATTCTTCTTTGTTATTTATTGGATTTTGACCAGCACAATCACCTTTTTTAAAAACAGAACATCCTCCAAATTCTGCTTCAACCAATTTGCTCTCAATAAATATTTTGGGGTTTTCACTGTTGTCAAAAAGCACTAAATCTATTGATGTCGGTTGTCCAGTATCTTCATTAAATACATTTCTGTCTTCGTATTCAAATTCAGCGTGATTGATTAATTCTAAATTGCTTATTCCTTTGCTTTTTAAAAGGTCAATTAAAGGCGACAAATCGTTACGGGTAATTAATGCCCCAATCAGATTGAAAACCATTGCTTGACTACTAAGTCCGTGGTGTATGTATTTGTGTAACGGAAATGGTTTGCTCTCAATTTCGCTTTTGTTCTTGAACTTTTCAATGTAGTTCGATATTTCCGGCAGAATAATATTCTTTTTCCAACTATCCCACTTGTCAAGGCAATATGGCATTTTACTATGAGTAGAAAATCCTTTGTTTGCAAACCACAAACTCGCTGAATTCCTAAGTTCTTTTTCAAACTCTTTATGTCTTTTATAAGGCCACTTTTTGGCTAACTGTTTACTGTTCATATCTCTTTCTTCCATTTGTTACCACAATCTATTGTTTGGCCACCCAATCCGTGATTTTTTCTAATTTTCCTACCACTTTCTTTGTAGTGAATTTCCTTATTGGCAAAAGGAAAACAATTTATCTTGTCAACAAGTCTATTCTTAGTCTTAGCAGAAACATTATTAGAAAAATACTCAATCAATTTTGTTTCGGTTTCTTCAATTCGGTGATATTCTGATAATTCAAATTCAGAGAAATAAACAGTTAATTCATTTAATTCTGTCAATACGTTAACCCAGTTTCCGCCAGCGTGTTTTTTGTTGCATCCAAGTCGTGTATTGAAATATTCCTTTACTCGCTTTTCTATTGTTCTTGTTTTTGTTGGGCCTGCTTTCCCTATGTACAGAATTGTTTCATCGGGTAACCATAATTTATTTAGTCGATTTATTAAATTCGATTTAGATGCTGGTTTTTTATCAACACTTAGTGTTTTCCAGCATTTCTGAATTAATTCAATCCAATTTTGAACTTCGATTTCATTTATTTTTGGGTTTTCCCAACATTCCAACACATCAGGGTCATTGGTAATAGCCACAATATATAATCCACATTTTTTGGAAGAAATATCTTGCCCCCATTTTACTTTACCACTTATTTCTAAGTCAAATTCATTTAATATTTCACGTATTGTTGTTGGCATATTTGGTCTTTTACAATAATGGCTAACATCTTGCTATGCGCAATGCGTATATTACTAAACATTGCATTTATCACTTGGTTTATATTCTTCTAATATTTTCAATTAAACTTAATTAAAATTGTATCAAGCCTCAAATGAAAAAAAGCTTCGATGTTTCCCACCTTGGCGGACAGGTGGAAATATCAAAGGTTTGAAACAATATTTTGGAAAACACCGGGGGTTTTGCTCAAGATGTTTTTTTATTTGTGATAAACAGGTCTGATTTTCAAATCGGTTTTTGATATACCAAATGTTTTTTCAATGTGCCCAAGGTTTTTATAAGTCGTCTGTGAAATGTTCTTTTCTTTTCGGCTTGGAAAACTTTTCTTTATTATACTCTTTAGACTTCCCTTTGGGTATTGAAAGGGAATTCCACTTTTCATTCCGAATTATTTTTCCGATTAATACAATTTGTCCGATGTGATAAGAATAATGAGCAACTTGTCGGTTTATGGCTTCGGATATTGAGTGTCCCATATTCCGGATATAAATTTCTTTTTCAAGGTCTTTTCCGGTTAACGGGTTAATTGCTTTAAACAAACACTCCCAGCCTTCATTCCATTTTGATAATAATTCCTCTTTGGTTTTTATATCATTATAAAATTCCTCATCACGTTTTCGCCATTGTTTTTCCCCGTCAGTGGTTAAAAAATCAGTCCAACGCGAAAGCATATTTCCGTTCAAATGTTTTACAATCATAGCGATACTGTTGCTTTCCTCGTTTGGCTGCCAAAACAATTTTTCTTCCGGTATCTGATCAAAAGTTTTTTCACCGAGTGTTTTATAATATTTAAATTGTTTTTTTACACTTTCCAAGTAACTATTCATCTTTTTTCTGAAGTCTTTTTTTAGTTACAACATTGTGGCTATGGCGGTTTGCTCAGGGTAAGGGGGGATAAGAATTTTTATATTTTTCATTTCGTCATAACGGATAGTCCATAAATCAGCAACAATTCCGTGCCCATTTCTGCAATACTCTTCCACAAACCCATAGCTTTTCAGTAAATAATTACAATGTTTTGTATCAAAATTTTTAGGTTGAATAACAATATTAATTAATGAAACAGAGCCATCTTGAAAAGCAATTCCACTAGAACCCCTTCTATCAGAACGACTATTTATCACAAAATCACCTTTCATAACCAATTTTCTTTTATCTCCGTCATTTGTTTTGGCAGCATTTTCTAATTGTGGAACTATTCCATTTTTAGTTACTGTCAATGCTGGAAAATCTTTATCCGAGATTTTTGTTTTTCGTTCACTAAATCTTGTTCCAAGTCTCTTGGTCCCACCTTTCCGGAATCTCTCCAATCCATTCAACGCCGGATTTTTTGTATTTTAAGTATTTATAATAAATTAATTTTATTTCATTCATAATTATCAATCCAAAAGTTTTTTCAGATCATCGGGTTCGGGCAGTGCGTTTTTATATTTTTCAGGCAACTTATCCGTTGTTTTATCAGGTCGTCCAAAGCGGAAAGATAAAAGTTCATTTTACCTACATATTCAGGTTTAAATTTTCCTTTTTTAAGTTCAAAAGCAATCAAAGATTGTAAGCCGCGATGGAAAAACAGCAAATCAATAAAATATTCATCTTCATCAACAATTAAGCGGTATTGGTTTCCCATAAAGGAAAAGTCGCTGCCGAGGGACATCATGAATTTTTTGATATTATTTACAATTTCCTGTTCCAGAACTCTTTCGTCGATTTCTTCATCGCTATCTACCACATTTACAAAATCCAAGAGATATTGATCTTTAAACACCCGCATAGCTTTATTGGAAAGTTCGGGCGTTAAGGCTATATTAAAGTTGTTCGGCAAATTTTTCGCTTGTAAGTGGCTTTTGTTTTTCAATTCAATCCGGAGTTGTCGAACCGTCCAAAATGCTTGTGCTGTTTTATTGATGTAATACCACCTGTCGTTTTTGTTTTTTATTTTCAATATAATCTCGTAATGATGAGTAAAAGAAACAGATAGAAAAGCCTCTGTATTTTTCCGGTTTTGGGTTAAGTTTTCTTTATTATCTAATTTGCTCGTTGATGACGGTAAAATTGGACTATTATCATCTTCCAATTTGCTCGTCAATGACGAGTAAATTGTATTTGATGAATTCCATTCTTGGTAAAAAACTCTCATTTTACGGAGATTTTGACCGGAAAAACCTCTTAGTCCGGGCAATTCCTGTTGCAAACGCACAGAAATATCATCAATAATTTTACTTCCCCATTTTTGTTTGGCAAACTGTTCGTCGATCAATTTACCTATAGTAAAATAGAGTTTTAAAGATTCGGCATTGGCGATTTTAGCGACAATATACCGGCTTAAAACAATTTGTTTTTTAGCCGTTTAATAAAATCAACCGAAATATTTTTTATCTCTTCCATAATTACAATCCCAAAATATCCATAACTAAACCTTCGTTCTCTTTTTCGAGTTGTAAAATATCCCGGGTTACTTCTTCAATGGAACGCAAGGGTTTTTGTAATTGTTTATGATTACAGCACGCAATCCAATATTTATTTTAAGCAAACCTCCGATGTTTCTTCAATAAATACCATCTTGTCATTAATTCTATATCATCTATATTAGGGAAAACATCAGAGGTTTTTCCCCAAGTTGTGTTGAGTTACACCGAAAAAGTAAATTATTTTTCTTTCACGACTGTTACAGCCTGTATAATTAACTTATTTTTTTAGCAATAAATTCTTTTACAGAGTTAAAAACCATATCAACGGTAAGTTCTTTTATGCACTTGAATTTTACGTCGTCTCTTTTGCACGTTAACGGCTTGGGGGAATAAATGAAACACGGCGAACAATCCAAATGCAACGAAACAATTTTGTGTTCCGTATTCCATGGGTGAATGTAGTTTGTGCTTGTCGGTCCGATTATGCCTATTACTTTTAATTTTAAAGCCGAAGCAACGTGCATCAGACTCGAATCATTTGAAACAAAAACATCACAGCGTTTCATAACCGCGGCGCTTTCGGCAAGATTTAGTCCCTGTGTTGTAAAAACGTTCGACGAGTTTATTTCGCTTCTTAGTTTTTCTTTTAAGTCTAATTCATCCGGTCCGCCGAAGATTATGATTTTACAGTTGTATCCGGAAATTAATTTTTTCCCGAGTTCTGCAAATTTTTCAGGCTCCCACCTTCTTTTGATGTGGTTTTTTAAAACGGAAGTTCCCGGGTGGAAGCCGATAACCACATTACCGGGGTTAATGTTATTTCTGCTTAGAAAATTTTTTGCCGTGGATAAATCATCTTCGGATAAATCAAATTGCAAACCGGGTTCATCCGTAAATTTTTTACCGGCAATTTTTTCAATTAACTTTATATTGGTTTGCACGTTGTGAAGAGAATCGTCTTCGGTTATTCTGCAGTTGTTTAACCACCCCAAATTTTGTTTATCCATTCTTAAGTAACGAACGGCGGCTTTTGTTTTTGCACCGATTAAAAAACCAATAATGTTATATTCTTTTCTGTTGGAAGGATAAACATTTATTGTTGCATCATACTTTTTCCGCAAAGAAAGGATAAATATAAAAGATTTAAAAGCACCCTCTTTTAAGAAATTGAAATAAATAATTTTATTAAGGTTTGAATTCCTTTCATAAATGTCTTTAGCGCCTTTGTACATTACAAGGGCATCAATTTCGGCCTGGGGGTAATGTTGTCTGAGCAGCTTTAATGCGGGTGTAAAAATAAGTGCATCACCAATTCCCGAAAGCGCTATTATAAGTATTTTCATTTATTTTTACTATAAAAGAAATGTTTAATATTTTAAAAATAGAAAAGTCATTCTAACAACTAAGTTAAATCGAAATTCATTAATAACCGGATTTTAAAACCGGCAGTTGTCGATCTCAGAGTGACTTAATTTTTTAATTTTTCAGAAGTCTCTATTTATTTTTTCGGTTGAACTTTTTTCAACGTGTCCTGCCGTGCTATAATTTTTCTGTATTTGGCAATATTAGCTTTTACGTTCGGATCACCGGGATATAACTTCTCGATTTTTTCCCACAAACCAAGCAGCTTATAATTATCATTTAAGTTTTGATATAAATCCAACAATACTCTGAATGCGTATAAATCATTCGGATTGTTGTCCAATGAAAACAACGCATTTTGTTCAACCTTTTTGGAGATCTCTTTAAATTTATTATAATTGCCGGCTTCGTAATAAATATTTCCGATTTGTGAAAGGAGCCTGTAATCAATCCCTATTACATCGGTAGATATCTTTTTGTTCATCGAATCCAGAACTTCGTTTACTTTGTCCTTTTGATTTGTATCCAGGTAATACATTGCCAATCTCAGAAAAGCATTCCTGTAATTCTGAAGCATTTTTTGCTGACCGTCTTCAAAGAACATGGATTTATCGTTAAGACCTCTGAATTTGAAGCCTCTTTTAAAAGTTTTGCTAAAGCCCGGATTATCATTTAAAAGCTCTGCTCTCAAAGCCTGCTCATTTACAAATTCAACATTAGGCTTTCTTTTTTCGGGGACTAATCTTAGCGCCATTCCCTCTAACTTTAAATAATTATCCAAACCGATTCGGCTGTCCCTGGAGGAAGTTACCGAAAAATAAATTGGTCGTTTCCAGTTGTTTGCCTCAATAATTTCTTTAACCATTATGTCCTGAATTCTTATAGCCTTTGTAGTGCCGAACGTAACCGTATTGTTCATTCTAAAAGTAAAACTTCCGGCTTTAATTACGGTTGAGTCTTTTATATTTGCTTCTTTTACAATTTCCGCTATTTCGGGCGAGTTTTTATCTTTGGGCAACGTAATTGTAATATCTCTCGGCTCCCATTGTACGGGACCAATCCTATCGATTTGCGAATCCGTAAATCTGATGTTTACAGTCCCAACGTTGTAAGGGTCGTTGGTTTTAAGTTCTCTGATATACCAATTGGTGTTCAACAAACTAAGGTTTACAATTTTAACATCTCTTCTTACGCCCTCAACGTCCTGCAAATACCAAAGCGGGAAAGTATCGTTATCTCCGTTTGTAAAGACGATGGCGTTTTCAGCAACGCTTTGCAGAATGTTGTATGAATAATCCCAAGGCACCCAATTATCAGACCTATCGTGCGTGTTATAATTTGCAACCAGCATTCTAAGCGGAATTAATATAACACCGAGGGCAATGGCAGTAATTATTGCTGCTTTTTTTAATTGTATTTTTTTAACTTTTTTCTGTATTAAATCAATTATTCCTCTAAACCCGATTGCTATCCAAATACCGTAAATGAAAAACGCACCCACATAAAAATAATCCCTTTCCCTTGGCTGCGGCTGCTGTTGGTTTTGATAGAACGCGGTTAAGTATCCCATAAAAATGAAGAGCACCATAAATATAGTTGCAAGTTTCCAATCTTTTTTAAAATGATAAAAGATACCTAAAAGTCCGATAAGAAAAGGAATTCCGTAAAGAGAATTTTTAGCGCTGCCGGCAAAATTTATACTGAACGCATTACCCAGTAAATTCCCTATTCCGTTAAACGGGGCAATATCGGGGCCCGCGTCTTGAACCCAGCTTTCTCTTCCTGCAAAATTCCAAAGGAGATATCTTGTCATCATGTGATTCATTTGATACCTCCACCAAAAGTCAAGTTCGCTTGAATAATTGGTATATACCCCCATCTGATGCGGCTCCGTGGCAAATCGCCGTTCAAAGATGGGAAAGTCGCCATACTGATCTCTGTTTAAGTAAGAAACCAGCTCGGTAAAATCGTTGGGTTCGTTTTCGTTCATCGGAGGATTTTGATTTGAACGAATAATAACCATAGCGTAAGATGTAAAACCCAAAAGAATAAAAATCATTGACATAAATGCCAAATGCATAGTGGGTTTTTTGTTTTTAACGGCATAGTGCACCGCATATCCAAGCAATGCGAGTATTACCGCAAAAACTAAAATTGCAGTCAACGAACTGTCGCCCGAAATGCTTGCTATAATTCCGGGTAATATTTTTACAATTCCGGGGTAAGTTAAAAACAGTGCGATGCCGCCTATAATAAGCGGAACATAAATTGAATTCCTGCTGAAAACTTTTTTCCAGAATGCTCCCATAATTATTATGCTGACCGCCGCCATTATCATTTTAAATTTCGTGTCAAAGTCACGGTATTCTTCTACCGAAGGAGGGGTTGTGTTGGTTCTGCTTCCCCAAAGAGCAAATGCAATTATAAGAATAACACCTGCGTGTGCTAAAAACACATAAATGGAATTTTTCAACTCTTCATCGTTATCGACATATTTTTTAAACATTATCATCATTACAACGGAAACTATTGCGAGCACGCTCATAAGATGAACACCGGTGGATATTCCGATTAAATAGGCAATCATTAGTATGTATTTTTCGTTGTCGGTGTTGTCGGCTTTTTCAGACCAGCTCATCATCAAGTATGTAATCGCGGAAAACAAAAGTGTGCTGCTTGCATAAACTTCGGCTTCCACTCCGTTAAACCAGAAAGTATCGCTGAACGAAAATGCCAAGGCGCCTATTGCGGCGGCTATGTATGTTGATAATACATCCGTCAAATCTTTGTGTTCATTTCCTTTAAAACTGTTTATAAGTTTTACGGCTATCAGATACAAAAACAATATTGAAAAACTGCTTGCCAAAACGGAAATTGTGTTGACCCTTAAAGCTATATTCTCAACAAAAGGTACAATTGAAAATATTCTGCCTAAAATTGTAAAGAAAGGCGAGCCGGGCGGATGCGGAACCTGAAGATAATAAGCTGCTGACAAAAACTCCCCGGGGTCCCAAAAAGAAACCGAAGGCTGCACGGTTGAAGCCAAAACTATTAATGATATTAAAAATACAACACCGGCAAAAATTTTATTTATTAACTTATAATTGTTGGTATCCATTAAAACCTCAAAGATGAAAATCAGAATTAATTACTAATCAAAATTTGAAAAATAAATATATATACTAAAACATTTAGTCTGTTGTGCCTTAACGCGAAAAAACTTTTGAAAAATTATTATTAAGAGACTTCTTAAAAAGATAACTGCTATTTTTTAAAAAAGGAATCAAATTTAGACCTGTCAACCGGAACGTTATATTTATCATACATTTCTTTTAATCTTTTCATGGAAACCGAATCAAAGTCCTCGTCATCCTTCTGTCTTTTTACGAACATTTTATAGTCTTCCAATTCCTTTCCGTCAAATTTTCTTTCGTGACTTTTTAAAAACTCAAGATATTTTTTTTGTTCTCTGTACGACATAGAGCTTTGCTTTATTTAACAGATATTTTAACCCCATCAAAATAAATAATCTTTAACCAAATTGAAAAGAAACATAACATTATAATTTTATTTATATCTGTACAAAATGTTGAAATATAATAAGGCTTTTTAAAAAGTAAGCGATTCTTTAACGGATTCCCTGAACGGATTCCGAAACGGACATGTCCGCGGCGTAATCCGACTGCCTTGGGAGGGCGTTATTATATTCGTTTTCTTTTAAAATATTTTAACATTGTGTTCCTTCCATCGCAAATAAATCGCTTAAAAATTTTTTTTATATGTTTATTTATTTTCTTTTAATGCCTGATAAAATATTACCAGGCATTTTACAATATAATTCCATGCAGTATTCGGAAAAATGATATTTCCGTAAGACCTT
>CAZAOG010000004.1:0-4864 GCA_964486645.1 uncultured Ignavibacteriaceae bacterium | reverse complement strand
TTTTACAATATAATTCCATGCAGTATTCGGAAAAATGATATTTCCGTAAGACCTTTAAGTGTAATGAGTTAATGTTTCCAAAGTTCTTTTGGCACAATTCTTTATAAACGAATGACAGAAAATTTTGAAAAAATCAATTATTTTTTTAATAATTTAATAAACGGAGTTAATTATGAAAAACAAAAAGACCCTATTCAAGTATTTAATTGCTTACACAATACTTGGACTTGCCGTGTTTTTTGCCGGATGTAAAGATTCGCTTAATGCACCGGAATCAAATCCTCAATCCCGTACCGACCCTAAAGTATTTGAAACACTTGCCGAACAGGATTCGACCCTTGCATCTTTTGAGCCCAACTATAATGAAGAAGATGCTATGAATTTTTTGGGTAAATCTCTTACTCAAATTTATCCTCTGCGTGTCGGACAGAAAATGCGCCGCGTAAGTAAAGTTTACGAAGTAAACGAAGTGGGCGATACAGCTTATGTAAAAGTAACAAAAACATTTGAAGGCGTTCTATATATTAAAGCTTCGTATTCACCGCCCGATTCAAATTCACAGGCTGCCGATACATTAATTGAAAAACCGTTTTCAACCGTTTTGACAAGAAACCTAATATTTGCAAAAAAACAAATTGGTGATATTCCGCTTAAAAATTGGAGAATAGTTGCAATATCTCTACCAAGTGGAGGAACTTTAACAGACAACATTAACATTACAAAACTTACAATAACTTTTGCAAACGGAAATCAAATGGTTATTACTTCCCCGAACGATTACTATCTGACAAGAAATTTGCCTATTTGGAAACAGATTCCCGTACTTGCCAGAAATGAAGAAGTGATGTTGGAAGTTGCCGTAACAAGCGCATACGCCGATACGGATTTTGTTACACTAACTTACGGCGCCGACAGGCACGGTATGCACAGAGCAAAAAGAAAATTGGAATTGGTCTCTTCCGTACAAAACGGAAACTTCTACGAAAAAGTCTATCGACAGAAATATACTACTCATCAGTTCCCGGGATATTTCCACGCAGTTATAAATGCTTTCCCGAGACAAGTAATTTTTGATGATGCTGCACCTGTTGAAACAAATACTTGGGGTATACCTTATATAGTTAAACGTAGATAAGGATAAAACAATAAAGAGAATGCCCTTGTTAGGGCATTCTTTTTTATTAAACATTTTTATAATTTAAATATGGGAAAAAGACTAAGAGAAAAATTGAATGCTAAACTAAAAATTAATTAAATGAAAAAATTATTCATAAATATAACCCTATTATTAACGCTTGTTGCGCTTAGTTTAATTTATAACGGATGCGATACACCTGCACCAACAGAATTGGTTATTGATTCCAATACTACCACGGAAGATCCTGTTGATGTTGAAATTATAACCAAAGATACTCGGGACGAGCTTTACAGCAATGGTTTTGATTCAACCGGTGTTGCTCACCGCCTTCATAACTTTGGAAGCGTAATAGTTGTTACGGGTGCAAAAATATCGTACAAAAATTCTACAATTAAAACTACTCTTGCCGAAGCGGCTTTTTTTGACAAAAACAAACCCGTTATGAATATGAACGGTAATTTGGTAGGATTTAAAACATTTATGCCCGGGGTTGTAAGATTTAACGGAATAAAAGCGAAACTAAGACCGCTGAAAATAAAATATAAAAACGGCAGCAATATTGTCGATACAACATTAGGCTCAATATATGTTGTTTTTAGCGGAAGATCGAATTCTTTAAATCCGTTTGGCTATAATTTTAGATCCAAGGTTATGTTTAGATTAAACCCAACTGTTGGTCAGGTAATATCTTTTGCAATTCCGACACCCGAAGAAATAACAGGAAAGGTTACGTTCAGCGGCAAAAAAGGAAATAAAAGCTTAAAAGCAATATTGGAATGGAATAAAACAAACGGACAAAAAATTGAGGTCATACTCGGTGCTGTTTTAAAGGGAAGAAAAGTTTCGTTTCCTTTATACAGGCTGAAAACAAGAGATGACGGCAGGCTCGTTGTTCCTCCGCAGCTTTTAAATACCATTCCGTTTGAACGGTTCGATAAAATAGTTTTTTCATTTATAAGACGATTGGAATTTGATAACGGTTCGGGAAGCAAACGTTTGAAAATTCTTTCTCAAAGCATTCATTCAATAATTATCGATATACCGTGAAAAAAATTTTCTCTATTATTTTTTGTTTTACATTATTGTTTTCGACCGAGCTTTTTTCTCAAAATTCATTTGGACTAAGCGGAATTTGGAGCATGAACAAATCCGATAACATATTATTAAACGGTATCGAAAGTAATCCTTCCAACTATTCGAATGTAAAAGATTGGGGAATTGAACTTTCATACGGAGGAGAATTTGCCAACAGTACTACTACAAACTTGTATTTACTTTCGCTGTCCAAAAGTTTTGGGCGTTCTAATTTTTCGTTAAGGTACACACCGGGCTATCAAAAAGATTTTCTTTTTAAATCAAGCCAATCAGTTGTTTTAAATGATTCCAGCGCAAAAACATTAAGTTCTAAATTTACTTACAAAGAAATATTCGGTTTCGGTTACTCCTATAAAATAACCGATAATTTAAGCTTCGGGTTTACTACCAGATTATTCAACCAGGAATTTAATAATGAAGTTGTCGATCCCGTTTTTTCCGATTCTCTTTTCTTTAACTTAAAAACGGAAACGGAAAAAATTAATTTCTGGAAAACGGATTTCGGCATTAATTTCAGTCCGATTAAAAATATTTCACTAACCGTTGCTTCAATTAATTTAATAGATGTAAGCAGTAGAACAAATATTACAAGAAACTCCGCTTACGAAATTAAAAGACCCAAGGGTGCTTTAATCGGAGCTTCAATTTCACCGGTCAAACAAATAAGTTTTAATTTTCTTTATGAAACAACACAGTCATTTATGGCGGGTGTTAACGGAGTGTTTGATTTGGAAAACGGTTCGATAGGTCTGAGCGTAACGGCATTGCACGATAATTTTCAGTCACCCTATATCGCCGGTATAGTTCCGGCAATTTCATATCAGTCAAAAGTCTTCGGTGTTACTCTTTCGGGTGTAAAATATTTTAGGAATAAAAACACAACTCAATCTTTTTCCGTTTTTGAAAGGGAAGGAATCGGAAACATTCTGAATAACAGATACAGCTATGATAAAGCCGTGCTTACCGTTACATTCAGATTAAATACTATTGCAGAAGAAAAGGCAAAAATACTGGACATAAATATTGTTCAAGAAATTTTCCCCGCTTTTGAAGATAACTACATAAACAAACCTTTTGCCATCGGCAAGGTTGTAAATAAAACCGACAAAAAAATCTCAATCAAACCGTCGTCAAAAATAAACGGCTTAAACAGAGAAGTAATTTTTTCACCAACCGTTTCAATCAGTGCACACGATACCGTTGAAGTGCCCTTCTATACTATTGTTCCCGATACATACTCCAACAAAAAAAGCAGGGTTTCTTATGCGGATTTTTACATAAGCACCAGAAATGATGAAAACGACGACAAACTTCAAAAACCTATTTTAATAAACAAAATAAATGCTTGGGACGGAAAGGTAATTCACTTAAAAGAATTCATTAAAAAAGACCAAGATTATATAATGAAATATGCCAAGAAAGTTTTAAGCGAAAATAAAAGTAAATTGGATACACTCGTTTATTCTCTATCTCCTTTTTATAAAGCAAAGATTCTATTTGACAACCTGGTGAAAAAATTTGTTTACGTTGCAGACCCTAATGCAACATCCGATTTTGTACAATTCCCCAAACAAACTATGGAGCTTAAAGGCGGTGACTGTGACGATTTAAGCGTTCTCTACAGCTCGGTTTTGGAAAGCGTAGGAATTCAAACTGCACTGATAGATTACAAACCCAAAAAAGGACTGGGACACGTAAATTTACTGTTCAATACAGAACTTTCACCCAGACAAGCAAGATGGATAACCGATAACGACAGCAAATATTTTATAAGAAAAAATAAAAGAGGCGAAGACCGGGTTTGGATAGTGATTGAAACCACTTCTCTAACAAATTTTAATAAAGCCTGGGAACTCGGTACGGAAAAATTTAATAACGAGGCAATTAACAAACTCGGTCTTGCAAAAGGCTTGGTTGAAATTGTTGACGTTCAATAAAAAGTTTTAAAAAGGTGAGACAAATGAAAAAGATATTTTTAATATTATTTATAACTTCGGGAATTTTAACGGCGCAGTCGTTTATTGTAAAAAAAGTTACCGGAGACGTAAAAGTACAGATTGGTGCAAGCGAAAACTGGCTGCCGGTTAAAAGCAATACTGTGCTGAACAGTCAAACAACCCTAATGACCTCCCAAAATTCCCGTGTTGTTTTACAATTCGGTAAAGAAAAATTTAAAATTAATAATATGTCAATAATTTCATTAAGAGGCATAAAAAAACTTTCCACCGATGAACTGCTGCTTGCACTCGCAATGGAAAATTTAATTGACGTGCCGGCAAAGAAGAAAAGGTTAAACAATTCTCCGAACACTGCCGTTTACGGTTCCGAAATTAAAGAAAAAACAAAGACCGTAATAAACAAAAATAATTTTGGAATAATGAGATTGAACGGTGCCAAACAGCTTGCCCAAAACGGATATGCCGAAAGTGCGATAATAGAAGCGATGGAAACCTACAGAAAGTATCCTGACACAAAGGTATTATCCGGTTACAGAATTTACTTTGCGGATCTGCTCGTTAAAAAAAGTTTGTACGACGAAGCATTAACCGAGTACAGAAAAATTAAGAGTCTGAAATTAAACGCAAAAGAAAAATCACATGTTGCAGAACAGATGGCATTTTTAAAGAAGAA
>CAZAOG010000003.1:0-62064 GCA_964486645.1 uncultured Ignavibacteriaceae bacterium | reverse complement strand
AAAGATGTAAAAGTTGATATGACAATTTTTGACGGAAAGATTGTTTATAAAAGAAGATAAAGAAAACCTCCGACGTTTTAAAAACGTCGGAGGTTTCTTTTGAGGTTTCTGCATATCCGCTCATTTATCCTCTTGTCGATATAAAATTGCTGCTAATCGAAAATTAAGTGGTAATAAAGAAATTATTATTAATTTACCGTTGCTAAAAATATTTTCTATATACTAAAATAATTTCTACCGGTATCCCTCCTACCGGCAGTGCTTTATAATTAAATGAGACTCGCGATTCAAATATTAAAATTAAAAGACATACAGCACTATTTTACATTTTGTTATATAATATTCACAATTTTTATAATAAGTA
Source organism: uncultured Ignavibacteriaceae bacterium (assembly GCA_964486645.1). Classification (GTDB taxonomy): domain Bacteria; phylum Bacteroidota; class Ignavibacteria; order Ignavibacteriales; family Ignavibacteriaceae. The sequence continues at coordinate 61,700 of CAZAOG010000003.1, read as the reverse complement.
TCGAATCATTCCCCCAATCGAATAGTTACTCGAATGTAAGTTTGGCAGGTTTTCGGGCATCAAGAATAAACAGTTCTTATCCCGATAACATTTTCCCTGATGAAAATTACTGGGTTTATGTCGGTAACGGAATGTCACATAAATTTACTAAATCTTCTCCTTCTTCAATTTGGCTGGTAAGTATTTATGAAGGTAACGGGGACACCAGAATCGGGTTTCCTTATGCTTCAAAAAATATACTCGCATCGGATTACGATCAGAATGAAGAGTATTTCAACAGATTCGACAATGAAGGAATTAAAATTTTTCTCCAAGTAGAACCCGGCTCGGCAAGTGTCGACACACTCATTAATGTTATACTTACGCGATATGCTAATCATCCCAGTGTAGTCGGTTTTGGAATTGACGTTGAATGGCTCGAAGCAGATTACTATAGTGAAGGAAAACCGGTAACTAACGCAGAAGCACAAAGATGGGAAAATTTGGTCAAATCTTTTAATCCTGATTATCAATTATTTTTGAAACATTACAGACCGGAATGGATGCCCCCGACTTACAGAGGCGACATAATTTTTATAGATGACGGACAACAATTCAGTTCAATAGAACAGATGAAATATTATTTCAAAGTTTGGAGCGATAACTTTACTAACAATAAAGTATCGTATCAAATCGGTTATCCGTCGGATGAAATATGGTGGAAAGAATTTAAGGATCCCGCAAAAGATATCGGAAACGCTTTAATTGATGCTATTCCAAACTTATACGGTTTATATTGGGTTGATTTTTCAATTACAAAAATTTTTCCGATGAACGTTACCGGAATCAATAATTTGAACACACCCGTTAAAGATTACAAACTGATGCAGAATTATCCGAATCCGTTTAACCCTGCAACTACAATCCGATATTCGGTTCCCCAAAACAGTTTTGTAAAAATTATTTTATATGATATTTTGGGTAAAGCAGTAAAAACCTTGGTTAACGAAGAGAAAACAGCGGGAAATTATTCCGTTACATTCGATGCCAAAAACCTGCCCGGCGGCAGGCAAGAACTTTCCAGCGGAATTTATTTCTACAGATTACAATCAGGCAAATTTGTCGATACCAAAAAGATGATTTTGCTGAGATAAAACAAAATAAATTTAACTTCTGTGAATTAAAAAAAAAGAAAACTTGCCGCTAATTCGCGAATTTTTAACCGCCTTTGGTGTGTCGCGGCAAAAATAAATCTAAAAGAATATAATAAATTTTATCCGAATTTGAAGACCAATGTTATCCACTCATCAATCTGCATATAATCTACAAATTTAAATCCGAGTGCCGAGTAACACTCAACCATTTCGTTTTTGTCCCCTTCCAGTATTCCTGAAAGTATTAGCTTTCCCTTCTCTTTCGTTCTTTTTTTTAATTCAGGTGCAATCTCCATTAAAACATTTTTTTGAATGTTAGAGATTATCAACGAAAAATCTTTTTCTTCTACTTCGAATATCTCGCAATTTCTAATTTCCACTTTACTCTCTACATTATTCAACAGACAATTTTCTTTACCGTTTTCAAAACACCAATCATCGTTATCGATTGCCAACGCAGACACAGCGCCTAATTTTACGGCAGCAATTGAGAGAATGCCCGTACCGGAACCTACGTCCAGCACTCTATCCCCTTTCTTCAAATATTTTTCAAGCATTAAAACTACAAGTTTTGTTGTAGCGTGATTACCGGTACCGAATGACATCTTGGGATCGATAGTAATAACAATCTCATCATCAACTTTCTTATAATTTCTGAAAGAAGGTTTTATAACAATTCTATCGGATACCCTTACTACCTTTAACTTTTTTTCCCACTCCTCATTCCAGTTTTTATTTTGTATTATTTTTTCTTCAACGGTAAAACTTTCTATTAATTTTTCTTTCTCAAGTTTCTTTAATTGTGCTATAATTAATTTTTTATTGACGTTACTATTTTCCGAGGAGAAAACATACAGAAAATTATTTTTTTCATCGATCCCTTCTATGTTTATTTCCCATAAAATACTGCTGAGTATTTCAGGATTGAAAGGCTTGGACTGTATTTTATATCTTCTAAAATAACTTTTCATTTGCAATTTATTACCGTTTACCAAGCTATTAACTTTTTAATTACTCAAATCCAATTCATTTTTTTATACCACTCACAGGTTCGTTTAATTCCTTCTTCCAAAGATATGTTCTGTTTATATCCCAAATCTTTCACTGCTTTTGAAGTATCGCAAATCCAGTTTTTTTGAGTTATGTCCTTTGCCTTTTCAAGGTTCAATGTAGCGGCTTTAGTACCGAATAAGGAAAAGAACTGCGCAAAAGCAGCAATAGTAAAAACTAAGAAATGAGGGAATTTTATTGTAATCGGATTTTTATTTAAAACTTGAGAAGTTACTTTACCGATTTCTTCCCACGTATAAAATTTCTCCGAACTGATAAAATATGTTTCTCCGATTGCTTTCGTTTCAATTGAACTTTTATAAATACCGTCTACCAAGTCTAAAGCATGGATTAAACTAACAGACTTGGTATCAAATCCAATTCTTGTTGTTATTCCTTTATTGAAAGTTTTAAAATAAATTAATATTTCGGTATCTCTTTCCCCGTACACAGCAGGGGCGCGGCAAATTGTTATGGGAATTTTATCCATATATTTTTTTGCAAGTTCCTCTTCTTCAACTTTACTTCTGCCGTATGTTGTAATAGGTCTGCAAACCGTTTTTTCATTTACGGGTTTACCGTCTAACGACGGACCGGTAGCAGTCTGACTGCTTATAACAATAAATCGTTTAAGTTCGGCTGCCGTTTCGGAAGCAGCTTCCAAAAGATTTCTTGTTGTTTCAACGTTTCCTTTAAAATAGCCTTCCGGTTTTTTTGATTTTACAACACCGGCAACGTGATAAACATAGTCGGCTTTATCCAAAACCTTTTTCAATTTATCAACGTCAAATAAGCCGCAATCGTAAATTTCAACCGGTTTTCCTTCAAGCCAGCGCAGGTTACTTGTTTTTCTTGTAATGCATCTAACCGTAAAACCTTTTTTAATTAATAAATCGACCAAATGACTGCCGACAAAACCTGTACCGCCCGTTACGACGGCAATAAAATTATTTTTCATATAATATATATTTTCTCGTAAATTGTTTTTAACTTTGTATTTTATGTCTAAATTTAAGAAATTTAATTTTTAATATTACAAATTTTGCATATCACTATTTATCATAATTAGGAGGAATTTTTGGATTTATTTAAAAAGTGTTACGATTTTACCAGAGCAGACGATATTAAAGCAGCAGGGCTTTATCCTTATTTTAGAGCAATTGAAGAAAATGAAGGTCCGGTTGTTCAAATAGAAGGAAGAAAAATGATTATGGCAGGCTCAAATAACTATTTGGGATTAACTGCACATCCCAAAGTTAAAGAAGCTGCCATAGAAGCCGTAAGAAAATACGGTACCGGCTGTTCGGGTTCAAGATACTTAACAGGAACTCTTGACTTGCATATTGAGCTTGAAAATAGGCTTGCTAACTTTTTTAATAAAGATGCGGTACTTTTATTCAGTACCGGTTATCAAACGGCTCAAGGAATTATTCCTACATTGGTTCAAAGAGGTGATTATGTTATTTCCGATAAAGACAATCACGCAAGCATAGTTGCGGGCACCTTAATGGCCAAAGGTGCAACTGCCGATATGGTAAGATACAAGCACGAAGATATGGACGACCTTGAAAGAGTAATATCCAGATTACCTGAAGATGCCGGTAAACTTATTGTTAGTGACGGTGTGTTCAGTACCGGCGGTGAAATAGTTGACCTGCCCAAATTAAATGAAATTGCAAAAAAATATAATGCTAAAATTTTAATTGATGACGCACACGCAGTGGGCGTAATCGGTAAAGGCGGCAAAGGTACCGCCAGCGAATTTAATCTTGAAGATGAAATTGATTTAACCATGGGCACATTCAGTAAAACTTTTGCTTCGCTGGGCGGATTTGTAGCAGGTGATGCTAAAGTAGTTGATTATATTAAACATATGTCTTCTGCGTTAATATTCAGTGCATCGCCAACCCCTGCATCCGTTGCGTCCGCACTTGCTGCATTAAACATTTTAGAGACCGAACCTGAAAGAGTTGATAAACTTATATATAACGCTAAATTTGTCAGAGAAGGATTAAAAGATTTAGGATTTACGGTGTTAGAAGGAAGAACGGGTATTGTTCCTGTTATTGTAGGTAACGATGACTTGGCTTTCCAAATGTGGCGAATTCTTTACGATAAAGGCGTATTTGTGAACGTGTTCATCTCTCCCGGAGTACCTGAAGGCAGACAAATGATGAGAACAAGCTATATGGCAACTCACAACGAAGAACATCTGTCGCAATTATTAGATATCTTCAAGGAAACCGGAAAAGAATTGGGGATAATTTAATTAACAATTTATTTTTAATATAAGATCATATCAAAAAAGGTATGCTTTTTCATATTAGGGTTGTACTAAATTATGGATAATATAGAATTAAAAACTGTATCGAATAAAAAAGATTTAATGAAATTTATAAAATTTCCTTGGCAGATTTACAAAGGAAACGATTACTGGGTTCCGCCCTTAATAATGGATAGAAAAAAGATTTTAGACAAAAATAAGAACCCGTTTTTTGAAAACGCTCAAGCCGAATATTTTTTAGCTTATAGGGACGGAAATATTGTCGGAAGAATCGCGGCAATAAAAAACGACCTTCATATCAAATATCATAACGAAAACATCGGATTTTTCGGATTCTTTGAATGCATTGACGATCAGGATGTAGCTAACGCTTTATTTGATGCAGCTAAAAATTGGCTTAAGGATAAGAATTTAGATGCTATGCGCGGACCGGCAAATCCCTCGAGCAACGATGAATACGGAATGCTGTTAGAGGGATTCGATGACTCTCCCCGCATAATGATGCCCTACAATCCAAAATACTATCTGAAGTTGTGCGATAACTACGGCTTTAAAAAAGCAAAAGATCTGTATGCATATAAATTGGAACATGAAAAAGTTGCATCTTCGGGTAAACTAAAAAGAGTAGCTGAGATAGCCCGGAAACGCTCAGGCATAAAAATAACTCAAATCGATCTTAAAAATTTCAAATCCGAATTGGAAAAAGTAAAATACGTTTATAATAAAGCGTGGGCACCCAACTGGGGTTTTATTCCGATGACCGAAAAAGAAATAGACAATATTGCCAAGGAATTAAAGCCTCTTGTTGAACCGTCATTGGTTCTGTTCGGTGAAATTGATAATAAACTTGTCGGCTTTGCTTTGGTAATGCTTGACTATAATTACGTATTAAAAAAGATGAACGGTAGACTTCTGCCTTTCGGATTTATCAAACTTTTTACAGAGAAGAAAAACATAAAGTGGTCAAGAGTTTTAACACTCGGCATAATTCCCGAATATCAAAAAAGAGGACTTGACGCAGTGTTCTATTGGGATGTTCTTATGCGTGCGCATAAAATAGGAATTGACCTTGGTGAAGCAAGCTGGGTTTTGGAAGACAACGAAATGATGAACAGAGGCGCACAAGTAATGAAAGGTGAAATTTATAAACGATACAGAATTTATGAAATAGAGATATAATAATCTAATTCATAGCTTCATCGTATTTAGCCGAGTGTGCGGGGTCTATTTTCTTTAACTTTAAAAGGATACCCCTTTTATCCTGATATCCTTTTAATTTTTCTATTATCTCCCCATATTTTGTATCAAAAAATGTTTTAAGCAGCACACTTCTGATGTCTATTTTATCTTTAATTGCTGCAACTTTATCTACAAATTTTACTATTTCTCTTTGAGCCACTTTTTTACTTTGACTATAAACATCAACTCCGTAAAAATAATCATAAATCCCTTCTCTGAAAGGTCTGTATCTTTCATCCAGCAATTCTTCGACTAATCTTCTTCTACTGTATGAGCCTGAAGTACTTAACCACGAACTTGAAGCTCCGCCGGTTACGGCAAAATTAACAATATCCAATGCTTTTGAAAAATAAGGAGTACCTGCTAATTCGGAGTACGAATCTAAGTCAAACCCGATAACCAAATAAGCATAAAAATCCAAAAAACTTGTCAAAGGGTCGAAGGAAGTTTCATATTTGTAAAATTGTTGTCCTCTTTCATATCGGAATGACCAATTGTTGTCGCTTACTGTTAACATCCGTGTATAATTTATAGAATTATAAATCTCCCTTTGACTTGTAATTACAACCTGTGCACTGTAATTAACTTCATTAGAACCCGAGATGAAGAAGATATCCATCGAACCTTCAATCTTATTACCTTCCCATTCTCCGTCATAAAATTTAGTTTTATTCATATAGTCTTCAACGCTGCTCGCAAAATTTTCAAGTAAGTCCCTGTAATAGGTTTCCAGGTTTTCAACATTAACTCTTACTTTAAAATTTAATTCTTGTGCGTTGATTACAAGCGAGAAAGAAAAAAGCAAAATGATTAAATATTTCATTTTTATAAATATTTTGTTGTTTTTGTTAATTTAATATATGAATTTAGTAAAAAGCGTTCAATAAAAATTATTTTAGAATGAAAAATATAATTTTAATTTTTCTTTCAATCTTAATTTTTGCTTCTACTTCTTATGCACAAATTTTACCGGGGGCAAAAGAGACAGGGATATCAAATTCCGGAGTAGCATTAAGCAACGATGTTTTTGCACTTTACAACAATCCCGCGGGTTTAGCACAAATAGAACAAAGAAGTATCGGCTTATACTATTCTCCTTCTCCTTTCGGATTAAAAGAATTAGCCAACGGATATTTTGCATATACCGAACCGTTTGAATTCGGCGCGGTAAGCATAGGAGCGATGACCTACGGTTTTGAGCTTTTTAGAGAGAACAGATTTGTGTTGGGTTTTTCCTATAAATATTTGAACAAATTTTATTTCGGTTTAACTTTTAATTATCAGACAGTTTCAATCCGGAACTACGGTAACGCCGGCAGCATTTATTTCAGCTTCGGTGCACTTGCCGAAATTTCTAAAAAAGTAAAATGGGGTTTTTCACTCCGGAATTTAAACCGGGCTTCTTACGGCAATACGGAAGATCAAATACCCGTTATTGTAAGGACAGGATTCAGCTACAATTTTATTAAAGACCTATCCTTAAATCTTGCATTGGAAAAAGATATAAAGTACAACCCAAATTTTCACTTCGGGATTGATTACAAAATTATTAAACATATTTCAATCAGGTCGGGCTTTTCAAATGAACCTCCGAGTTATTCTGCGGGAATAGGAATACATTACTCTTCTTTCAGTCTGGGGTATTCGGTATTTACTCATCAGGACTTAGGACTTACACATCAGTTCGGCGTTATAATGGATTTAGGAAAAAAATAATTTACAATTACGGCAGATGAAATTATTCTCTTGCAAAATATTATTGTTGTTTTCTATTTTTTTTATCTTTCAATATTTTTCATATTCACAAACGGATTCTTCGCAAGTTAACATACAAGAATTAATTGACGAGCTGTTCAACGAACCTTCCGCAGAAGCCGATAATTCTAATTTATACGATGTATTGGAAAACTTAATCAATAATCCTATTAATTTAAATACAGCCGATATTACGGACTTTCAGCAAATACCCACAATTGATTATTTGACCGCGAAAGAAATTATCGATTACAGAAACAGAGCCGGTAAATTCAGAAATAAAGACGATCTGTTTTTAATTAAAACATTATCAAACGAACAGAAGAAAAAACTTTATCCGTTTGTTGAAGTAAGAACGGTAAAAAAAAGAATTACCTTAGAGCCTGCTTACATTGCCAAAATAAAATTAAGAAGTCGAATTATTAGCGATTTGCAGACGCGTAAAGGCTTTATTGACGGGAAGTATAAGGGTTCAAAAGCGAAAATATATAATCGTTTGTCGGCTTCGTACTCTCATTACAGCATTGGGGTTCTTACCGAGAAAGATCCGGGAGAAAAATCTATTAACGATCTCAACACTTTCTTTTTGCAGGTAAAGGATTTTAACTATTTAACTAATTTTGTCGTGGGCAATTATACTTTGGAGTTCGGTCAGGGACTTACACTATGGAGCCCATACGGTTTTGGAAAAGGTGCCGATGCCGTATATCCCGTTAAGAAAAAGAACAGAAATATAACTCCCTACAAAAGTGCCGATGAAAATAATTTTTTTAGAGGTGCTGCCGTAAAGATAAAATTTAATTCTTACAGACTATCCGTGTTTTATTCTAAAAATAAATTTGATGCAAATATAGACCCGCTCACTTCCAGAATCATTTCCGTACCTGTAGACGGACTTCATAGAACGTCAAGGGAAATAAGAAAAAGAAAATCTGCCGAAGAAATATTTAAAGGCATTCGCTTGGATTATATAAGTAATAAATCAATAAATGCCGGCATACTTTATTACAACTCAAAATTCAGCAGTCCTTTTACATCATCTTCTGTTTTTGGTCTGGAAGGAAACAATTTTAACTATTACTCATTTTATTACGACCTGTATTTTAATAAAATTAACCTCTTCGGTGAAACGGCATATAATGATAAATCCGTTGCATCAATCACAAGTTTACAATTCTCCGTCAGCAGAAAATTGAGATGGGTCACTTCGGTGAGAAGTTATCCCGGAAACTTTACGAATATTCACGGATTCGGTTTCGGCGAAAGGTCGGGAGCGGTAACTAATGAACTCGGTATTTACAACGGAATCAAATGGAATTCACCAATAGGAATATTCGATATTTATTACGACTTATTTAAATTTCCGTTTGCAACATTTTCAAATCCTGTTCCTTCTCAAGGCGATGAATTACTTATAAATTTAAGGTCCAAACCTTACAAAAAAGTGCAGACCGTTTTCAGATATAAAATTGAACGGAAGGAAGTAACAGAAAAATTAGACGGTTCTTTGCAAATAGTAAATAGAAAAAGGCAAAATCTCCGCGGCGAATTTATTTATAACCCGTCGCCAAATCTAAGGCTAAGGAGCAGAATTGAAATAACAAACTATAAAATAGCCGAATCGGATAAAGACGAATTCGGTTATCTTGTTTTTCAGGAGGTAAGAATAAAACCGTCGGAAAATCTATATATCAATTCAAGAATTATATTCTTCAATTCAAAATCTTTTAACTCTTCTCTTTATGAATACGAATACGATCTGCGGGGTTTGCTTTCGAACATCGGACTGTTCGGTAAAGGCTTAAGATGGTATTTTGTAGGCGTTTATAAAATTACAAATTACTTAAATATCTCTTTAAAATATGCAGAGACCTACAAACCCTACGAAAAACAGTTAAGTTCAGGCGAATCTTTACTTTATAATAATGTTGATAATCGTCTTTCTCTTCAAATAGATTTAATTTTATAAATATGACAAGATAGTTTCTGTTTTATAAAGTATATATTATATTTACATTATACTATTTTCTACAATGGATTAAATAAAGAATGCAAAGTTCAAAAGTCGAATCATTTGACAAATACAACGATATACTCTCATTGGCTATTTCCTCTTCTTTGGATTTTCCGAGTAAACTATGCGAATTTTTAATTTTTGAATTCGAATTGGATTCAATCCTTTTATTCAAAATAGAAAAAGATAATCAGCTTACTCTTTTAGGAAAATCCGGGAAGGCTAAAAGGTCTTACTCATTGAACAGCAAATATGCTTGTCCTGCTTGTACTTCACTTAAAGATGACTCAGCCTCTATTGTTTTTAATAATCAAACAGATTGTGAAATTAAAGCATCGGATTTTGTTATTTACGAAGGCTGCCTTTTAATACGAATTTCCAACGGCGAAAAATATTTGTTCCGCATTGCAAAGAAAACCGAATTTACAAACTCGGATAAAGACAATATCGAACTCGTGGGTAAAACGTTAAAAAATTATCTGCACATTTGGAACGGTCAAAAAGTAACTGCGGATTTTTCAATAAGTGAAACTATTACAAATATCACTCACGAACTGAGAACTCCCACAAACAGCATTATGGGTTTTGCTTCCCTTTTGGCTGAAGAAAAATTAACGGATTCTCAAAAAGAATATCTTGACACACTAAAATTAAGCGCAAACAAACTCCACTGCTTACTGAATGATTTAATCGACCTGGCAAAACTTGAACGCGGACTGATTAAAACAACCGCCGAAGCCGCGGATATTAAAAAACTTGTAAACGATACAATAAGTCAGTTTGCAGATTTTACAAAAGAAAACGGCATTGAAATAATAACAAACTTTGACGACAACATAAATTCACCTTTAAAGGTATGTGCAGAAAAAGTTAGATTTATATTCTCAACATTGTTGACGTATTCCCTTCGACAGATGGAAAAGGGTAAAATTTCCGTCAGCGTTACTTATCCAAAGGGCAATATCCTTAATTTTAAAATTGCGGATACAAGTCTCGGAATTACATCAAATAATCTTAAAAAAATCTTCGAACCATTTGTAATCTCGGAATTAACAAATAAAGAAGTAGGTAACGCCACGGGATTAAGCCTGTTGTTAGCTAAAAGATTAGCAGAACTTATCGGCGGTGAACTGAATATTTCAAGTTCCGTGGGCAGAGGTACAACTTACGAGTTCAGGCTGTCGATTGATGCCTCGTCTTCAATCGAATCTAAAATAAGCGCTTTGCCGAAAGCCGGAAAGAAAAACAGAGTACTTGTAATAGAAGACGATTATGCCAATTCAAAACTATTAAGTAATTACCTGAATAAGTGGGGATATGAACCGGTTATCGTAAATTCCGCCAAACAGGCGTTATCCGAAATTGAAAAAGAAGTGTTCCTTGCCGTGTTGATGGATATTGTTCTGCCCGACGCAAACGGCTTTGAACTGTTAAAAACCATAAGAGAACATAAAAATGCAAAAAACACGCCTGTAATTGTTTGTTCGGTAGAAGCCGAACAGCAGAAAGCATTCTTAATGGGCGCCGTAGAATATTTCGTTAAACCTATCAAGTACAACTATCTTGTTGAAGTATTAACAAGCTATAAACTGAAAAAGGATTCGAATATTTTAATTGTAGACGATGACGAACCAACGCTTAACTTGATAAAAGGTGCGATAGTGCAGGCCGGGTATAATGCCATTGCCGAATCACATTCATCCAAAGTGATGGAAATGATTGAAAATATTGAATTGGATTTGGCGATAATAGATTTGGACATGCCCGAAATAAACGGCTTTGATCTGATTAAAAAGATTAAAACAAATCCCAAGTTTTCAAGATTGCCTATCGTTATTTATACGGGTAAAGAGAATTATCAAGAAGATCTGAAAAAAATTGACGGCATGTTTGCCGACCTGTTAAATAAGTCGAGTACAAATATTGAAGACCTCTCGGAAACAATTACTGCAATGATAAACAGCTACGACGAACCGCCTCCGAAGGAAGAAGTGATAGCGGACAAAAATTCGGATACGACAAAGATTTTATTAGTTGAAGACTACAAACATTCACAGATAATTGTAACTCGATTACTCAAAAAAAACGACTATGAATCAATAGTGGTTGTTGAAAACGGTGCCGAAGCAGTCGATGCCGTAAAGAAACAGAAATTCGATTTGATTTTAATGGACATGCAAATGCCCGTGATGAACGGGTTTGAGGCAACTCAAAAAATAAGAGAAATACCCGAATATAAAGATACTCCGATAATTGCACTAACTGCTTTTGCAATGAAAGGCGACAGAGAAAAATGTCTGGATGCCGGAGCAACGGACTATATTCCAAAACCGATTGACAGCAACGAGTTTATAGAAAAGGTAAAATATTATACGGATAAAACAGTGGCTGCGAAGTAAAATCCATCTGCTCTGATATTGATTACCTATTTAGACTTAGCGATTCGGGAGCAAAATAATTTAATTTCTTAAACCGTTGAAACGGTTAACGATACTCGTAAGTTCTTATTATCCCCACGACTTAAGAGGTTGTGTGAAAATTCATAAATTAAATTAACTCACAGATTTATCTGTGGGATTATGACGTAGAAACAAAATAATCACAACCGGTTTTAACCGGTTTTTCTAATTTTCACACAGTCTCTTAAGTCGTGGGCTAAAGGCAAAACAATCATAAATAGAACCGGTTTACCGGTTTTTATTCATTCAAATAATCGTAAAAATATTTTTTGTTTTATTCGTAACGTGTTGTTTTTGGGTAATTTTAATTTTGGCTCTGAATTGCTGATTTAGACTAAACTATTTCTTTGCTTCACAAAAATTCATTATTTTTAGCCGTTTAAATATATTTTTTAATTATTTTCTTATCCGATTTTAAATGATCAACGAACAAATAAGAGTAAGATTTGCCCCAAGTCCGACCGGCTTTCTGCACATAGGGGGACTAAGGACAGCTTTATACAATTACCTTTTTGCAAAAAACAAAAAAGGGAAATTCATCCTTAGAATTGAAGACACCGATAGAAAAAGATATGTAGAAGGAGCCGTTGATAATCTGTTATCCACATTAAATTGGGCAGGACTTCAAGCGGATGAAGGGCCAAATATTGGAGGAAATTACGGACCGTATTTACAATCCGAAAGATTGGACATTTACAACGAACACATAAAATTATTATTGAACGAAAAGAAAGCCTACCGTTGTTTCTGCCCGCAAGAACGATTAACCGAATTAAGAGAGACACAAAAAACAGAAGGTCTTCAAACCAAGTACGATAAACATTGTCTTAATTTAACCCAAGATGAAATAGACAACAATTTAAATAATAAACTCCCTTATGTAATCAGATTGAACATCGAGCCGGATAAAGAAATTTCTTTCACGGATATAATTAGGGGAGAAGTTACATTCAACACCAATATTATCGACGACCAAGTGCTGATCAAAAGCGACGGCTTCCCTACTTATCATTTTGCAAATGTTGTGGATGACCACTTAATGAAAATAACGCATGTTATCCGCGGCGAAGAATGGATATCTTCAACCCCGAAGCACGTTTTGCTTTACGATTATTTTAATTGGGAGCGACCGCAATTTGCTCACCTCCCGCTTTTGCTGAACCCCGATAAATCCAAACTAAGCAAAAGGCAAGGTGACGTTGCAGTTGAAGATTATATAAAAAAAGGATACTTGAAAGAAGCGCTTATCAATTTTATTGCCTTACTTGGCTGGAATGCAGGAGACGATAAAGAATATTATGAAACGGACGAACTTATAAAAGCTTTTTCCTTGGAAAGAGTAAATAAGTCCGGCGCCGTTTTTAACCTTGAAAAGTTGAACTGGCTTAACGCAGAACATCTCCGCAGACTTTCAAATGACGATATTTTAAAAATGTTGAAAGAAGAATTTAAAAATTCGGAATTTGCAAATAAAAATTTTGCGGATGATTATCTTCTATTAATAATTGACGCGATGAAAGAAAGAGTTTCTTTTGTAAAAGAATACATAACCAAATGTCCGTATTTTTATAAAGAACCTGCCGACTATGACGAGAAAGTAATTAAAAAAAGGTGGAAAGAAGACAGTCCGGAATTATTAAAAATATTTTCCGACGAAATTGAACAACTCAGTAATCCCGCGAAAGAAGATTACGAAAAAACATTAAAAAAAATCTGTGAAGAAAAGGAAATAGGGCTTGGCAGATTGATTCACCCGCTGCGGCTTGCTTTGTCAGGCGTTGGTATCGGACCAGGGATATTCGACCTAATATTTATCTTGGGCAAGAAAGAATCTTTAATAAGAATAAGCAAGGCATTGGAAAAAATTAAAAAGTAAATTATGGAAAACACAGAAGAAAAAAATCAGCTTAACGATTTTGTCAGACAGATAATAAGAGAAGATTTAAAAGAAAATAAAAACGACGGAAAAGTTCACACACGTTTCCCTCCCGAACCTAACGGTTATCTTCATATAGGCCACGCACTTTCGATATGGCTGAATTTTGGTATTGCGGAAGAATTCAACGGAAAGTGCAATTTAAGATTTGACGATACAAATCCGGAGAAAGAAGAAGTTGAATATGTAGATTCAATTAAGGAAGACATTAAATGGCTTGGCTACGATTGGGAAGATAGATTATTCTTCGCATCGGATTATTTCGAGCAATTATACGGTTATGCCGTAGAACTAATTAAAAAAGGCAAAGCTTATGTTGACAGTTTATCCCCCCAGCAGATAAAGGAATACAGAGGCACTCCTACCGAACCCGGTAAAGAAAGTCCCTACCGCAACAGAAGCGTTGAAGAAAATTTGGATTTGTTCGCAAGAATGCGTGCGGGTGAGTTTGAAGAAGGTACCCATTTACTAAGAGCAAAAATAGATATGTCTTCGCCGAATATGAATTTAAGAGACCCTGCTATTTACAGAATTAGAAAAGCTTCGCATCACCGGACAGGTGATAAATGGTGCATTTATCCGATGTACGATTTTGCACACGGTCAGTCCGACGCGCTCGAAGGCATAACTCATTCGATTTGTACTCTTGAATTTGAAAATCACAGACCGCTTTATGATTGGCTGCTTGACAATTTAAGCGTTCCCTGCCATCCTCGGCAAATTGAATTTGCAAGGTTAAATTTAACCTATACCGTAATGAGCAAAAGGAAACTCTTAACTTTAGTAGAAAATAAAATAGTTTCCGGCTGGGACGATCCGAGGATGCCCACTTTATCGGGCTTCAGAAGAAGAGGATACACACCCGAAGCAATTAAAAATTTTGTGGCAAAAGCAGGCGTTGCAAAACGCGAAAGCATTTCCGATATTTCTCTTCTTGAACATTGCATAAGAGAAGACCTGAACAAAAAAGTTCAGCGGGTAATGACGGTATTAAATCCGATAAAAGTAATAATTGATAACTTCCCCGAAGATAAAACGGAAGAACTTGAAGCGGTTAATAATCCCGAAGACGAAAGAATGGGAAAACGTAAAATTGTTTTTACGAAAGAGATTTACATTGAGAAAGAAGATTTTATGGAAGACCCGCCGAAAAAATTCTTCCGACTTTCACCGGGAAAGGAAGTGAGATTACGGTACGCTTTCATTATTAAATGCGTCAGCGTTGAAAAGGATGAAAATACGGGAGAATTAAAAGTTATTCACTGCACTTATGATCCGGAGACGAGGAGCGGAATGCCCCAAAGCAACAGAAAAGTAAAAGGGACCATACATTGGATATCCGCTGAAAATTCATTGGATGCCGAAGTAAGATTATACGACCGTTTGTTTACCGTTGAAGAACCGGCAAGGGACAAAGAAAAAGATTTCACGGAATTTCTAAATCCAAATTCACTGCAAGTTTTAACAAATTGCAAAGTTGAGCCTTGGCTGAAAGATGCAAGACCCTTGGATAAATTTCAGTTTGAAAGAAGGGGCTATTTCTGTGTGGACAGCAAAGATTCAAGTAGTGAAAAAATAGTATTTAACAGAACCGTACCCCTAAGAGATACTTGGGCTAAAATCGAAAGACAGCGGAAGAAAAACTAAACTTGAATAAGAAAAATTTTTCACTTAATATTGTTCTTCGAAATTTTTAAAATGCTTCTTGCCGAAGCGGTGAAACCTGTCCGCCGAAGTGGAACGCAGGCGGATTGGTAGACACTTTTTTGTTTTTCTTTTTTTTTGATTTTCAATTGCCGAAGTGGCGAAATTGGTAGACGCGCTGGACTCAAAATCCAGTCTGGCTTAAACCAGGTGCCGGTTCGAGTCCGGCCTTCGGTACAACTCTAAATTCCAACATTTGTTCTTTTGCATTTGTTTTTTTTTAACCTTATTCTAAATATTCGTCTTTCCCTTCGGCCGACAGGCCTGCCTTCGGTACAACTCTAAATGCCAACATTTGTTCTTTTGCATTTGTTTTTTCTTAACCTTATTCTAAATATTCTTAACTTCACCTTCGATACTCCCCGATATTTTTTTTTATTCAATTAACATTTAAAATTTTAGTTTTCATCTCTCTAAAAAACACTCCATTTGGGCTGTATCCTTAAATTAAATATTTATTTATTTTGTATAACTACTTAATTTACAATGCATTTAGGGAGATATTTATGAAAAAATATTCCTACTTTAAATTTCTTCTTCCCATTATAACATTCGGATTAATTTCCCTTTCCTGTCAAAAATCACAAAACATTACGGATACTATAGAGCCGGTTAATTTAAATTCCGGTATAACCGATTCTTTAACTGTTTCGGATATGTTTTATGCAGAGAATTACAATAACCTGTCTTTGAATAAACAGAAAGATATAGATGTAAGATTTAATTATAATAAAACAAAACTTATATTCTCCCCTTCCGCCGAGTTTGAAGGAATGACCTTTGTCTCTTTTAAATTTAACAACGAAAATTACTACATCCCGGTAAGAGTAAACAAGCTGCAATATTTTACGTTTAATTTTAATCCAAATAAAAGATATAAAGATGTTTATCTTTTCGGCAGCTTTAACGGATGGAACAGATCAAATTTAAAAATGGAGAAAAATAAGGGCGTTTACACAATCACCATTCCTTTGGAACCGGGAAGATATCAATATAAATTTTTTGCCGACGGCGATGAGCTTATCGACAAAAACAATCCCGAAAAAATATCGAACGGAATGGGCTCTTACAACTCGGTGCTGACGGTGGAAAAGAAAAACAATTCCGATTCATTCCTGCACGTTTTAAATTACACGGATAAAGGAGATAAAGAATTATTTTCCTTTTACTATTCAGGCAATAAGATAAGCGGGGAAAATGTTTTTGCACTGTTAAATAACAAGAAGGTAAACGAATCTTCGATCAATTTAAATAACGACAAAATTGATATCGTTCTTGATAAAGATAACCTTAACGGCAAAAAACTTCTGAGAGTCGCGGTATCGGAAAACGGACAAACCAGTAATATCCAAAATTTAATATTATTTGACGGAGAACCGGCCGGAAAAAACAAAAATAATTTTACTTGGCACGATGCAATTATTTATTCAACAATAATAGACAGATTTAAAGACGGCGACAAATCAATTAATAAACCCGTCGTCCACGATTCATTGTTTGAAAAAGCGAACTATATGGGCGGTGACTTCCAGGGTTTAATCGATAAGTTAAACGAAGGATATTTTGACAAATTAGGTATTACAACATTATGGCTGTCTCCTGTTTATGACAATACCAATAAAGCATACAGAGAATATCCCGAACCTCACAGATGGTTTTCCGGATATCACGGATACTGGCCTATCAAACCCCGTTCAGTCGAAGAAAATTTCGGAACATTGGCTAAGTTGAGGGAACTTGTTGAAACAGCCCATAAACACAATGTAAAAGTTCTTTTGGATATTGTCGCTCACCACGTTCATGAAGATCATCCGTATTTTAAAGAACATAGAAATTGGTTCGGCAAACTTGAACTGCCCGACGGGAGATTGAATATAAGAATCTGGGACGAACAGAGACTTACAACCTGGTTCGAACCGTTTATGCCTTCTTTTGATTTTATAAATTCACAAGAAGCCATTGACGTTGTAAGCGAAGATGCTATCTGGTGGCTCAGGGCAACAGGCGCTGACGGGTTCAGGCAGGATGCAGTAAAGCATATTCCTAATAAGTTCTGGCAGAGCTTTAACAGAAGATTAAAAAAAGAAGTTGAAATACCTGAGAATAAAAAGGTATTTCAGATAGGAGAAACATTCGGAAGTTACTCGCTCGTTAAATCTTATGTGAATAACGGACAACTACCCGCGCAATTTAATTTTAATTTATACGATGTTGCAATCCCTACTTTTCTAAACAAGGATGCTTCGTTTGAGCAATTGGACAAAGAGTTGAAAAAAAGTCTTTTTATCTTTGGCGAAAATAACTTAATGGGAAATATTATGGACAGCCAGGATAAAGCAAGATTTCTTGCTTTTGCGGACGGCGATTTGACAAACTCAAGTAATTCCATCGAAGTCGGCTGGAACAATCCCCCAAAAGTTGATAATCCGAGCAGCTATAAAAAATTAAGATTGTACATGGCTTATCTGCTTTCAATACCGGGTCTGCCTACAATTTATTACGGGGACGAAATTGGAATGACAGGCGCCGCCGACCCCGACAACAGAAGAATGATGAGATTTGATGATCAATTAAATAAATACGAAAAAGAAAATTTTGATAAAGTGACAAAATTGATCCATATCAGAAAAGATCATCCGGCTCTTCGTTACGGTGATTATTACACGCTGGCAGCAGATAAAAATATTTTTGCTTATATTCGTTCGGACTTGAACGAAAGAATACTTGTTGTTCTAAATAAAAACCCGAAGCTGCAAAACGTAAAAGTAAAACTACCTGAGTTTTATAAAGCAAATCAATTGACAGATTTAATAACAAGTAAAAATATCGGTATTGAGAATAATGATGTTCAATTAAAAATTGATGGTCTAAGTTATCGATTTTTCAGTATCCGTTAATTTTTCAAGTTGTACAACTTATGACTAAAATAATCTATCTAAGTTTGATATTGCTTTTCGGTTTCAATTCATCTTTTACAAAAGATAAAACAAAGATACCGAGAGTTCCCGGTTGGTCAAAAACAGCCGTATGGTATCAAATTTTTCCCGAAAGATTTTCCAACGGAGATAAAGCAAATGATCCCACTCCGTACGATATGAAAGGTGCTTGGCCTTTTATTACACCAAAAGGTTGGAAGATATCCCCTTGGACGTCCGATTGGTTCAAATTACAACCTTGGGAAAAAGGAGATAAAAAGGATTTTTATTGGAATTCAGGTGTTAGAAGATACGGGGGAGATTTACAAGGCGTAATAAATAAACTGAATTATCTTAAAGTATTAGGAATTACGGCAATATATTTTAATCCCGTTTTTGAATCCCCCTCGCTTCATAAATATGACACAAAAATGTATCGTCATATTGATAATAATTTCGGACCCGATCCGCGGGGAGATGAAAAAGTATGGAATTCGGAGGACCCTGAGGATCCAAAAACTTGGAAGTGGACTTCCGCCGATAGTTTATTTCTAAAACTTATAAAAGAAGCTCACAATAAAGGCATTAAGATTATTATTGACGGTGTTTTCAACCATGTAGGTACCAACTTTTGGGCATTTAAAGATTTGGAAAACAAACAGCAAAAATCCATTTACAAGGACTGGTTCATAGTAAAATCTTTTGATGATCCTAAAACCGCCAAAAATGAATTTGACTACCAGGGATGGTTCGGTATTAAAGAATTGCCGGAGATAAAAAAAGACCCTAAAATAGGCTTGGCTCCGGAATTTGCGGAACATATAAAAAAAATAGTTACTCGCTGGATGGACCCAAACGGCGACGGCGACCCCGGTGACGGAATTGACGGATGGAGATTGGATGTTGCCGAGAGAATTGATATAAAATTTTGGAAGATTTTTAGAAATTGGGTTAAAAATATAAATCCGGAAGCATACATTACGGGCGAGATATGGTGGGAAAATTGGTCTGAAAATAAAATGTTCAATGCTTCCCCCTGGCTTCAGGGAGATTCCTTTGACGGAATAATGAATTATAAATTTGCCCGTGCCGTTAAAAAATTTGTTGCCGATCAAAAAGAACAAATATCACCCAAAGCATTTGCCGACAGTATTACCGTAATGATGAACGATTACCCGAAAGATAATTTCTACGCTCTTCAAAATTTATTAGACAGCCACGATGTTGACAGAATAGCTTCGCAAATTGTAAATCCCGACCGGTGGTACGATCATTATGCGAGTGCAAAGGACAACAAGGACTATATTGTAAGAAAACCTAATGAGATAGAAATATTAAAACAAAAAATTGCAGCGGGAATACAAATGACAATGCCCGGTGCGCCGATGATTTATTACGGCGATGAAGCCGGTATGTGGGGCGGAGATGACCCGGATTGCCGCAAACCTATGGTATGGCCGAATTTTCAATATGAACCGGAAGCTTCCGATCCTCTCGGAAGAACCCGTAATATTGACACCGTAAAATTCAACCGGGATATTTTTAGCTGGTATCGAAAGCTGATTATAATAAGAAAAGATAATACCGAGTTATCTCTTGGAGATTTAAATTTCTTTTATATTGATAATGCAGAAAAGGTTATCGGATATAAACGAACATATAACAATAAAAGCATTTTTATTTTAATAAACAATTCCGATAAAGAGGCTGTTGTAAAATTGGAATTAAAAAAGATTGGATTATCCGACAAAAAACTTGTAAACCTATTAAACAAAAAGGATATTCTTCCGAGAGACAATTATTATCCAATCATCTTAGCACCGTATGATATGGTAATCTTAAAATAAAAAAAATTTTTGTAGCCGTCGGCTTTATGACGACGTAAAACAATACAGTGAGTAATCCCTTCGCAGACATAAAGTCTGCGGATACTTTCTTTTCTTTCCCTTCGCAGACATAAAGTCTGCGGATACCTTCTTTTCTTTCCCTTCGCAGACATAAAGTCTGCGGATACCTTTTTTTCTTTCCCCTCGCAGACATAAAGTCTGCGGATACTTTTTTTTATCTTGCGGCTGAACGAACTGTTCAGTGCATAAGTTAGATTATGATGCGGCCATTCATTGCAACCTGTCTTTTTGAATACATGAAATACGGTCTCCGAATATCAAAACTCAGTATTTACATTCTTTTTCTCTTGCTTAAACATACAATTACAAAAGGACTATTTTGCAGAAGTTCAAATAATAAAAGCTAAAATATTGAATATATAAATGGCGCTAAAGCGGAGCCCTGAGTGAGAATAATTAACCCGCCCAGTAAAAATAAGAAAATGATAATGGGCGCAAGCCACCACTTTTTCCTAATTTTCAAGAACTGCCACAGTTCCGATATGATTGATAATTTACTCATTTTGGTAATAATTACTTAAAATTGATTTTCAAAATCAGAAGGTTCAAAATTTCTTTTTTCCCTTACTTCCCAATACGAATTTATTGATTTATCAGTCTTTAATTCAAGAAAATTTTTCCTGAATATTTTAGCAATAATTCCGATAGGCGTTAACACAATATAAAACAAAATTATTAAAATTACCCTCGTCATCACCCAGCCCAAAACTATGGCTAATGACATCCAAGCTTTATTAACGGATTTTAACGACGCAGGATAAAATATTCCGAGAACAGTGAGAAGAAAACCGGCAGCACCGAAATACGGATACGAATTTTTCTCATTCCAAAAAAGTAACGCGGAAATAATTAATATTACAATTCCGACAGATAAACCGAATTTCCGTAAATCTTTTTTAGTCTGTTTTATATTTCTTATTTCGAATAAAATATCTTCCATAAATGCTAATCCGGTTCAAATTCTTTTTGCCAATTTTCGTGTTCCATTTTATTTTTCTGATCCTCTTTATTCAGCAGGTAATTGCCCATTATCAAATAATCCAAATTTGTGCGCATAAAACATCTGTAAGCGTCTTCGGGTGTGCATACAATCGGTTCACCCCTTACATTAAAGGATGTGTTTATTAAAACAGCACATCCGTAATCTTCGTTAAACTTTTTTATCAAATCGTAATAAAGTTTGTTTGTCTCCTTGTGAACCGTTTGTATTCTTGCCGAATAATCAACGTGTGTAACAGCAGGTATCTCGGATCTTATTATTTTAAGTTTATCCAAACCGAAATAGTCCTTGCTGTTTTCCACCACGGATTTTTGTTTGTTTTTCTTTACATCGGCTACTAAAAGCATATACGGACTGTCGGTATTTATATCAAAATAATTGGAAACTTCTTCCTTTAAAATTGACGGAGCAAACGGTCTGAAACTTTCTCTGAATTTTATTTTCAGATTCATATGTTTCTGCATTTTAGGTACACGTGCGTCACCGAGTATTGACCTTGCACCGAGCGCTCTGGGTCCGAATTCCATTCTGCCTTGAAACCAACCGATTACATTTTCTTCGGCAATTAGATCCGATATTTTTTCCGGAATTTCTTCAAACGGAATTTCTTCAAAAGCTGCATCGTTTTTAATTAAAAATTCTTTTATCTCATCTTTACCGAATTCAGGTCCCAAATAAGACCCGTGCTGAGAATCATTATTTCCTTCAACATTTCGCGGTTGTTCCAAATAATTGTACCATCCGGTTAAAGCAGCGCCCAAAGCTCCTCCGGCATCACCGGAAGCAGGCTGTATCCAAATATTTTCAAAAGGTCCTTCCCTCAGCAGTCTGCCGTTTGCCACGCAGTTTAACGCAACACCGCCGGCAAGGGCTAAATTATGTTCCCCGGTTTCTTTATGAACGTGTTTTCCTATTTTTAAAACAATCTCTTCGGTTACTTCCTGCACCGACTTTGCCAAGTCCATTTCCCTTTGGGTTAGTTTACTTTCGGGTT
Organism: uncultured Ignavibacteriaceae bacterium; assembly: GCA_964486645.1. Taxonomy (GTDB): domain Bacteria; phylum Bacteroidota; class Ignavibacteria; order Ignavibacteriales; family Ignavibacteriaceae. Next base: position 39,310 of record CAZAOG010000003.1, on the reverse strand, counting down.
TTCTCGGTTCTCCTCCGAATAACTTGTTGAATTTATCGTTGGTCATTTGCAGTCCGACCGAATAATTGAAATAATCCATATTCATTCTAAACGAACCGTCTTCTTTAACATCGATTAACTCTTTTAAAATTATATCCTTATACCTTGGTTCGCCGTACGGAGCAAGTCCCATTAATTTATACTCACCCGAATTGACGCGGAACCCTGTGAAATAAGTAAAGGCAGAGTACAGAAGTCCGAGGGAGTGGGGAAATTTAATATCCGCGTATAATTCGATTTTATTAGCGTTACCGACTCCGAAACTGGTAGTTGTCCATTCTCCCACTCCGTCCATTGTCAATATTGCCGCTTCGTTGAAAGGCGAGGGATAAAACGCGGACGCGGCGTGTGAGAAATGATGTTCGGGAAAAATAATTCTTCCTTCGTACTTCAACTCTTTTTTAATATACTCTTTCATCCAAAGTTTTTCTTTTATCCAAAGGGGCATCGCTTTTATGAATGATTTTATCCCTTTGGGCGCAAACTGAAGGTAAGTTTCGAGTATCCTTTCAAACTTAAGGAAGGGCTTATCGTAAAATGAAATAAGTTCTAACTCGGATGAATTTATCCTTTCGTATTCAAAGCAAAAATTGATTGCATTTATAGGAAAACCGTGGTCGTGCTTTTTTCTTGTAAATCTTTCTTCCTGCGCGGCGGCAATAATTTTTCCGTCTTTAATAAGACAGGCTGCGCTATCGTGGTAAAATGCCGATATTCCTAAAATATACATCTGTTATTTTATTATTGAACTATTGAATTACTTTTAATGAAAGGTTCAACCCAGTCGACATTTAAAGGCATAAGCGGAGCGGCTTTTATTCTTCCGCCAAAGCCCAAATATCTGAATCCGAAAGAATTGAGATCCGTTACCTTAATCGATTTGAAAACATCAGGGTCAATTGAAATGCCGTATTTTTTTGCCAACTCAAAAGTATAGTTTGTTATTTTCAGTTTCGTTTTTTTTAATTCAAGCTGCCGTTTAATAGAATTCTTTACTTTTGCAAAAGGTTGCGGAAGCTTTTTCCTGGGTTTTCTTTTGCCTATCAACTTAAATATCGAATATCCGTCTTTCAGTTTTATCGGACCTTTTACCTCGCCTATTTTCATGTTTTTTGCAGCTTCACCCAACTTGCCGAATGCAGTTACAGGGAAATATCCGAATTCACCTTTATTTTTTTTAGTCCATTTTCTTTTTGAATATTTTTCTGCAAGCAGTCTTATATCTTTCCCCGATTTTACCTCGCTTAATATTTTATCGGCAATCGATAAACTGTCGGTCAGCACTTCAATTATATTAACTTCCGACGGGAAAACATCCGTTTTAAAATCTTTCAAATATTGTGAATATATTTCTTTGTCAGAAACTTTTGCAGAGTCGGTAAATTTACTCTGCAAATATTGATAAAGATAATTTTCTTTCCACATTCTCAAATCGTTCTTTACCTCGGGCAGCAGGTTCAGTCCTTCATCAATTCCTTTTCTCGAGTACAATTCGTACTCTATTATCTTCCGAGTTTGTTTGTTGAGTACGCCCAAAACGGTTTTCAGATCCGTGTTGACGGAACTGAAGCCTTCAAAAATAATCTGGCGGATAAATCGTTCCAAACTTATCGGGTTTTCTTTAAATTGAATAAAATTTGTATTTAAAGAATCTTTTCCGAATTGTTTGGCTAAAGTATAAAAATCTTCGGCTTCGGTATAGACGGGTTCATCCTTTTTTACCGCATAATCTTTCTTTCTTTTCTCTAATATTCTTTGAAGCTTTACAGCCAAGCTTTTAAATAACTTGGAGTTTACATCCACACGCTTACCCTTAAAAAAATCACGATAATATTTATCGAATAATTTTCGGGCTTTACGTGCCTCGATTATTTTTTTTATGGCTTTTCGAGAATTTTCCCTCTCGTTTATTGTGTTAAGGATGGTCTGAGTTTTATCTGAGAGTTTAAAAATATACCAGCCATCGGGCGTAAATATCGGCGCAGTGTATTCCCCCACTTTTAAATTGTAAAGTGAATCTTCAATGCTTAATTCCATCTGTCCGTAAACCACCTCTATGGGTTTTTTCTGTTCTTCTTTTTCCGGACTGTAAACCAAGATTGTATCAAACGGAATTCCTTTGTTCAATAAATTATATAATTTATAAATTTCATCTTTATCTTCCGATATAAGATAATTTACTTTCAGCGTTGTGTTCTTTCTAATAAAACCTTCTATTATTTCCTTTTCGGTTACTTTAACTTTATTTTGAATTTCCTTTCTAAACAGCGCGTCTCTGACAAACATTTTTTCGTATTCTTCTTCCGCGAACTTCATAACCTGCATAGTATCAAGCCTTTGATTCTCTGCTTCAAGCGCCCATAGTTTTTCGGCAATTAGAGAATAAAGGAATTCAAGTTTTAAGGATTCACGCATTCTTTTTTTATTTTTTCCGAACAAGGGCGTAAACTCATAGCGCTGAAGAAACTCATTTTTTGAGATTGATAAATTACCGACTTTTGCAACGGGTTTATCCATCAATGATTGAGGTTTTAGTGTAGCTAAGGAGACTGAAAGTATAATTACAACAAATAAATAGGATCTCATAAGTTTCGATATTTTTTTTTTTAATCTTTAAAAATACCTTATTAATTAAGTATATTCAAAGAATTTAACGGCTGCAATTAATAGAAAATTATTAATTATTTTATTTATAAATTTCAATTATAATTATGCAATTCCTTTTAATCTTTTGGAGTATATTTGCCGAATGTCGAATAAGAATAAATTGTTAAAGAAGAATGCCCCCGCAAAAAAAACACCTAAATGGTTCTACCTTGTATTGATATTATTGCCTCTGTTTTTAATTTTAATCATTGAAATTTCTTTAAGGGTTTTCGGTTATGGCGAAGACTTTGAAACGTTCACGCCTCTATCAAAAACTTACTCTAACCGTCTTGCCCTTAATCCGAAATTAACTTTAAAATATTTTACGAATTTAAACAATTACCCGACACCTTTACCCGATAGTTTCCTAAAAGATAAAACGAAACAAACGTACAGAATTTTTGCATTGGGCGGAAGCACAACCGAGGGCTGGCCTTATGCTTCAACCGGTTCATTTCCCGCCATACTAAAAAGAAGGTTGGAACTTTTATATCCGGAAAAAAACATTGAAGTAATCAATTGCGGTATATCGGCTATCAACACTTATACAATACGAGACATAGTTCCCGATATAATTAAACAAAAACCGGATTTAGTCCTTTTCTACGGCGGGCATAACGAATATTACGGTGCTTTGGGTGTCGGCTCTACGGTTTCTATGGGCAGTTCAAGAACATTGATAAATTTCTACGTTTCCATTTCAAACTTTAGAACGGTACAATTAATAAATAATACGATATCAAAAATCTACGCGTTGTTTAGCAACAGCGAACACACAAAAAATGCCGACAAAGGAACGCTGATGGCTCGCGTTATAGGCAAGTCTCAAATTGTCCTTAACTCCGACCTTTTTAACAAAGGTGTTGACCAGTTTGAGGGTAACTTGGATGATATTTTGAAATACTTAAAAGAAGCTGACATTCCTGTAATATTAGGGACGTTAACCTCCAATCTTCTCGATCAGCAACCGTTTATATCTATTAAGACCAAAGAACTTCCCCGCGCAGATATTGTTTACGAAAAAGGTAAAAATGAATATGACAGGGGAAACTATAAAGAAGCACATAAATTGTTATTTCAAGCAAAAGAGTTGGATGCTTTAAGGTTTAGAGCACCCCAAAAATTTAACGACGTAATTGAGGACTTAGGAAAAAAATATAATTATCCGGTAATAGATATTGATTCGGTGTTTTCTTATTACAGTCCAAACGGAATTGTCGGTTACAATTTAACGGTAGACCATCTGCACCCGAATTTGAAAGGATATAAACTGATGGCAAAAGCATTTTATAAAAAAATGCTTCAGTTAAATTTACTGCCGGTTGATAAAAAAATTGCTATTACTGAAGCAAGGCAGGACAGTTTACTGGACGCGAATTTCCCTTTTACAAGATTCGATTCGACAGTTGCTCAAATAAAATTAAATTTATTGACCGGCTCTTTTCCATTTGTACCTAAAGGTACACCTAATTACAAGATGATTAATTTTAAAGAAAAAGATTACATCGATTCCTTGGCGATACAATTTTTAAGGAGAAATATTTTTTGGCAAAGAGCACATATTAATATTGCCGACAAATATTCCAAGGAAAAAAATTATCCTGCATTTATAAAAGAAATAAATTCCTTAATTGCCATGCTGCCTTTTGACGATTCGATTTACAAATACGCTGCGGAACAATTAATTTCTGCAAAAATATTTAATCAGGCTCTCGTTTATTTAGTTAAACTTGAATCTATTAAACCCTCTTATTATTCCAAAAAGTGGATTGGTATAATTAATCTGCAAAACAAGAAGTACAATGTCGCACTAAAATACTTAAAAGAAGCAAGCCTTTTTTCTAATGCAGATGCTCAATTATGGTACAACTTATCGGGGACATATTATTATAACAGACAATATGAAAACGCTTTAAGAGCAATCAGACAAAGCCTGAGCCTTAACCCTAAAAACAAAAAGGCAATACTGTATTACAATCAGTTAAAATCATTTACCGAAAGGCTGAAGAAATAAATTTTATTTCAAAAACATAAAAAAAACCCGATCCGTTAATTACCGGATCAGGTTTTTTATTTTTCCCTTTCGGGTATTCTTTGATATTATTTCAATAACAACATCTTCTTTGTAGAGACAAATTTGTTAGCCGTTATCCTATAGAAATAAACACCGCTTGCCAATTGAGAAGCATCAAAAGATACTTTATAATTACCTGCGGGTTGTTGTTCATTTACAAGGGTGGCAACTTCTCTTCCAAGCATATCAAATACCTTTAGAGTGACTATTCCCGGAGAAGGAATACTGTAATTGATAAGTGTCGATGGGTTAAACGGATTCGGATAATTCTGTGATAAAGTGAAATTATCCGGTATTGTGTTATCAACTCTTTCAATACCTGTTAAAGGAGCTTGAACTGCCCATTTGTTTGCAATTGATACAGACGGTCCGTCTCTAAGTATGAATGAATGGTTTATACCAAAACCTGCTTCATTATCCATATATTCCGATCCATTGTTGACCGTGTCAGCACCGGGATACATTGCACCGAATTTATATTCATATTTTCCGCCGTTTGTACCCGATGGAACCGTAATTTTTAACGACCACCAATTATCTCCGGCTGTAACATCTCCGTGTGTACCGTCATCGTACATCACCAACATATTGGCTAAATTAGTTGTATCGGCTGCAGTCCATGTGCCGCCACTCGTCCAATCGCCTAAGAAGCTTGCGCCGCCGCGCATACCGACAAATTGTATATTGGTGATATTTTCACCGTTATATCTATTTTTAGCTCCGTTCATATCAACCGTAAAAGTAATATCTACATCTGCAGATAAAGGTGGTTGAACAGGTGCTACATTTGGCACTTCGGTCGGTAAAACGATGGTATTGGTAGTATCGCTGCTCCATTTATACCATCTGTCCGCTCCAATTTCCCAGCCGCCGTTAGTATATCTGGAAGCAGGAATTGCTTTGAATTTCCATTTTGACGAATCTTTGGCAGCCTTTCTTACTACTAACGTAGCTGTAAACAGATTAGGATTGAAAAGGTCTTGTTTCATAATCCTATCAGATTCAGGACTCAATAGCGTTTCGCCTTCCCAATTCATTCCTGCAATAGTTAATGTATCAATACTTGGATCGAAGAAACCAACACCGGTTCCGATTATACTGCTTACATCAGCCGTAAATTTAATAGTATTTTTAGGAGGTAAAAGAAAAGTATTATCGTCATTAAAATAAACTACAGGAAGAGTTTGTGTAGCCGAAGTGGTATCGAGTGTGAAAGTTCTGTTTGAAATACCTTCCCAACCGCCGTCATTTTTTACAAACTTATATTCATATGTAGTTCCGCTGTTGGTGTTTGGAATTCTAGCGGTTACGCTATAAATAGAATCGCCGCTTAATTTGCTCATTTTAAAAGCATAACCGGACCAATCGGCAGCATCGCCGGCAGCGACTTGAAAACTCCCTCTCACTGTCAAAGAATCGCTTCCCGGGTTGAAAGCTCCTCTAAAAATCTGCGCGCCCATATTCACTTGGAATACCACACTGGTAGTATCTTGTGCAAATAATGACACAGAAATAAGGAGGGCAAATAATGAAATTAGAAATTTTTTCATATAACACCTCTTGTTTTGTTGAACTTAATTAATTATTTATTTATCACAATCCAATTGATAAAGATATTCTGGAAATACTTTTGAAAATACCGTAATCGGTATAACTGTAATTTACTTTACCTAAAAAACTGCCGAAGTCATATTTAATACCAAAACCTGCAGTTAATCCTGTTACGGAAGCAGCTTTTCCGAGAGCATAATAACCGCCTCTAATGGAAACGATATCATTCCAAACCAATTCCCCGCCGGTGTTGATGTATGTATCTTGATTGTTAGGAATATTAGCATCAACAGCTACTGTCATTCCCCACATATCAGTTTGTAATAAATCCCAGGATACTCCTACTGAAAAGACTAAGGGCAAAGGCCATGAACCTGTAGATAATCTTGATGCTATATTTGGATTATTACCTGTAAGCGAAGGGTCTATATCAACAGGCTGTAATAAATCTTTTCCGTCAAGCTTCATTTCCGTACCGAAATTAGAAATATTCATTCCTATTTTTAATCCTTCAACTTGGGTATAGAACAGCAACCCTACATCTAAAGCAAAAGCTTTTGCCGATTCATTATAAACATTCTGGGTTATATATTTAATATTACCGCCTACGGATAGTCGGTCAGTTAGATTGTGTGCATAAGAAAGTGTGATTGCCAAATCACTGGCACTCCAGAACTGCCCTGTGCCATTTGGTTGGTCTGCCGTAGTTATTTCTTCAGTACCAAAATCTATTTGGTTAAAACTTATTGCAACGGCGTCAAACAGACCTAATTTCATTCCAAAAGCAACCCAGTTATGTTTTGTATTAACCAGCCATTCCGAGTAAGAAACATTTAATTCACTTCTTTCCATCCTGGTTAAACCGGCAGGGTTCCAAAATGCAGAGGTAACATCGTTTGCTATCGCCACATAAGCACCGCCCATACCGCTTGCTCTTGCACCTACGGGTATGGTAAGGAAATTAGCTGCAGTTGTACCGACTTTTGATTGCGGCAAAATAATTGCTGACATTAAAATAATTAGTATAAATGTGTTTTTAATCGACTTCATATTAAATTTCATAGTTTTCATCATTTAATTATTGCAATCTTTCCGAATTTTTTATCACTTATACCGGGTACCTGCACAACATAGAAATAAACACCGTAAGCAACATCCAGCCCTTCTTTAGTTTTAACATCCCAAGTGACGGTTCCGTTATTTATATTCCCATTCTGACGGAGTGTTCTAATATGGTCGCCGCTCGATGTATATATATCTATGGAAGCATTAGCAGGTATATGAGTAAAATTGATTATCCTTTCACCTCTTCCGCGAACTGTAGGGGGTAACGGCTGCTCAAATACATTACTTACTATATAAGGATTTGGTACAACCTTAATTTTATTCATTTGGCTCGCAACCGAGTTAATATCGGAGCGGGCTTTTTGAGTAGTAAAATTAAATTTATCATTACTGCTAATAGGCTTAGTCATACTTATAAATAAGGAATCGCCGCCTTTATATACATAAGATGAACTATCACCTATGAACACTACTCTCCAGGTTATGTTGTTGCCCGTTGTATCGGCAAGAAGGAACTGATCTGAGAACGATAAAGTATCTCTTCTGAAAGAACTTGCTTCGGTAAATGCAAATTTTAATCTGATAGGATTATTTTTGTTTGTTATATCAAATATTTTGAAATTTATTTTAGTATTTGCCGGAGGAGCTAAACTCCCGAATATATTAGTTAAAGCATACGAAGAATCGTTATAGTTATCTGAGAAAACAAGTAGAAAATCACTCGGAGTTTTTATACCTACAAACGGGGGTGAATTTATCGGGGAAACTAAAAATTTCAGATTATTATCCCGGTTTTTGGACCAACGTGTTTTAATTGTATCAACTACTATTTTATTAAGAGATTGATAAGTTGTATCAATTGAAATCCTGACTCCTTCAAAAACATTTGCATTGGAAGGAAGAAGTTTTTGATTCTTTAGTAATAAATTACCGGTAGTAGTGTTCTTTACGCTGTAAGCATAAGCAATAGAAACACCTTTTATTAGAGAATCAGCAAAAGTTACTTCGTAATTAGCATCCATAACCTCATAAGGGTCTACTACTTCAAAAAACGGCTTAACTGTTGAGTTACCGGAAAGTCTTTCAAGAGTTGATCCCTGTTTTGGAGGAATATAGCCAAGCACGGGTCCGTGAGGTATAACCGAAGCCGTATTTATATCCGTTGATATTCTTCCCGCAGCATCTTTAGATAAAAACTTAGTATTTTCGGAAGGGAATATATCGGCAGAAGCTTCTCCCTGATCGTATGCAACAACTGCATAATAATATGTTCTGCCGTTAGTTACATCCGTATCAACATAAAAGTTTTGTATTCCCGTATCGTCACCCATAAAATATGGAGCACCGTTAGTTAATTCGAATAATGTTTGTGACGGATTAAAGAATCCCGTGATTCCGTCTTTCAGATCAAATTGTACTAAAGGTTTGTAAAAAACTTTTTTCCCTTTCCCATCGGTTATTTGCAGAGCATCGGTAAAATCAGGATCGGTTCCTTTATAAATTTTATATCCTTCAAAATCCATTTTCTTAGTTGTAGGATCGATTGAAGTTTCTGCTACTTTATCCCAATATAAAGTTACCTTACCTTCCTCAGCCACAACTTTTAAGGTTGGTTTTCTGGGTGGTTGCGGGAAATTATAATTAGCATTAAATATTAATTGTGCAACATTTTTCGTTTTTATTACATCTCTTAAATTATCTCCGAACACCAAAGCAAGCGAGAATCTTTCGGTAGTTTTAGGTAATAACGGGAAATAACCGGAGCCGTAAATAAAGTCACCGTCTTCTCCTTTTGTTGCAACGTTGTTTACAACCGACGAAGGAACATCAAAAAAACCGGGTCTTAATCTTCTCCACATATCACGTTCATCAGCCATCGTAATAGCGCCGGCAGGTACAAAATACTGAAAACTTGTCAACCCTAATTGATCGGACTCATCAACGTCCGTTTTATCTATATTAGGTTCACCGGGGAAACCGGTATCCACTAATTTGCCGTTTACTATTTGAAAACCGGAGGTTGGTTTACCGTCGCTTTCACCCGGGTCGCCTGTATTCGGCTTTCCGTCCAGACCAACGTCATCGGCAAGTACGTTCCAGTTGCTGTTGTTGTCTATTCCGTCATCTCTTGCTTCGTCTACCATTGGACCGGTTGAATTTCCGTTGATGTAATCAAAATGCTGAACAGGATTTAGAGTATCAATTAAAACAACACCCTGAGGCGACTGTTTGAATTGTCTATAGTGCTGTATGGAATTTTCGTCTATTATGCCGTTAAGGTTATTATCGATTCCGTCATAAGCATTTAGATTTACATTACCCTGAAAATCAACATTACCTTCAACTAAAGTGGTAACATTAGGTGCTAAGAAGAAAGGAACACCCATGGAATAAACCGTTACTGTATCATTGGGCATAGTAAAAACTGTTCTTTTAAAGGATTTTCCGTTCCCGCCGTTTTTATCAATTAACACCAATTTATCACCCGGTTTTACTACTTTCGGCTGAAAATCGGAAGCTGTGAAAAAAGGAAGATTGGCGCTGAACTTAATGTTATCGCCGTCGTTGTCAATACCGTCAAATCTATTGCCCGGAGATTCCAAGAAAGCATAAGAAATATAACCTACTGCAAACGGATTGGGCTGCCACTTCGGATTTGCAGAAGGTCTTATATAACCTTTACCGCCCATTCCGGGTTCAAGGTCCCAAGAATAAGTAATTGATTGTCTTACATCAAAGAAAGAAGCGTCATCGTTCCATTCATCGCCTTCAACACCAACGTATGTTCCTACTAAAATTCCAAATGCAACCTGATCGTATGTTGACGTGCCGTCGTTGGTTATATTATAAAGCCAAAACAGCACATCCTGTGCAAGGAAATTAGACCATTGAAGACCTCTAACGGAAACTTGCAGAGCCTGTCCTCTTCTTGCAAGGTCGGTAGTATCGGGAATAAATCCGTTCCTTTGGAACATGGATTCATCGGCATTGTCATCCATCCAGAAATAACTTTCCTGATCCGCGTTAAATTGCGCTCTTCCGAAGAAACCGTTCCAGTCTACTTTCGGGGTTACATCTACTCCGTTAACAATTATCGGGTCCCCGGTGTAATTCCATGTAGGTTGATCAGGCCATCTGTTCGGCCAGGTTTCCGGTAAATGGCTCATTGCAACACCTTTGCCTAATTCATTTAAAACGGGATTTGCAAAACCAGGAATAGGTTCAAATCCCCAAGCTTGTCCGCCCGGACCAACACGTCCGCCGCCGGGTCTGCTAACCGGAGTAATAACCACATTTACTATAGTGTCAAGAATGCCGTCACCATTATAATCTTTTACGGGCAGCTTTAATCCTACCAAAGGAGATATATCACCCACATAACCGTTAGAATCAAATTTCCAAGCTGCTCTCGGTCCTTGATTACCGGGCTGTGCAATAACACCGAAGTTAGAAAAAACAGTTCGCACTTGATTTCCTCTGTGAACACCGACTTTTCTATAAACAAACGAGCCCCTATCGGTTACTCTTTGCTGTGAATAGCCGGTTGAAGGAAACACTAAAATTGCTAAAAGTATTATGTTCAAAAATTTAGCATATTTCATAAATTTATTTTCCAAAATTTTAATTCTTTTACTTAATTAAAAAAATATTGAAGTTCCTATTTCAACCCTTCTGGGTTCTGAATAAAAACTTGGATTTCTGTAATATTCATCCAGCGTATTCACCAACGCAGGAGAATTGCTTTTTCTTCTTAAAAATTCATCTATTGTAAAGTCTGCCGTACCGGAGTCATTATAAACATTTAATTGATTTCTCTTATCAAACAAATTATATATACGGGCAAACAGGTTGATTTTAACACCGCCAATAGTAATATCCTTATATGCTCTTAAATCAACATTAAATGTAGGAGGTTTTAATTCACTGTTTATCAGAAGCTCCGAAACGTTTAATGACTGAGTAGGCGTATAAGGGAAACCGCTGCCGTATCTGCTGATTAAACTAAATCCCCACCCGTAATCGGATATATATGTAAATGTCGCGTTAAGGGTATGAGTCTGATCGAAATTCAGCCTTATAAGTTGAATCTCCGGAACTAATCCGCTTACCCTTTGATTTCTAATTGCCTGTGGGTCCGATGCGTTGCCTTTTGCCAATTGCAGCGTGTAATCAATAGTTGCAGCCCAATTGTTGCTCATTCTCTTATTAAACGAAACAACAATGCCCTTTACAAAACCAAAATCACTGTTTACAAACTGGCTGTATGAAGCCGAACCGCCGAACAATGTGATGGCGTCGGCTCTTGTACCGGCAAGATTTCTGATATCTCTGAAGTAACCCGTAACGTCTACGGTAATATTATCCGAAAATGCTTGTTGAAATCCAATTTCACCGCTTATTGTTTTTTCGGGTTTTAAAGCTGCATTTCCTGCAACACCTATATTGCCTGTTCCACCTCCGAATTTAAATTCAGGATTTGTATATAACAGATTAAAGTTCGGAACTTGAAAGAAATGACCATAAGAAAAATGCACCACACCTCTGTCCGTTAACGGAAAGGCTATTCCTAATCTGGGGCTAAACTGCCAGGAAGAAGGTGCATTTACGTACCATTTAGCCCGTCTTTCGGCAAGTGTCAGAGCTAAATTTTCAGGTCGCCTCGGTCTGTAAATATCCGGATCCGACGGATCGGCAAGCGTAAAACCGTCCGGTGAAAAATAATCGGCTCTTATTCCGATGTTAATAATCATTTGCTCCAATTCTATTTTATCTTGAATATAAGCCGAAAACTCAACCGGTCTGCGCGTATACTGGTCAATTTTAAGGTTTTCATTCGGGTCGTTAATATTAGGAATAAAAAGATGAACGTATGGATTCAACGAAACTTCCGGATCCTGAAGTCCCTGTTCCTGTATATAATTAATATTGTTGAAATACAGCCTGTGTTTATTGAACTCGAAGCCCGCTTTAAGCATATTACTTTGATTGACCTGAGATGTTATATCCAGTTTTACTCCTATTGTTTCGGTATTTCTTTCAAACGCAGAAAGCTGTGCACCGCCTGTTAGAAAACTCGGTACTTCGGTGGGTCTTTTGCTAAGTAAAAGTCCGTTAGGATATAAACCGTCAGGTTTGTAATCAAATGCACGTTGTGAAAAATCTTTTTTGAAATAGCTGAAATTTAAATTGTAAAAAGTTGAGTTGGATAACGTATGAGTAATTCCTAAAATATTGGTAAATCCGGTTCTTTCTTTTTTGAAATCTCCGTCAGGATTAAAACTGTAAGCTAAATTAAAATCCCTGTAATGAACATTATCGTAAATCATATTGTAAGTTATTTTCACTTTGGGAATTATTTTAAAAGTTAATTTAGCTTGAACATATTTCTTTTCATTATCGTTCATCGGTACAATTGCGCCGTCTCCTTTACCTATTGCGCTGTCGGCAATTAACGTGTAACGCGATTCCAGGGGTACCGAAGAACCTTTGTTAAGGGTAATATTAAACGGTGTGAATACTCTCTTGCCGTACATCCAGCCGCCAAAATAAATCCATCTGCCGGTTGTGCGTAAGAAAACTTTGTCTTTAATTAATGGTCCGCTTAAGGTAAGTTCGATATTTCTAATATTAGTCGGTTTGATTTTGTCAATGTTTCTAAAAATGTTTGTGCCTTTGCTTACATAGGAACCAATATAAGTTGAAACATTTGCATGGAATTCGTTACTTCCGTCCTTTGTGGCAATATTTACATAACCCGAAAGAGCTCTTCCATATTCCGCATTAAAAGCACCGCTTACAAACTGCAGTTCCTGAATACTATTTGCATTAACATCAACTACGGTAGACCCGTCATAAACATCCGTAACGGGCACACCGTCTATAGCGTAAACTACTTCGCCCGATCTGCCTCCTCTAACGTTGCCGCCTACAAACCCTGCTTTTAACTGGAGTACCTCCTGAAATTCCGTTACAGGCAGTTCTTTAATTTCATCCGAGTTAATAATTGCGGTAGAAGATGTTAAATCTTTTGTAATTAATGGTTTTTTTGCTACAATTATTATGTCTTGGCTTAGTTTTAGAACAGTGGGAGAAAGCTCAAAGTTAATTTTTGTAGTTAGGTCAATCGATACCCTTACCTTAGAATAACTTACCGCATTATAACCCAATGCGGATGCTTTTATTGTATATTTCCCCGGTGAAAGACCTATTATGGAATAATTACCGTCAATATCCGTTGCAGCGCCGTAGTTTGTCTTTAATATTATTACATTAACAAAGGGTAACGGTTCACCTGTTTTTTTATCAATTACTTTACCGGCAATTTTGCCTGATTGTGAAAAGGAGCTGCTTGTTATAAATAAAAATATAGTTAATGTACTTACTATTATTCTAAACAATTTCATCGCACACTCCACACGTACATTTTATTCTTAATATTAAGCATATTAAAAAGTATATTTTTCTTGTATTGTTTATAATTAGATAGAAATGGATGGTTTAATTTCGGGCAGCAACTAAAATTTGAAAAATTAAACCAACAGTTTATATTATTAATCTGAATCTCTTTATTATCTTTTAGACTCATATTTAACTATGATTTCTACTGAAAAAGCTTAGTGGATATTTTATAATTTAATATATATTAGATTAGAAATGCAGTAAAACTTTTTCGATATTAATCCCTTTTTTGTTAAAAAAAATAGTTTCTAAAAAGTGTTATAATTGCTGAAAAATCGAAAGATTTTTAAACATTATTCAACGACTGTTTACAATGTAAAGTTTCGGTTTTATAATATTACCAAGCACAATCTATTGAATTATGGTACATCATTCTACTACCTAATTGTAGGTATTTCAATATTTTAAAGGCTCTATACTACCTAAATGAAGTGCTAATTAAATATTTTAGAAATGCAATTCAATGCATTAAACAATACCTTCTTTAATTGCTTTAACAACGGCTTCGGATTGTGAGTGCACGTGCAGTTTCTTATAAATATTTCTAAAGTGAAAACGAACTGTTTCTACGCTTATAAAAAGCGAATCCGCAATAGCTTTAAAGTTATTGCCTTCAACCAGCCCGCTTAAAATTTCTTTTTCTCTTCTTGTTAAAACATACTCGTTTTTTTTATCCACATTGCTATTCTTTTTTTGAAAAGATTCTATTACTTTCCTTGCAATATGCGAACTCATCGGTGAACCGCCGTTGTGCGCCTCTTTTATGGCTTCCAGTAATTTTGAGGGCGGTGTTTTTTTTATGAGATATCCCGAAGCACCCGCACATAATGCGTCAAATATTAATTCGTTTTCCTCATAAACCGTTAAAACCAGTATCGTTATATCGGGTAAAATTGCTTTAACTCTTTTAATTCCTTCAATACCGTTTATTCCGGGCAGTCCAATATCCATTAACAAAATATCGGGATTTTTACTTTCAATATTTTTAAGCATGGAAGTGCACTCGGAATAAGTATCTACGCAGGAATAACCGTCGGTACCGTCAATTAAAATTCTTAATCCTTCCCTTATTTCATTATCGTCTTCAACTACAACTACTTTAATCATAAACTAAATTCTCCATTATTAAAAAATAGTAAAAATATCCTTATTTTAAAATATTACCTATAAACTTGACAACGGTTCCGCCGTCTTTATTTTCTGTTATTTCTAAACTGCCCCCAATATCTTCGGCTCTTTTTTTCATATTTTTTAACCCGTTGCCTTTAGAAACATCCGATTCATCAAATCCGTTACCGTTATCTTTTACCGACATTATTAATTTCTTTCCTTTTATCGAGGCATCTAAAATAATTTCGGTACAATTGCTGTGTGTTATAGAGTTGTTAATAGCCTCTTTAAATATTAAATACAAATTCTGTCTGTTTTCCATTGAAAGGGTTACTTTTTCCAGTGACTTAATATTTTCGGATTTGAAGGAAATACTTGTATAAGTTAATAATTCCGCATAAGTATCCCTGAGGCGTAATATAAGGTCATATAAAGATTCTCTTTTAGGATTTACCAGCCAGACAATATCGCTTAAATCATCTATTAATTTACGGGAATTTTCACTTATTGTTTTTAACGAATGTTTTACATCGTTGTCGTCGGTTTTAATTTTTGTGGAAATAACTTCGCTTAAAATAGAAATGCCGGTTAAACTTGAACCGATATTGTCGTGTAAATCAGCTGCTATTTTAGTTTTTATACGCTCAATTCTAAAAAGATTTCTAATCCTTAAAAATATAATTGAAGCAACAAGTCCGCCTATCAGCAACGTAGCAAAAGCAATAAACCACCAAGTTTTCCAAAAAGGCGGAGTGATTATTATTTTCAGCGATGTTCCTTTCTCATTCCAGACACCGTCATTGTTAGAGCCTTTTACTCTAAAAACATAATTGCCCGGATCTAAATTTGTATAGGTAACAAATCTTCTGTTGCCAGAATAAATCCAATCTTCATCAAAGCCTTCCATTTTATAAGCGTAAAAATTTTTCTTTGGTGAAACGAAATCGAGTGAAGCAAATTCAATTGAAAATACATTTTCCTTTGACGAAAGTTTTATTTCGTCGGTTATAATTATAGATTTATTTAACGGTGAACCTTTTTCATTAATTTTTAAAGGTTTGTTAAAAACTTGGAAATCCGTAATTACAATATTCGGGATATGCCTGTTTGTCCTAACCTTATCGGCATTAAGGACATAAAATCCTTTAGTACCGCCGAAAAATAATCTGCCGTTATTTCCTTTAAAACTTGCGCCCCAAAAAAATTGATTTCCTTCCAGACCGTCATTTGTGTCATAATTTCTAACGGTATTATCTTTTGGATTTAACATCGACAAGCCGTTATCCGAACTCATCCATATATTGCCCCTATCATCTCCCTGTATGCTATAAATAATATTGCTGTTCAGCCCGTCATCAACATTGTACCTCTTAAATTTAGGTGTTTTTGAATTTTGCTCTTCCACGGTAAGTTTATTTACGCCTCCGCCGTATGTACCGAACCAAAGATTTCCTTCCGTGTCTTTGTAAACGGAAATAACCCTGTTATCGCTCAAACTTAAATTGTTGTTCGGTGTCATAAAAAACGATTCGAACTTAACATCATTATAATTTATTTTTAAAATATTTTTTCTGTATTTGCTTGACAGCCTGTTCAATCCGTTCCATGTGCCAATCCAAAGATTGCCGAAATTGTCTTCGATTAAACAAGACTGCACCTTGTTGCTGCTGATTGTATTCGGGTTTGAAGGGTCTTCGCTAAAATTTATGAATTTGTTGTTTTGTCTGTCGTAAACGTCAAGCCCTATTCCCGTTCCTATCCATAACTGCCCGTCCGAATCTTCATAAATAGCTTGAATAATATTGGTACTGCCGCTGTTTCCGCTTGAATAGGACTTTTTAAAATTTAAAAATTTAATATCGTCGAGCCGTTTTGGATTTATGGGGTTAATACTGCGGTTTAATCCTCCGCTCCAAGTTCCAATCCAAAGGTAGCCGAATTTATCTTTATTTATGGCAGATATGGAATTATCGCTTATGCTGAATTTATCTTTGGGATTATTTCTATAAACGAAGAAATGTTTCCCGTTTTTTTTAAGTCTGTTTAGACCTCCGCCCAAAGTACCAACCCAAAGAGTCCCGTTTTTTTCTTGGAAAATTGAACGTACGGTATTATGCCTCAGACTCTGCTCATCAAAAAGGTCGTGCTTATATTGACGAATGTTTAATCCTTCTCTGTCTAATTTCACCAATCCGTCTTCAGCCGTGCCTATCCAAATTAGTCCGGATTTATCTTTAAATAATGAAAGGATATTATTATTGATCAAAATATCTTTGTTTGATACGCCGGGTGTAATTTTAAGGAATGTATTTTTACTCGTATCGAATTTATAAAGTCCGTCTCCGGCTCCAGCCCAAATTTTGTTTTCATCATCTTCAATTACGGCATTAACCCTGTTGCTGTTACCGTTTTTGCTTTCCGAAGGGTTAAGTATATATTTATTGAATTTATTGGTTGACAAATCCATACTGAACAAACCGTTAACCGTACCTACCCATAAATTTTTATTTTTATCCTGGTAAATTGATAAAACGACCGTGTTTTCAAATTTATTATTAATTGTTGAATAATTTATAAACCTGTCGTTATCCCTATCATATTTATCCAATCCACCGTCACTTCCTATCCAAAGATTTCCGTCCATATCTTCAAAAAGAGAAAGGACAACGTTGTTGCTTATGCTGTTTGCATCATTATGATCGTGTTTGTAATGAGTAAAAGTCCCATTTTTTTTATTAAATTTATCCAATCCGTTTTCGGTTCCCACCCATAGATTTCCGAAACGGTCTTCCATAATTGTTCTTACGTTATTAAATGTTAAACTGTTTGTATCAGCCGGATTATTCTTATATGAAATAAATGAATCGGTACTTTCATCGTATCTGCTGAGACCTCCGTTATTTGTTCCTACCCACAAGATACCGGTTTTATCCTGGTATATAGTCCAAATAAAATTATCGGAAATTGAAGTGGAAACCTGCGGATTGTTTTTATATACCTTGAAATTATAGCCGTCGTACCTGTCAAGACCGTCTTCTGTGGCAAACCACATGAAGCCTCTTTTATCCTGTAAAATACTGTGTACGGTATTCTGCGAAAGTCCTTGTTCGCTGAAAAGATGTGTAAAATTAAATTGCTTGTTTTGAGCAAATACGGAATTAAAAATTCCCGTTAAAAGGAATAGTATGAATAAAAAATATTGCTTCTGTCCCGGCATTTGTAATTCATTTTGTTTTAAAAATGCTTAACTATTTTTAATTCAATTTAATGTTTTATTAATCATTGTTCCATATTTATTATTAAAAAGAAAAGCCCGACCGGGCAAGTTTACAAACCTTTTGTCCGGCCATATTGTTGCTGTAGTAAGGAAACAAATTTATTTCATCAGTATTAATTTTTTTGTTTCGCTAAAATTTCCGGCTCTGCCTGCAGCCGATAATCTGTAGAAATAAACACCGCTTGATAGTTCTTGCCTGCCGGCAGGCAGGTTGGAAGCATCAAAAGTTACGCTGTAATTGCCGGCGGGTTTTTCTTCGTTAACCAACGTTGCAATTTTCCTGCCGAGTACATCAAATACGGTTAGAGTAACTTTACTGAACGCCGAGATCCGATAGCTTATAGTTGTTACCGGGTTAAAAGGATTGGGATAATTCTGAAATAATTTATAATCGTCAATTATAGAATGATCATTTTTTTCTACATCGGTTATAATACCTAAATCGGGTTTAGGAAGTCTTACCGTTGTATAAATATGAAACTCACCAGGTGCTAATGTAATGGGCGCTGTAGTATTGCTTACATTTATGCTGTCACTCGTAAAATAATCATACCAATAACCTGTTTTACTAAAATTAGGATTTATACTTCCCTGGATTACATCAAAATTACCTATTATTGATATATCCATTGACGGATCGTAAATATTTATTCTTTTAAGAGCATTGGCAACGGACAATGTGAAATTTGTGCTATTAAAAGCAGGATAATTTTCTTTTAATTTGATTAACACAGCCATGGTTTTGTAAAGACTAAACCTTTCCGGGTCGTTATAATAATTCCACAAAATCGGTTTTGCACTCGTTCTTCCCCCTTGATCTATTGATATATCATACCCCAGCTCTCCGAACTGCCATAGCATTTTGGGCCCCGGAATAGTATAGAAAAAAGCTGCCGACAATTTAATTCTGTCAAGACCCGTAGATACATTTTTAATATTATAACTACCATTTGATTTACCATATTGTTCGTTTTTAAACATTATTCTTTCTTCATCATGACTTTCCATATAGGCAACTAAATTAGGTGAAGACCATCCTCTTGATTTGTAGGAGGTACCTGTTAGATTCCAAGTTCCTGGAGGTCCTGAGGGATAACCCATAGATGCCTGTTGATAATTTCCATTCATATTACCCCAAAGCAAAAAGCCGAAGTTTGAAAGAACCGTTTCTTCGGTGTTAGCTGCAAAGTGTTCTAAAATTAGAGTTGAAGAAGGGTGATTTTGCCAAATTTTATTTCCCATTCTTTCAAGAATATTTATACGAGATGGATCATAACCACCTCCATCTCCTGGAGTATTTGTAAAACCCTTAGTAAAATCGAATCTATAACCATCTATACGATATTCCGAAATCCAGTAATCCGTCACCCTATCGACATAATATTTAGTTTGCGGGCTTTCGTGGTTAAAGTCAAAACCAAATGAAAATGTTTGATTTGGTGAAGTAACATTTAACCAGGGGTTATTAGCTGCAGGTCTATTATTAGCAGAATCCCAATATAATCTAACTAACGGGTTTTGTCCGTAAGCGTGATTTAGAACTATGTCTAAAATTACTTCCATTCCCAATGAATGTGCTTGATCTATAAAAGCTTTTAGCTCATTTTTTGTCCCGTAATATTTATCTAAAGCCATATGAAAACTTGTATTGTATCCCCAACTGTCGTTACCTTCAAATTCCATTACGGGCATTAATTCTATGGCGTTTATACCCAAGTTTTTCAGATAATTTAAAGTATCTTTTAAGGTTTTGTAAGAATGAGTAGAGATAAAATCTCTTACCAATAATTCATAAACCACCAATTTCTTTTTGTCAGGTTTTACAAAATTTGTAATTTGCCAATTATACGGGGTTTGATTTGTTTGCAGCACCGAAACAATTTGATCGGTTTTACCCGTCGGATATTGTATTAAGTAAGAGGGATAAATACTTGTCGGAATCCATTTATCGTTCCAGGGGTCCAATACTTTTTCTGTAAAAGGATCCGCAATTCTTAAATTTCCGTCAACCAAATACTGGAAGGCATATTCTTTACCGGGTGTTAAGTTGTTTATCGTTATCCACCAAACAACACTATCGGCAGTTGCCGCATCTTTGTTCATCAAGTATGCAGTATTTACCTTCCAATCGTTAAAATCACCCAACACGTAAACAAAACTTTTGTACGGCGCAAAAAGAGCAAGGGTAACGGAAGTGGCGGAACCGTTGTAATTAATTCCCAGTTGGTTGCCCGCCGGAACATTCTGTTCGGTAATAGCAGGATTTATCATTACCGCGAAACTGAGTGTATCGGTTAAATTTGTAGTATCCCTTCCGACAATTGTAACGTTATTAACTCCTGTAGAAAAATCCGAATTTATTATTATTGGATAGTTTAAAGAATCGGAAGTAGTCCGTGCCTTTTGCGTACCGTTTACAAAAAGCGTTATATCTTTATTTTGCGTACCCAAAGCCGCCGCTTCTGCAATTACGTTTATTGTATCATTAAGATTGACAAACAAAGGTGACCTTAAAGGATCACCGAACTGTAAAGATATTGCGGGCGAATTTAATACAAGAGAATACGACTCGGGTTGAAAAAGTGAATAAAATATGTCAGGTCTGGTTTGTTTGTTTCCATCTGCGGATCTAATGACCAAAGCCAAAGCAGAAATATGTTCAGAAGTGTCTGTTATGTTAAAAAATTCTCTTGGGTATCCAATGGTAAGTTGATATTTATTGGCACCGAGTCTTGTAAGAGCAGGTTGTGTTTGATTATTTCCCCAAGATTCTATAACGTGCTGCCAGTTGCCAAAATTAGTATTAACCCCTGCGTGTGCATACAATGTGCCTGTATAATTTAACAGTTCTTCTGCCCCGGGCTGAGTTGTATCGAGAAAAATAACTATCGAATCACTTTCGGTTGGATACTGAGGCAACGAAGTAATTAGCTGTGAATAAGTGAATCGAGTAACTGCAAAAAGAATTAACAATAAATATTTTATTCTCATTTAATATCCTATTCCTATTTCATTTTAATTTGTTAAAAAAACTTTTTTAATATTTTATTAATTAATTCACCTTACGCAAAACATTATCCGTTAGCAAATGGATAGCCACGACCTTTACCCTGCCTGCAGCAGCAGCGTGGAATAATTAAAAAAAATCTGTCGGCTTTAGTCACATTATCAGATAAAATGGGTCTGAAGCCCATACATTTTGGGTTAATATGGTCCCCGACATAAATATCGGGGCAATATATTTTAGTAACATAACCGATTTAATTAATACTTCATTTTTAAATTTGTTAAAAGCCAAAAATTAAGTCCGAAGTAATTAGGACTTTACTTCATCAACATCATTTACAAACATTACCAATAATCCCGAGAGTATCATTGAAGCGCCGCCCAACAATAGAGCGTAAATTGCGTTATCGGCGAACAAATTTTTAACGAACCAGCCTAAAATTGCAGCAGCAGTAATTTGAGGGATTACAATGAAGAAATTGAATATTCCCATATATACCCCCATCTTTTCTGCGGGCAGCGAACCGGCAAGGATTGCATAAGGCATTGCAAGAATAGAAGCCCAGGCAAGCCCGATCCCCAATTCCGAAACAAGCAGAAGGTTCGGATCTTTAATAAAATAGAATGAAATAAATGCCAATCCGCCTATTACCAAACTTATCATGTGCACGGTTTTTCTGTTTGTCTTTTTTGCCAGCCAGACAAGGACAAAAGCCATTACGGCGGCAAACCCGTTGTAAACAGCCATCAATACGCCTACCCAATCGGCACCCTCGTTATATAAAGCGGAAGACGGATCGGTTGCACCGTAAATGTGATGAGTAACCGCCGGGGTGGTATAAATCCACATCGCAAAAAGAGCAAACCAAGAAAAGAATTGAACAACGGAAAGCTGCTTCATGGTTTTGGGCATTTTATAAAAATCATTAAAGACGGTTACAAATCCGCCTTGGGTATTTCCACGGTTTGAAATAAACCCGACAAATATTTGCAGCAAACCGAAAATAATAGAACCCACAAACAATACATACAAACCGTAATCGGTTTCATTCAGAATAGAATATAATACGACCGAACCGATAAGTCCTGCCAAAGTCCAAATTGAACCTGCACGGTAAAATTTATCGCCGGAAATACTTTCAATTTGACCTGCACGGGAAGAACTCGATTCATCGGCATCCGAATATCTTTTTAATTCTTCGGGAGAATATTCTTTTGTCTTGAAGACCGTCCACAGAACGGATGAAATAAAAACGGCACCGCCGATATAAAAAGAGAATTTTACCGAAGGAGGAATTTCACCCGAAGGTGCGGTGTTTGAAACTCCGAACCAGTTTGTCATCATATAAGGTAAAGCCGAAGCGATAATGGCTCCGATACCGATAAAGAAACTCTGCATCGAAAAACCGATTGTCCGCTGCTCCGACGGAAGCATATCTCCCACAAAAGCGCGGAAAGGTTCCATCGAAATATTAATTGATGCGTCCATTATCCACAGCATACCTGCAGCCACCCAAAGTACGGGCGAGTTGGGCATTATTAATAGTGATAAAGAAGCTAAGATTGCGCCTGCTAAAAAGTAGGGTCTTCTTCTGCCGAGTTTTCCCCAAGTTTTATCGCTCAAATGTCCAATTATTGGCTGAACAATTAACCCGGTAACAGGAGCGGCAATCCATAATATCGGAATATCGTCTATCTTGGCACCGAGCGTTTCAAAAATTCTGCTAACATTTGCATTTTGAAGCGCAAAACCAAATTGAATGCCCAAAAATCCAAAGCTCATATTCCATATTTGCCAAAAACTAAGACGGGGTTTTTCCATCGAACAAGTTCCTTTTGATTTTATCGGAATACCATAATTAATCAAATGAATATAATAATTTTTTTATTTCAAGTAGTACACTCCGTTTGGGTAGTTCTTCACCTGCTTATTGCATAGCACAATTTTAATTTATTATCTTTGACACTTTAATTTAAAGAAGACGCTTTTTATTGGAATTATTTCATTTCATAAAAATGGAACCGCATTATGTTTTTTATATTTAAGAGAAAAAATATCAAAGCCTTAGCAATTGCTCTTTTGTTTGTTTCCGCTTCATTCGGCACTTTATTCCCTCAAAAAACAACAACCGTCAACTCTCCGGATTGGTCGAAGAATGCAACTATTTACGAAGTCAACATAAGGCAATATACACCCGAAGGAACATTTAAAGCTTTTGAAAAACATCTGCCGGAATTAAAAGACCTGGGAGTTAAAATTTTATGGCTTATGCCTATCAACCCAATTGGAGTGAAAAACAGAAAAGGTACTTTGGGCAGCTATTATTCCATTAAAGATTATAAAGCCGTCAACCCCGAATACGGAACCTTGGACGATTTTAAAGAATTGGTAAGAAATGCCCACAAAATGGGTATGAAGGTCTTGATTGACTGGGTAGCTAATCATACGGCTTGGGATAATGTTTGGGTAAAAACTCACCCGGATTTTTATACAAAAAATGCCGAAGGCAATTTTGAACCTCCTGTTAAGGATTGGACCGACGTAATTGACCTAAATTACAAAAACAAAAAACTTTGGGAATACATGACCGACGCAATGATATACTGGGTTAAAGAAACTGACATTGACGGATTCCGCGCCGATGTTGCGGGAATGATTCCCACAGCTTTTTGGAATTACGCCAGAAAAAGATTAGACAAAGTTAAGAAGGTTTTTATGCTCGCCGAATGGGAAAACGAAAAACTTCACGAGCAGGCGTTTGATATGACCTATGCCTGGGAAATCCAACACATAATGAAAGAAATTTATAAAGGAAAAATGAACGTCGGTAATTTGGATGCCTACCTGCAAAGGGAAAAGAAAAGATTTAACCCCAAGGCATACAGAATGGTATTCACTTCAAATCACGATGAAAATTCATGGAACGGTACCGTTTCGGAAAGATTCGGCAAAGCCAAAAAGACGTTTGCCGTAATGACATTCCTCGTAAAGGGAATGCCCCTTATTTACAGCGGACAGGAAGCGGGACTGGACAAAAGGCTGGCTTTTTTTGATAAAGACACTATAAATTGGAAAAAAAGTGAATTTAGAAGTTTGTATAAAACTCTTGTTCACCTAAAACTAAAGAACAAAGCTTTGTGGAACGGTATTTACGGGGGAGAAATGATAAGACTAAAAACAAATGACGATAAAAATATTTTTGCTTTTTTGAGAGAAAAAGAAGATAATAAAATTATTTCCATTTTTAATTTGTCAAATAAAGAAAAAATTGTTACAATTGCAGATAAGAAATTAAACGGTTTTTACAAAGTGTTATTCAGCAATAAACAGCGTAAAATTACCGGCAATTTTAACGCAAAACTCAGCCCTTGGTCTTACTTGGTTTTTTATAAATAAGATTTTTTCCCGGGTGGTAACGCGGACCTACTATGTACTCTTATCACCCATTACTGACAGCGAATCCCGGGACTACCCCCACCGGGATTCGCTTTTTTTTAAATAGTCTTGTTTGTTAAATTACATCCAATATTTTAACGCAACTTCTTTGACCGATTGTCGCCTGTATATTTTCGCATTATTAAACTTTTATTGAAAATATGATACCGCTTTGCGGCTTCGGACTTCCGCCGATATACTGTAATTTTTTAAATTGAACCGGTTAGCAGCGATATATTAGTGAGATTAAAACCTAAAGAAAATTAAGCTGAGGAGATGGGACTTATACTTCGCTTTTCCTTTCAATTTGTTCTCCCCCAAACAAACCGGTGTGGAGATAACAATTTAAAAGTTATGTAAATTTTTCAGAGATTTCAGTGCATTTATATTCGAAGCACAAAAAAAGCTGAATACGTGGTTGAGTCAAAACATTTTATTTCAATTATTTTCACTTTTGGTTTTACCAAAATCAATCCATTTGTAAAACGGGTAGAATAAGCGGGCTATTAAACTTTTGGGAAATACATTTAAATCGTTAAACCCCAATCTTTCAGGCATTCCCCGGCTGGGCCAATAAACTGTTCCGAAAATCCAATCCCAAATGCTTAAAGTAATTCCAAAGTTCTGTCCGTATTTTAAGTGATTAATTTCATCGTGATGCCAAATATGCATTTGGGAAGAATTGAAAACATACCTTAAAGGACCCCAATTGATGGGCAAATTCGAATGGTTCAGATGTCCGATTAGCGTATTGATAATGGCGATAATAAAAATAACGTTTGTATCGACGCCGAAAATTATAAGCGGGAAATATGCTATTGAAGAATAGATCACACTCTCCATCCAATGAAATCTGAAATTTCCTATCCAGTCCATTTCTATTATGCTGTGATGAAGTTTATGGAATTCCCACAAAAAATTATATCTGTGCAGCATGCGATGGATATTCCATTCAATAAAATCTTTAACAATTAAAAATATTAGTATTTGCCAAATAAACGGAAGTGAACCGAGAAGGCGAATACTCTCGGGCTGAGGGATTTGATTTGACAAGAGGAAACTATTAAAAAGACCTATCAAATATACCGATAAGGTAGCCAGAAGAATTCCGAAATAATGACCGTTAAAAACAAGCCAAAAAAAGTCCTGCCAAATTCCTTTACGGAAAGCTTTTTGTTGTTTCCTCCAAGGTGAAATACGTTCCAAAATAAAAACGAACAACGATATTATGAAAAGCCAAAAATAATATTGAAGATAAATTTCCATCCGTTACCTTTTATAAATTAGCATGGTTATAAACTTAATAATTAAAGCGCATCTCTTTGTTAAAGCGTATGCTTCAGAATTCTGTTTTTTTATTCTGTACTGCACAGGATATAAGGCAATTACAAAGTTAAATATAAAGATAGGAATTTATCGGAAATCTTCAATCGGATTTTTTTTAATACGGATTTGTTTTAATTAGCCGATGTTGAGTATATTTCATCAACAAAATAATCTTCAGTATCTTATTTTTTCAATACACGCCAGGCAATATCCCTTCTGTAATACATCCCTTCAAAATTTATTTTGTTTAAATAATCGTAGACTTTATCCTTCACCGATTTAAAATTATTTTCCTTCGAGAATGCCGTTACGCCAAGCACTCTTCCACCGTTAGTTACAATTTTACCGTGTTCTTTTTTGGTACCCGCGTGATAAACAATAATAAAAGGGTCGGTTATATTATTTAATCCGTTTATCTCAAATCCTTTTTCATAATTTTCAGGGTAGCCTTTGGAAGCAGTTACCACACAGATTGAACAGCCTCCGTTATAGCTGACGGCATCTTTGTTCAAACTTCCTATTGCAGCGGAATAGAGCAATTCTAAAAAATCGCCTTCAAGTAGAGGCAGAACCGCCTGTGTTTCCGGATCGCCGAACCTGCAGTTAAATTCTATCACCTTCGGACCGTCTTTTGTCAACATCAGACCTGCATACAAGCAGCCTACAAATTTATTCCCGTTTTCACTCATTGCAGTTAATACGGGATTGATAATTTTCAGTTCTATTTCATTTAGAATTTCATCGGTTACTGCCGGCGCCGGCGAGTAAGCTCCCATTCCGCCTGTGTTTAAGCCGGTGTCATTCTCCCCTATTCTTTTATGGTCTTGAGAAGAAGGAAGACAAACAAAATTATGTCCGTCGGTTATTGCAAATATTGATGCTTCCTCGCCTTCCAAAAATTCTTCGACTATTATTTTATTTCCCGCTTCGCCGAATTTTTTATTCAAGAAGATTTCATCCAGTCCGTTTAATGCCGAACTCTTATTTTCACATATCAAAACGCCTTTGCCTGCCGCCAAGCCGTCTGCTTTTATAACACAAGGATAGTTTATTTGCGATAAATAATTTTTTGCTTCGTCATACTGTTCGAAAGTAAATTCCATAAAAGAAGCAGTGGGAATATTATTGTCCGTCATCAACTTTTTAGCGAATGATTTTTCAGATTCTATTCTGGCTGCTTCTGCTGATGGTCCGAAGACATTAACGCTATGTTCTCTTAAATAATCGCCTAAGCCTGAAACCAAAGGAGCTTCGGGGCCGATAACTGCCAAGGATATTTCTTTTTCTTTACAGAAATTTTTTACGGATTTAAAGTCGGTTAAATCAATTTGAACATTCGTTCCGCAGTTTGCCGTGCCGGGGTTACCCGGTAAAAGGTAAAGATTTGTTAAAAAAGCGCTTTCACTAATTTTCAAAGTCAGAGCATGTTCTCTTCCGCCGGAACCTATAACAGCTACATTCATTCTACTTCCGTTTTCATACAAAATTGAAATTCTTTACAGAGCTGTTCGGTTAAATAGTCCCTTCTGTACTGTTGAACAAATTCATCATCGGGTTTCGGCAGTTCATTTTTTTGATACAATTCATACACTTTGTAAATTGTTTTTTTAATATCGTTTTTATCAAACGGGTCGGTATAAAAAGCGGCTCCGTATTTTTGAAGAGCGTTTTTAGCCGCTCCTTCAGGTACGCAGGCAATAATCGGTTTTCCGGCGCCTACGTATTCATATAATTTGCCGGGCAGAAGTGCGTCTATATTTTTTTTGTCCCCCAACATAAACCAAAGAACATCGCTTGAAATAAGTTGTCTTACCGCGTCATTATGTTCCAAATAACCGAAATCTTTTACAAATTCGTCGAGCTGCAATTTTCTTATCAACTTTTGATTTTCTCTCCTTAAAAACCCGATAAAATGAAGCTCAATATTTGCGGCAATTTCGGGTTTTTCTAAAGTTATGTCTTTAAAAGCTTTTAAAAAATATTTTGGAGTGTTGTATTCCATAAATATTCCGGAATATGCAATTACCAGCCTGTTGTTTGTCTTTGGCAGAGGTTTTAAGTTTTCAAAATCCTCGGGGTCATAACCGTGAGATAAAATTGTAACATCTTCAAATGAAAGGAATTGATATGTATTGAGTAGTTTTTCTTTTATTCCCCTGTTTGTAACGGTTACTTTATCGGCTTCTTTTAAAGCATTGTATTCCATTTTTTTATTCATCGACTTATGGAACAAAGTAGGATAAAAAGAGAAATAGCTTTCGTACCAAAGATCGCGGTAATCAATTACCAAAGGAATATCAAATTCTTTTTTTAGTTCAACCGCCATATTCACAGTTGAAAAAGGCGGAGCGGTTACAAAAATTATATCAAAATTTTCTTTCTTTAAAATTTCTCTTGCTTTAACTAAAGCTTTTTTACTCCAGCCTACTTTATTATCCGGAATAAAAAATGTTGAACTTGCGTATGATAAAAGCTTCCTGATTTTTTCTCTCGGTATTTTAACGGTACCGTTCTTTTTTAAGAAAGAGTTTATATCTCCGCCGCCGACTCTTACAACATTTACGTTCGCTTCTTCAACTTCTTTTAACAAAGAATTATCGTGGGCATAGTAAGCAATATCGGAAGTGGTTAGAACCGTTGGTTCCCAATTATAATCTTTGAAATATTTAACAAATTTTAATGTCCGCTGGACTCCGCTTAGCCCCATGGGCGGAAAATAATATGAAATGACCAAAACTTTGTTCATTATTCGTCGTACCCCAATAGTTTAAACCCCAAAATAAATATTTACTAACAAATATAAATTATAAAAATATTAATTAAAGAAATAATAAATTTGATATAAAATTCAAATTTAGTCTATTAATTTAGGAATGATAGTTAGGTGATTCTTTTGTGATAAAAATATCATGCGGGTGGCTTTCTTTGTAACCTGCTTCCGTAATTTTAATAAACTCTGCATTTTTTTGAAGTGCTTTTATATTTTTAGCTCCGCAATATCCCATTGCGGCTCTAAGCCCTCCGGTTAACTGATAAACCGTATCGGATAAGAACCCTTTATAGGGAACTCTGCCTTCTATTCCCTCCGGAACTAATTTTTTAATTTCATCTTCGGTATCTTGGAAATATCTATCCTTGCTTCCTTTTTTCATTGCACTGATCGAACCCATTCCCCTGTACATCTTAAAGCTTCTTCCTTCGTACAAAACTTTTTCACCCGGACTCTCTTCTACGCCGGCGAACATTCCTCCAATCATTATCGAGTCTGCTCCGGCAGCTATTGCTTTTGGAACATCACCGGTTTGTTTTATGCCGCCGTCAGCAATTAGAGGAATTTTGACTGTACCCAATGCTTTTTTAACCTCCATTATGGCGGTTATCTGAGGTACTCCAATTCCCGCGATTACCCTTGTCGTGCATATTGAACCGGGACCGATGCCTACTTTTATTGCATCAATCTTGCATTCCACCAAATCAAGTGCGGCTTCGTAAGTGGCTATATTACCTACAATTAGTTGTTCGTATTTGAATTTTTTTCTAATATTTTTCACGGCATTTAATACACCCATCGAATGACCGTGTGCCGTATCAATTACAATTGTATCCGCTCCGGAATTAATAAGGGCTTGCACTCTATCTATTATATCGGGCGTTACGCCGACTGCTGCTCCCACTCTTAATCTTCCCTGTTCGTCTTTGCAGGCGAAAGGATGTGATTTTTTCTTTTGAATATCTTTGAATGTAATCAGTCCTACAAGTTTCCCGGATTTATTTATCACCGGAAGTTTTTCAATTTTATACTTTTGTAAGATTTTTTCCGCTTTCTTTAAATCGGTTGATTCGTTTGCGGTTATAAGATTTTCCTTTGTCATCAACTCGCTTATTTTTGATTTTCGGTTCGGGTCAAATCTTAAATCGCGGTTTGTTATAATTCCGACTAATTTATCACTTTTATCCGTAATAGGAATACCCGAGATGTGATATTCTTTCATTATCTGAAGGGCTGTTTCAACCGTATCATCCGCACTTAATTTGATGGGGTCTCTAATCATTCCGCTTTCCGATCTTTTAACGCGGTCAACTTCTTTGCACTGTGATTCAATTGACATATTTTTATGTATTATTCCGATTCCGCCTTCCCTTGCAAGTGCAACTGCCATAGAGGATTCTGTTACCGTATCCATCGCGGCAGATATTAAAGGAATGTTCAATTTTATTTCCGTAGTTAAATCGGTGGAAATATCCACGTCCCTTGGGAGCACGGCAGATTTTTTCGGTACTAAAAGTATATCGTCAAATGTCAAACCTTCTTTTAACTTATTTTTCATATTCTTAATTCTATTTTTCACATTTATAAATTCTAAAAATTCGCGAATTAGCGGCTAATAATTATTTTCCCATTCTTTTAATTTTTCTTCAAGCACAATTCTTTTATAATTTAGACTAAGTTCTCCAAAATTTACAATTAAAGCTAATTTATTTTTTGAAACTTTCAGATAATTTATTGCTTGCGCAATAAACTCATCTACAATCGCTGCAACAGATTTTATTTCCAAAATTATTTTATCATAGACAATAAAATCTGCATAAAATTTATGAGGCAAAACAACTCCTTTATAATTTATCTCATATTTCTTTTCTCTTTCAAAAGGAATTCCTGCTTTTTTAAACTCAAATTCTAATGCATCTTTATACACAATTTCAAGAAAACCGGGACCTAAATTATTGTGGACTTCAAAGCAAAGACCAATAATTTTATAAGATTCTTCTTTATAAATTAAATCTGTCATAAATTTGTTTTTTTTTGCCGCGAATTCGCGAATTAGCGGCTACAATCAATTATGTAAAAGCAGATAACCCGGTAATATCTTCGCCTACAATTAATGTGTGCATTTCGTGTGTGCCTTCGTAAGTTTTAACGGATTCCAAGTTTGCAGAGTGACGCATAATAGGGTATTCATTTGAAATTCCGTTTGCTCCCAAAATTTCTCTGCTTATCCTTGCAATTTCCAACGCCTTTTCACAGTTGTTTCTTTTGGCAAGTGAAACCTGGGGAAACTTTAACGTTCCTTTGTCTTTCATTCTGCCCAATTGAAGATTTAACAGCTGAGACTTTGTTATTTCGGTCAAAATATAAACTAATTTTTCCTGTGTCAATTGAAAGGCGGCAATCGGTTTATCAAATTGTATTCTGGATTTTGCATAATTAAGTGCAGTTTCGTAGCAGGTCATCATTGCTCCCACCACACCCCAGGCAATTCCGTATCTTGCTTGGTTCAGGCACATCAGTGGATTTTTAAGTCCCGTAGTTTTGGGCAAAATATTTTCTTCGGGAATAAATACATCGTCAAAAACCAATTCCGAAGTAACGGATGCGCGCAAAGAATGTTTGCCTCTCATCTCCGGAGCCGTAAATCCTTTGAACTCTTTTTCAACAATAAAACCTCTTACTTTTCCTTCCAATTTAGCCCAAACAATTGCAATATCTGCAATAGAGCCGTTTGTTATCCACATTTTAGCACCGTTTAAAACATAACCGCCGTCAGCTTTCACAGCTTTGGTTTCCATTCCACCCGGGTTTGAGCCGTGATTAGGTTCTGTCAACCCGAAGCATCCTATCTTTTCTCCTTTTGCCAAGAGTGGGAGAAATTTATTTTTTTGTTCATCCGAACCGAAAGTAAAAATAGGATACATT
This sequence comes from uncultured Ignavibacteriaceae bacterium, assembly GCA_964486645.1. GTDB lineage: Bacteria > Bacteroidota > Ignavibacteria > Ignavibacteriales > Ignavibacteriaceae. The sequence continues at coordinate 7,626 of CAZAOG010000003.1, read as the reverse complement.
ACCAACGAACCCTGCACCGAAGCAAAACTTCTAATGCCGCTGTCCCCTCTTTCAAGCTCCTGCATCATTAATCCGTAAGCAACGTTATTCAATCCTGCACAACCGTATTCTTCCGGCAGGTTGGGTCCGAGTAACCCCATCTCTGCCATTTTGGGGATTAGATGCATGGGGAATTTACCTTTGCCGTAATGTTCTTCAATTACCGGTAAAACTTCCTTTGATACAAAATTTCTAACCGTATCACGAATCATTATTTCTTCTTGTGTAAGAAGAGATTCCGAATTAAAATAGTCTACGCCCTTGAAATTATTCATTTATCATTTATCCGAAACAAAATTGAAATAAAGTTGTTCAAATTTACGTTTTAACTGTTTTGAATGCAAAGTATAGTTTTAAAATTTTTTAAAACGAAAAACATTATGAATATTTCATAGTCAAAGTAAAATTTCATATATTTTGAATCTAAATTTTGAATAGAATTTCAGCTTGGGGAGGTGTCCGCCTTCGTTCTACGAACTGCGGCGGATAAAGGTGAGTCCTCTTGATTCAACTGTTGTTGTGCTTTTTGCACTTGAAGTTGTTAAATGCCAGTTAAAAATTTATATTGAATAATTCAGCTAATCGGAGAGGTGGGTGAGTGGCTGAAACCAACGGTTTGCTAAACCGTCATACTGTGTAAAGCGGTATCGCGGGTTCGAATCCCGCCCTCTCCGCAAAAGCCCTTGTAATACAATAAATTGCAAGGGTTTTTTACAATATTGTAAATTTAAGAAATTCCTTTTCCATTTGAAGCTTTGCATAATGGTTTATTTCCTTACTGCAATAAAGTTTCCGGACATAAAAACATTTATAAAAAAAGAACTGTTTATTTACTTTCTTACTGACTAAATGATAAAGTCGGATTTGTTTGTATGGGGGTAAGATTATTTAATTTCCGGCTTGGCCGCCGTAACATTATTCAATTTTAATCTTATCATAATTCTCTCTACTCATAGCGAAGGTGGGGGCTATTACTTTAATTTCCTCATAGGTTAGTTCGTAAAATTTGTAAACCATTATATCTATCTTCTTTAATCATTGGCTCGTGTCTGAATTATTGATTTTTTGCTTTTAGGTAAGGACTTCAACAAATATAGACCAGAACAAGAAGAAAAATAGCATATAATAAGAGTTGAATAATATTTATGGCGGAGGTAGGTAAACTGAGTAAAAAAAATGCAAGGTGATTTGAGAACACCATTTATAGGGGAAACAGAAAATTATAAACCCAATAAACCAAAAGTTTCGGAATGTTTAATGTTTATATCTATAATTTTAAAGTTTGGAGTTATTTTGTTTTTTAAGGTTTTAAAAATATTTAGACTTCTGGAATCAGACGTAACGAAAAAAGAGATTGATGCTTCAGAATCTGTTTGACCGAATAGTTTTGCGTCATTAATAATTATAGGACGTTCGTTAATGTCCAATTCGCCAGATTTACGAGCCTCATAAAGAATACGCGCAAACTCACCGGTTTTCTGAGCGTGATTACTATTGAATGGCAATATTAACAAATTTTTAAGTGGAAGTTGATCAATTGTGCCGCCTACACAATATTCCGCTATGCTAATCGTAGAAATATATAAATTAAATTCTTTTTCAAGGAAGTATTTATAATATTTATCTGTGCGTTCAAACAATGGATCGTCTTCATTTAAGAATCTTAAAAAGAAACTCGTATCCAACAGTGCACCCTCAGGCATCATACCCCCTAATGTCATTCAGCCAATTATCTGGATCTATTTTACTCAACCAGCCTTTAGCTTTGCTTCGTAAATTTCTTAAATATAATTCATCGTATTTTTTATTATAATCAATTAGCTCTGAAAATACCAGGCTGCTTTTATCTATTTCGCCAGTTTCAGTATTTTGTTTACCCATTGTTCTGATGCCAAAAGTTTTATAAAGAAGATTTTCTTCTCTTTCCGCTAAAAATTGTTGTGGTGTCTGAATAATAACAGTCCCTAATTCCTCAACAACTAAATGAATATTTGCTTTATCTTTGCCACCCGCGTTGGTTATTTTCCCATAGAAATAGAATTCGGCTTCAGCCCAATGCGCAGTCGTTCGATAAAAATTTGTTGAAGAATCTATTTTTAATTTAGAAGTTCCCTTTAAGGAAGTACTAATTTCAAATGTGTAATCCTTTTTAACTGCAGTTTCTTGAAATGATTCTATAGCTTTTGCGGTATTTATTTCTAAAAAATCTATATTTTGAGTTATATTAACTTGACCCAATACGGCAGTAAAGCCAATAATGGCTTGCATACTTGTACGAAAAATATTACGCACTGAACCTTCCTCTAATTTATAACTAATTAAAGGGCGTTCTTTCTTTTCTCCAGGGAAAAGCAATCTTTCTGCTTGCTCAATTATACCCACAACTTCTTTAATATCGTAAGAGTCAGGCTTCAATTCTATATTACCTTTTGAGCCGGTTACTTTTATTTCTATATAGCCTATTTTTTCCATAACTAAAATTTAACAATTTTTCACAAGAAAATAAGTAATAATTTGTTTCATTTATCTCAAACCTTTCATATTCCTCTTTTAAAATTATCTTTTCAATTTCGGGCTTGCCCGCCGCAGCATTATTCTATTTTAAAGACTTAATATTCTATTTCAGTTATTACTCTTTGTGAAGATTTATTAAATATTTTATGTATTAATAAATATAATTTAAAACAAACGGTTGAGGTTAAATATTAATTTAATTGACCTTCTCTTTCAATGTATTCTTCAGCACGTTTCTGAAAATCTTCTAGAGAAGGAAACTGTTTATCTGCTGCGGACATTAATCTTGCCTGATCTTTTTTCCCAATAACATCAAGATCTTCTAAAATAATTAAACTACTAAAATTTAATTTTTCAGCAATAAATTTCTGGCAGCTAATTGTAGCAAGTCGTGCGTTAGAAGAATTGTTAACCCCGAAAAGATAAATTGGTCTCTTGCGATGGTTAAAACAATAATCAACCTCATATTCTTCGTGCTCTGGAATAGGATAAAATTTCTTTTGAGGATTATACTTCTGTAATTTAGTCATTATGAATTCTTCCAACATTTCAAAAAATAGACTATGGATTACTTCTCTTTTGTATAAGCGCATATTTGTTATTTTGCTTATTGCCTGAGCAAACTGCATTAGCCCATGATAAATATATTCCGGTTTTACATCTATATATAAGTTCCCATTTTCGTTTTGTATGGAATTTTCTGCAATTATTTTATTAAATATTTTTTCTTTATTTGGAGTGTCGATGTTAAATGAATAAGATAAACGCATAAGGGTTAAGCCATAATCACTGATTCTAACAAGTCCTTTTTCAGGCAACTCGGTTAAGAAAATGTCCATCATATCACCGTCAGCATGATACAGCGGTGCATATACCTGAAGCACATTTTCTCTTTTTTCTTTCAAATCGAAAAAATTATTAAACTGCTCTTTAACCTTATTTAAATTCTTTTCATATTTTCCCATATTTAATCTAAATTATTTTTCATTTCACATAAAATATTTTTACTTAATTCTCAAACATTCCTTACAATCTATTTAACTAAATCAATAATATTCATAATAAATGCTATCCAAAAATGCTGCTCTAGCATTGCTAATTTTTTGTTCTATTTTATTCTTTGGTTTTGGGTTTTGCCACCAATCACTATCAAATATTCTTTCTATTATGTCTTCCCAATATTTTTCATAATCTATTCCGGATTGAGTTATTCCAAAATCTTTACAAAGATTAGCTTTATTTTTACTGTCAAGACATACAAATGTGTCGGGTCTTTTCATTGCCAATAAACGAGTTGCAGTAGCAATATAGTTGCCGTTAAAAGTTTCTCTAAAATATTTAATAAAATTTGTATATTGGCTTTTTGTTATTTGTCCGGAAGATGGTATTTGGTCTAAAGCATCAGATATGTTTTTATCATTTTCAATAATTCTATTTTTAAATTTCCCTGCACCTTTCATACTTCCAAAGTAACCCCAATCCTCTGCACCATCTATAGAAAGATTATTTGGAATACCTGCTATAAATTTTCTTTTATCTTCTTCTAATTGATTAAAATGTTTTACACTATTGAATAGTTGTTGTGCAATTTCGATTACCCTTATCCTTTTTTCTAAAAAATGATAACGGTCTTTCTTTACCTTAGCTATAAAATCGTCCCAATTATTATACATTATTTCAACCTTAAATATTGGGTTCCCCTTTTTCTTAATACTACCATATTTGCCTGCTAAACTTCTAACCTTTGGTAAATGATTTTTCCAAGTAATTCTGTAATTCTCCAAATCTTCTTTAGCAAATATCTCCCCGTTTTCCCAAGAATCATAAATTAACTTTATGGCGTTATTATAAACACTTGATGAATCTTGATCTTTAGAAGAAATAAGTACAGTCGCTTCTGTATTCTTTTGAAAGGCTCCATTAGTAAAATTCGGACTTCCTATCAGCAATTCCCAGTCTTTATCAGTATTGTAAAACAAATAACATTTTGGGTGGAATGTTCCGTCAGGTTGTTGAATGAAATGTACATTTTTATTGTTAACAAATTCTTCTATAAAATCCGGATGTGTTTGATAAAAATGTATGCCAACAGTAATCTTTTCAATCCTATTTTTATAACGAACCAATAGATTGAATAAGTTTGATTTTGAACTTGCCCATGCAGTTGCCCAATAATAATGTTTATATTGTTTTAATAGATTCTTAAATACAGTTTCTAATTTATTTGGGGATATTATTAGTTTCATTTTTATAATTCTTTTTTTCTCTTATTTTTAAGAACCAAATTCATACTATCTTGCTGCCTTAAAAGCTTTATTAATATCAACTATCTCATTTAATTCCTCACTTTTCAATATCTCTTTTTCTCTAAATTCTTTAATTAACTTTTTGTCTCTAAAATCTTCAAATGTTAAATCATAAAAATTATATTTAATTTCCAAACCAGAAATTAATCTTGAAACATCAGGGAATTTAATTTTTGATACAATGCTTTGAACTGAATCTTCAATTTTGTCGAATAAAGTTGCTTGTGAATATTTATTATACTCTTTTGGAGGGTTCTCTTTTAGAAACTCAATTAATTCATTCTTAATAGTTTTTTTCCTCTTCAATATTTCTTTTTCAAGCTCCTCTAAAGTATTTTTTTTATATTCTCGTATAGCTTTTTTTATATCCTCAAGTTTTGTTAAGAATTGCTTTTTATAAATAACTCTAATAATACTTTTTTTACGACAGGAAATTGGAATAAGAAACGCTTCTTGGTTGCCTGGTTGGTTGGGTTTGAATCTTAACCTTTCTACCATTAGTTTTATTTCATTGAACTTCTCAAAGTCGTGATTATTCTTAATATCTTCAAATAAGTGTAGTTTAGTTTCTAAGGATTTTTTAAGCTCAGTGTTACGAAATGGAAGAGCATTGTTCGGAATTTTAACTTTTGCAGTACGAAAATTTGATCCAATAAAATTTAATTCAACAAATTGGATTTTAGCAGTATAGGTATTGATTTTTCTTTTTAAGTCAGGCTGGAGAGGGGGATTTATTTTTAAATTTTCCTTTGTAATTACAAGTTTATTTTCATCAATTGTTTTTAATTCAATGTCACACTCTCCGGTTTCAATATCTTTAATTATTTCTTTTAATTCTGTTTCGGTTTCGTCTTGTAATTCGATTGCTTTTTCAATTAGAGCTTTTTTATCTTCTAATGATTTTGGTGGAAAGTAATGAGCAGTTATTTTTAGTAAAGTATTGCTATCCATTAAAACTGCATTTGGACCGCTTGGATCGTCTTGAAATATTCTGCTTTGTGTAAATATAAAATACCCTTTATCGTCCGCAATAAGAAAAGAAATTAGGTTGCCTTTTACTTCATAAATTTCAATGCTGGCATTTTTTAATTTTTCAATTGATTTAATATCCCCAAAACCGTTACGGTAATTCTCTTCTCCAGTATCAATAATAACTTTTACATCAACACCTTTTTTATATGCCTCAACCAAAGCAATTGTAATCTCCTCGTGTAAATTTACAGATGAGTAAATAATGCTATTTTCAGCATTTAAAATAAGATCAGCAAGGTCTAATGATTTTAGTGTTTTAATAAATTTTTCTTCTGTCATAATTACTCTCCAATTACTTCCTCAAGTTAAATGTAAATAATTATATTTTATTTTTCTTCAATTATAAATTTCTCATACTATTTTTCACGTATTATCTTTTCAATTTCGGGCTTGACCACCGCAGCAAAACTAAAAATACCGCTTACTCTATCTTATAGTTCTCATACTCCTCTTTAGTTAATGCAAAGCCGGGGTCTATTACTTTTACTTCTTCATAAGTTAAATCGTAAAGCTTGTAAACCATTAGGTCTATTTCGTTTTCAATATTTTTAGTATTTATTGCGGGGTCATGTTTTTTGGTGGTAAGAATTTTATCTACGAGATCTATAAAAGGTTTTTGTTGAGTATCAATAATTGTCTTTATAGGAAGCTTTTTTAAATCATCAGGATAAAAACCTAATTTACTCCTTCTAACTGAATCTAAAAATTTATATGCCCACTTTGAATTGAGAATTGCTAGAAGATATTTTAGATTAAATTGTTTAGAGCTTTCTTCTAACTGATGTCTCAAGTTATTTGTTTTTTTGCCTTTAAAATCTTTTTTTATACTTCCTTCAATACTTCTATTTTGGACCACTTTTAAATCTTTCCATAAAACCGAAACTATAATACTGTGATTACAAATCAAACAAGAATCATCATAAATAGCTCCTGTCATTCCTCCCATCATTATCTTTGCAGGTGTATAAAGTTCTGGGAATGTAGGTCTTCGTATTTTTTTAGGAACTCTATTTGTATTCCACTCAAGATATTTTACTTTATTTACTGTATATTTACTTATCCATTTTGCTTCCAAATATTTTCTGGAATAAATTCTACTTTCTCTATTAGAAACTAAATCTGACTTACGGAATTCTCCTTTTGCTATATTCTCATCAGCGTTTAACACCATTCCCACACTTACATAACAAATCTCTCCCCAACTTAAAGTGTTTGAAAGATCTCCTTTAGTCCTATTTTCACTATTCAATTTAAAAGTATATTCTCCAATCTCTGATTGTACTTTTGAATGCAAGATGATTTGAGCCTCCCATTTTTCTAAGTGCCTTATTCGTAAGGGAATGTGATCTGGTTTTATTTCTTTTTTAAATTCTACTATTATATTTCTAACTCCTGCTTCAAAAATCTTCAAGTCTGAGCAGAAATTTATTCTATTTATAACAGCATTATTAAGAAAGTATTTGTGTGATTTTATTGCATATTTAGATGTCAAATAAGCATCGGGTATTATAAATTCAAGAATTCCCTTTGAAGCAAGCAAATCAAATCCTTTTTCAATAAATGCTACATATAAATCCCATTTTTCCCACAATGTCTTATAAGTATTCATTTTTTTTATTGCCTCTCTCTGTTCTCCTATACCGGCATTATCAGCTCTCACATACGGCGGATTCCCTATCACAATATCAAAACCATCCTTCACACCAAACATCCATTCGGGGTCAAACCAGCCGGA
>CAZAOG010000002.1:0-66718 GCA_964486645.1 uncultured Ignavibacteriaceae bacterium | reverse complement strand
TTAATTTATTTTAAGCGGCGGTGTAAAAACTAAATAATTTTAACGGTTTACGAACAGTGTAATTTGACATAACTTAGTGTTATACTTATATTTCTTGACTAATTTTTTTAAAATTCGAGTGGAAAGGGATGATCTCTGGCGAATATAAAATTTTTTCAGGCAGTTCGAATAAACCTCTATCTGAAAAAATAGCCCGAAAATTAGGCAAGCCGCTGGGCGAACTCGAATTAAAAAGATTTAGTGACGGCGAAATTTGGGTAAAGTACGGAGATAATATTCGTGGAAACGATGTTTTTATAATACAATCCACTCCTCCGCCTGCCGAAAATTTAATGGAGCTGCTTATAATGATTGATGCCGCGAAAAGAGCATCAGCCAAAAGAATTACGGCAGTTATACCTTATTTCGGATATGCGAGACAGGACAGAAAAGACCAGCCTCGCGTAGCAATAACGGCAAAGCTTATTGCTAATTTAATTACTGTTGCAGGTGCCGACAGGGTGATGACAATGGACTTACACGCTGCGCAGCTTCAGGGTTTTTTTGATATACCTTTTGATCATCTTTATGGTTCGACCGTTTTCAGCGGGCTTATTAAAAATAAAGACGGTAACACAGTTGTGGTTTCACCCGATGTAGGCGGAATTAAAATGGCAAGATCTTATGCAAAAAGAATTCACGCAGATCTTGTTGTTATCGATAAACGAAGACCGAATCAAAACCTTGCGGAAGTGGTTAATATTATTGGTGATGTTGAAGATAAAAACGTTCTTATTGTTGATGATTTAATTGATACGGCAGGCACTTTTGTAGGCGCAATAAAAGCGCTAAAAGGAAAAGGAGCTAAAAATATTTATGGAGCAATTACTCATCCTCTGCTTTCCGGACCTGCCATTGAAAGAATTAGAGAATCACAATTAACAAAATTATATGTCACGGATTCAATTCCGTTGAACACAGACAGAATAAAAGATAAAATTTCTGTTGTCACTGCTTCCGATTTGTTTGCAGAGGCAATTAGAAGAACTTTTAATAATGAATCAATAAGTTCACTTTTTGAAATAGATAAAGGATAATTTAGTTTCGGAGAAATAATGGAAAACGTAATATTAGAGGCAAATTTTAGAGATACAATAAATAAAGCCGCAAGAAATAAAGTAAGAAACGAAGGCAGAGTGCCTGGTGTTTATTATTCAAAATACGATGAACCGGTAGCATTCGATGTTGACGAAAAAGAAATAAACTCGTTGGTTTTTACTTCGTCAAGAAACATAATTACACTAAAGGTAAAAGGCAAAGAAGAACACGAATGCATCTTAAAAAATATTCAGTTCGATCCGGTTACGGATAAAGTTATTCATTTTGATTTACTGGGTCTTAAAAGAGGTGAAAAATTTCAACTCAATATCCAAATTTCTTACGTCGGCAGTTCTATCGGTGTAAAAGAAGGAGGAGTTTTGCAGATTGGTTTACACAAATTATTTATTGAATGTTTACCAGAAGATGTTCCTCAGTCATTGGAAATCGATATATCTAACTTAGATATCGGCGATACAATTCACGTTGAAAATTTGAACTTTGAAAACATTGATATTCTCACCCCTGCTGATACTGTAGTTGTTTCGGTAGCTCATCCTAAAGTTGAAGCCGAACCTGTTGCTGAAGAACTTGAAGAGGGAATGGCTGAACCGGAAGTAATCGGCAAATCTGATGAGGAATCAGTAGAAGAGACAGAAAATAAATAATAAAGTGCAAATTATTTTAGGAATCGGAAATCCGGAACCTCGATATCAACAAAACAGACATAATGTAGGCTTTATGCTGCTCGATTATTTTGCACAAAAGCACTCATTGAAATTCAAACCGTCAAAACAGGACTATTATTTTTCTGAAGGAAATATAGTGGGGCGGAAATATATCCTTGTTAAACCAACCACGTACGTTAATAACAGCGGAATTGCAGCAAATCAGGTTATTGAAAAATTCAAAATAAAAAACTCTGAAATGCTTGTAGTTTGCGATGACGTAAATTTAAAATTATCGGAGTTTAGAATAAGAGTATCTGGCGGTGACGGCGGGCATAACGGTTTAGGTTCAATTATTTATCAATTAAACGACAATAAATTTCCTCGCTTGAGAATAGGCGTGGGTAATGAATTTAACAGAAATAATATTGCAGAATTTGTGTTAAGCGATTTTAACGATAATGAAATAAAAAAATTAAAAGAAGCATTTGATAATAGTGTAATTTTATTGGAAGAATTTATAATTGGCGGTACCAAACAAATGCTTGATGCCAACAGTAAACTTAATAAACATCAAAATTTAATTAACTAAACCAAAGGGAGATCAGATAAACCTATGGATACAATTATAATTATTTATATTATTCCTGTGTTTGGCGTACTCGCACTGCTTTATACATTTTGGAAAGCTACCTGGGTTTCTAAACAAGATGTCGGCACCGAAAAAATGGCTAAAATTGCAAAACATATTGCCGACGGGGCAATGGCTTTCCTTAAAGCCGAATATAAAGTTTTGTCGATTTTTGTTATTAGTGTAGCAATATTATTAGCTGTATCTGCAGATGCTGAAAATTCATCACCTATAATAGGAGTTTCTTTTTTAGTGGGTGCTTTTTGTTCCGCTTTAGCCGGATTTATAGGCATGAGAGTTGCAACAAAAGCAAATGTTAGAACAACAAACCAAGCAAGAACCGGATTGGGTCAAGCCCTTGAGATTGCTTTTGCCGGTGGTTCCGTTATGGGACTTGGTGTTGTTGGATTAGGAGTTCTTGGTCTTGGTTCTTTATTTTTAATTTACAGCAATGTTTTTGGCGTAGATAATTTGAATGATTTGAATCGGGTAATTACAATAATTACCGGTTTTTCTTTCGGAGCTTCTTCTATTGCACTGTTTGCAAGAGTCGGCGGAGGTATTTATACAAAGGCAGCCGATGTCGGCGCTGATTTAGTAGGCAAGGTAGAGGCAGGTATTCCGGAAGATCATCCTTTAAATCCTGCAACAATTGCGGATAATGTAGGTGATAATGTTGGTGACGTTGCCGGTATGGGCGCAGATCTTTTTGAATCGTATGTGGGCTCTATTATCGGTACAATGGTTTTGGGTACGGCATTTTTCGGTTATTCCGAATTTGCGGATAAGTTTAACGGATTGGGAGCCGTTCTGCTGCCGCTTGTAATTGCAAGCGTCGGCATTGTTGTGTCAATACTCGGAACTTTCTTCGTAAGAGTAAAAGAAGGCGGCGATCCCCAAAAGGCTTTGAACAGGGGTGAGTTTGGTTCATCTGCAATTATGATAGCGGCTCTTTATTTTATAATTAAATGGATGATGCCGGAAACTTGGACTCACGAAGATCCATTATACGGTATAACATATACAATTACCTCAAACGGAATATTTTTAGCTACCGTTATCGGTTTAATAGCCGGTGTTTTAATTGGAGTATTAACTGAATATTATACAGGCCAAGGGAAAAAACCTGTTAACAATATTGTTAGACAATCACTGACAGGAAGTGCCACTAATATTATAGCCGGAATTGGAAACGGACTGAATTCTACGGCAATGCCGCTGATCATTATTGCCCTTTCAATTATCGGTGCTTTCCATTTCGGCGGATTGTACGGAATAGCAATTGCCGCGGTTGGTATGCTTTCAAATACGGGTATTCAGTTAGCCGTTGATGCTTACGGCCCGATTTCCGATAACGCCGGAGGTATTGCGGAAATGGCGGAACTGCCTAAAGAAGTTCGTAAAAGAACTGATAAATTAGATGCGGTTGGCAATACAACGGCAGCAATCGGCAAAGGTTTTGCTATCGGTTCCGCAGCACTTACCGCACTTGCTTTATTCGGCGCATTTATGACTGCCGCACAAATTAAAGCGATCGATATTTCAAAGGCTGATGTAATGGCGGGTTTGTTTTTAGGCGGCATGCTTCCGTTCTTATTTTCATCAATGGCCATGAATGCCGTTGGCAGAGCTGCAATGTCTATGATTGAAGAAGTTAGAAGACAATTCAAAGATATTCCGGAACTGTCAAATGCTTTAAAAGTTATGAGAAAAAATGACGGCAAAGAACACGAAGATTGGTCTGATGAAGATAAAGCAATTTTTGAAAAAGCAGACGGTTGTGCCGAGTATGGAAAATGTGTGGAAATTTCTACAAAAGCAGCTATAAGAGAAATGGTTCTTCCCGGACTCTTGGCAGTGTTTGCTCCGGTATTTATAGGTTATGCCGGTGGTCCTGAAATGTTAGGCGGACTTTTAGCCGGCGTTACTGTAACAGGTGTATTAATGGCAATTTTCCAAGCAAATGCCGGAGGTGCCTGGGATAACGCAAAAAAAACTATTGAAGAAGGCGTGGAGATAAACGGTGTTAAATACGGAAAAGGTTCCGAACCCCACAAAGCAGCCGTAGTCGGCGATACAGTAGGGGATCCTTTTAAGGATACATCGGGTCCGTCTTTGAATATTTTAATAAAATTAATGGCGGTTGTTTCTCTTGTAATTGCTCCTTTAATTAAATAAATTAGGCTCTATTTTAAAAATATTTATTAACCCTGCTCTCACAAAAGTAAGTGAGGGCCTAACGCCCAAAGGGAGGTTACTTTAAATGACTAAAAATGTTTATGAAAGTGCTGTTTTAATAAATGCAGCACTCGACGATGAACAAATTCAGTCTCAGGTTTCCCAAATAAAAGATACCATTATAAACAACAACGGTGAAATTAAAGAGATTGAAGATTGGGGGAGAAAAAGACTTGCATACCCCATTAATAAAAGCAAAATTGGCTATTATGTGTTTTACAGATATGAAGCACCTAACATAATTGTAGCCAAATTAGAAAGAATGTTCAATTTAGACGAGCATATTTTAAGATACTTAACAATTAAGTTGGATGAAAATGCTCTTGAATATATTGAACAAAAAAAGACGGAAGCTGCGAGAAAAGTCGAAGAAGAAGAAGAAGAAAAAAAGGTTTCTACGACTGAAGATCAGGCAGGTTCATCAAAAGATGAGGAAGGAAAAGATTTAACTTAAAGTATGGAGGAATATTATGGCTGATTTGAAAATGCCTGAAATAAATTATGTAATAGTTGCCGGCAATCTAACAAAAGATCCTGTGTATAGACAAACAACCAACAATACTCCTGTTGTGAATTTTTCTATTGCTTCTAACAGAAAATACAAAGATAGCACAAACCAATGGCAGGAAGACGTTTGTTATATAGGCGTTGTTGCTTGGAACAAACTTGCCGAAAGCTGCAGGGATAAATTAAAAAAGGGTTTTGCTGTCTTGGTTGACGGTGAGCTGCAAAGCCGTAACTGGAAATCCGATGACGGCCATAACAGAAGTATAGTTGAAATTAAGGCAAGAAGAATTCAGTTTTTAAACCGTAGGAATAGAACTGAAGATTTCGAAGAAATTGAAAAGGTTGAAAATGTTAAAACGGAAAAAGTTGAAGAACCTGTAACAACCGAAATAGAAAAAGATTTTTCCGAAGATTCATTCGATAAGTTTTTATCAAGTGAAGAATCCGAATTGTTAAAATAAAAAGGAAATTTTATGAAAAACGATATAAGAACAAAAAAGATTTGCAGATTCACAAAAAACAACATTAAATATATCGATTACAAAGACGTTAAACTTCTGCAGAGATATACTACCGAACAAGGGAAAATTATTCCCAAAAGAATAACCGGCACAAAAGCCAAATACCAAAGACAATTAACATTAGCAATTAAACGTGCGCGTCATATGGCTCTTTTACCATATGTATCGGATTCTGCAAGATAGTACAGATTAGGAGATTATATGAAAGTAATACTTAGAAAAGATTTTGAAACCCTGGGGAAAATTGGGGAAATAGTAACCGTTAAAGAAGGTTATGCACGTAATTATTTAATTCCTAAAAAAATTGCTTATGCTGCTTTAAAAGGTAATGTTCGTGCATTGGAAGAAGAAAAGAAATCCTTGCTGGTAAAATCCAACCAGGAACTATCCGCCGCAGAAACTTTGGCAGCAGAATTGGAAAAGGTCTCGGTAACCATTCCGGTTCAGGTAGGTGAAGAGGAAAAAATATTCGGCTCTGTTACCGCCCAGATGATTTCCGATGTCTTAAAAGAGAAGGGTTTTGAAATAGACAAAAGAAAAATAGAAATTGAAGAACAAATTAAAGCACTCGGAATTTATGAAGTAAATGTCAAACTTCATCCTTCGGTCAGCACAACTGTAAAAGTTTGGGTTGTAAGAGAGTAGAATTTATTAATAGCTTTAAAATAAAAAAAGGAAAGCCGTATAGCTTTCCTTTTTCCGTTTTAAATAAATATTTTTTAATTAACTTTAATTTTCTTGTCTCTTATCATTTTAGCCAATTCGGATGTACCGTTTTTGTTAATGGTTTTTAGGGCGCTGGTAGAAAGTTTAACGGTTACAAATCTGTTTAATTCCTGAACCCAAATTTTCTTCTTTTGAATATTGGGTAAAAATCTTCTTTTGCTTTTGTTATGTGCGTGGGATATACTGTTTCCCGCTTTTGGTCCCACACCTGTTATTTGGCATTTTCTTGACATTTATTTCTCCAAATCTCTGTACATTATAAATAAAATATGAACAATAAATATAAGAATATTTTGCGGGAAAATAAAAACAATTTTAAAAAAAATCACATCTGTCGGTTTACAGGATAAAATGGCGGCAAAAGTTTATTAAACAAAATATCGAATAATTCTGAAGAAGGATATTTATTTGAATCCATAATTTCTGTTTGCGCTTATTCTTTCTTAAAAACAATACGATTTAACCGCAGAGGGCCCTGAGGATTAGCGGAGCAAACAGAGAATATTATTTGATTATAATGTTTATTTGTCTATATGTATGATTTTATTTTGGTTGGTAGTGAAAAAAAACAGAATAATTTCACTTTAAAATTGACAATTACAAAAACGTTTTTATCTTAGTGGAAAGCCTGAGTAATTTTAAAATGTATTTCTTACAAAGAAGGAGCGAAATATGGAATATTATGAACTTCACCCCGAAACACCTCAATTACGTTATATAAATAAAGCAGTTGAAGTATTAAAAAAAGGCGGACTGATTATTTATCCGACCGACACGGTTTACGGTATTGGATGTGATATCTTCAATAAAAAAGCTGTCGAGAAAATTCTGCAGATTAAAAACGATACAGATTCTAAATTACTCAGTTTTATATGTCCCAACTTAAAGAACATTGCAAAATATGCCAATGTATCGGATTATGCATACAGAACAATGAAACATCTGCTGCCGGGGCCTTACACGTTTATTCTGCCGGCGGCCAAACAAGTACCGAAGCTTCTGCAAAGCAAAAGAAAAACTGTAGGTATAAGAATTCCCAAACATCTTGTTGCATTAAAAATAGTGGAAGAATTCGGTCATCCGATAATAAGCACAAGTACCACATCCAGAAGGGGAAATATTTTAATTAATCCCTTTGAGATTAAAAATGTATTTAACTCGCAGGTCGATCTGATGTTGGCGTCGGGTAATTTAAACGGAAGACCCTCCAGCGTTATAAATTTAAGCGAGGAAGCACCCGAGGTAATAAGAGAAGGTGCTGGAGACGTAAGTTTGTTTGTGTAAGATTATTCTAAAATTAGGGATGATATCTTTTCAACAAAATGTCATCCCTTTCCTTTACTTTTGAAAACTTATTTTACATCCTTTAAAAGCGAAAGTCTTTCTTTTTTCAGTTCGTTCCCCAATTTAATCAGCTCAAATTTTTCTTCTTCGCTTTCTGCCTTTTCAAGCTCTTTCAAGTTTTGTTCGATCAATCTGTTTAAAATGTTTATCTGCATTTTATTTACTACTTCTACCGCATAGTTGAACAATTTGTATTCGTTGTTTGAATCGGGGAGTAATTCATCCCATTTGGAACTGATGGAATATTTATCGAACAATAATTCTCTTAAATATAAGTCCAGGTTTTCGTTTTCAAATTCATCCAATATTGATGATGGATTTATTTCCTTATTATTGGAATATCTCTCGGAAATTTTTCTAATAATTTCACGGTGTTTGTCATTTTGGAAATCGTCAACGTTTAAATTTTCTAAAATATATTTCGTTATTTCCACATCATCTTCAAACAAAAGTTTTATTAAATCTCTTTCGGTCTGAAGATGGTTTGTAGTTTCGGCTGCTTTATTATTGTTTGTTTTGCTTTCTTCCCTCTTGGTTTTAAAAGCAGTGCTTCTTTGCTGAGCGTTTTCCAATTTTAAAATGTTTTTTAATGCTTTGTTTAACTCCGTTTCAATTAATATTTCTCTCAAATTAAATTTTTTGGCAATGGTTTTAATCAGCAGACTTCTTTTTAATTCGTCTTTAATTAAAGCGGCAGGTTTTACCAACTCCCTAATTGCTTCAGCCGTTTTTCCCGGGTCGTCAAAAAATCCTTCGGATTCGTAATATGCCGTTTGGTATTCCAAAAAATTTCTTGATTTTTCAAGCAGTTCATAAAATTTATCCTTCCCGTACTTGTTGATATAGGAGTCGGGGTCATCGTCTTCGGGCAGTGCAGCTATTTTAATTTCAAAATTCCGGTTTAATAAAATTTCAATGCTTCTCATAGAAGCTTTTATTCCGGCTGTATCGGAATCAAACAATAGTATTACGTTTTTTGTGTAGCGGTAAAGAAGCTGCGCCTGTTCTTCGGTAAATGCCGTGCCGGATACGGCAACAACGTTTTTTATCTCGTTTTGGTAAAGAGCCAGCAAATCCATATATCCTTCAACTACTAAAGCAACTCCTTTTTTTCTTATTTCGTCTTTTGCGTGTGAAAGTCCGTATAACGTTCTTCCCTTAATGTAAATCGGGGTTTCGGGAGAATTTATATATTTGCCTCCGGGTGTGGATTCGTCAAGTTTTCTGCCTGCAAAGGCAATTACTCTTCCGTTGGGTGAAAAGATGGGGAAAATAATTCTTCCCGGATATCTGTCGTAAAGTCTGCCTTTTTCCGATCTGCCGACAAGACCCAAGGTAATCAATTTATTGAAATCGAGATTTTTTTCTTCAGCGAAATGAACAAAAGAATTATTGGCCGGTAGCGAATAACCCAGTCCGAAAACACGTAAAGTTTTAGGAAGTAATTTTCTTTCCTCAAAATATTTTCGTGCCGTCTCGCCTTCGGGTTTAACAAGCAGTAAATCGGAAAAATATCTTGCGGTAATATTGTTCAGTTCATAAAGTTCTTCCAGTTCGTTCTGACGCTCATCATTTATATTTTTATCCGGTTCCAAATCAATACCAAGTTTTTCCGCAAGCTCCTGAACCGCTTCCACAAAAGATATCTTATTGTATTCCATTAAAAATTTATAAACATTTCCTCCGGTGTGGCAGCCGAAACAATGAAAAATCTGTTTCTCTTCGCTTACGGTAAATGAAGGCGTTTTTTCGTTGTGGAACGGACACAGTCCCGTATAGTTTTTACCTCTTTTCCTCAACTGTACATATTCGGAAATGATATCAACAATACTGACCGAGGATTTTACTTGTTCTATTTTTTGCTCAGGTATTCGCATAACGAAATAACAAATTAAAAATTTCTTGTGATAAATATTTTATAAAAACGGCAAACCAATGTAAATAATTAATGTTTAAGTAAAATGTTATATTTAAACAAGATATTTTATGAATTTAATATTGTGAACAGCCTAATCGATTCAAATGTTGAAAAAAGATAAATTGCAATATTATTGCAACAGTTTGACCGAATATTCAAGATATAAAACCAGAGAAGTTTTTATCGGTGACGTACCTCTGGGCGGAGATAACCCAATCAGAATCCAATCGATGACAACTACCGATACCATGGATACTATCGGCACGGTTGAGCAATCCATAAGAATGATAAAAGCCGGGTGCGAATATGTCCGCATAACGGCTCCGAATATTAATGAAGCGGAAAATTTGAAAAACATAAAAGCCGAACTGAAAAAACGCGGTTATAACGTACCCATAATTGCGGATATTCATTTTACTCCGAATGCGGCTTTAGTTGCTGCAAAAATTGTTGAAAAAGTAAGGATAAATCCCGGAAATTTTGCGGATAAGAAAAAATTTCAAACAATCGAATACTCCGACACCGAATACAACGAAGAATTAGAATCCCTCAGAAAAAAATTTGAACCGCTTGTAAAAGTCTGCAAAGAATACGGAACTGCAATGAGAATCGGCACAAATCACGGTTCATTATCAGACAGAATTATGAGCCGTTTCGGCGATACTCCCGTAGGCATGGTCGAATCGGCTTTAGAGTTTGTTAGAATTTGCGAAGATTTAAATTATCACGATATTGTTCTTTCCATGAAAGCAAGCAACCCGCAAATAATGGTTTGTGCCTACAGGTTGTTGGTAAAAAAAATGGAAGAAGAAGGGATGAACTATCCGCTTCACCTGGGAGTTACGGAAGCGGGAGGAGGGGAAGACGGAAGAATAAAATCAGCTTTGGGAATCGGCACATTACTGGAAGACGGACTCGGCGATACGATCAGAGTTTCGCTTACCGAAGATCCCGAATTTGAAATGCCCGAAGCGCAAATTCTTGCAGAACGATATAAAGAAAGGGAAAAACATGCGGCTATAAAAGAAATAGGCGAACGTTCGATAAATTTATTTGATTATAATAAAAGAGAAACGACTTCCGTTGAAAATATAGGCGGAGATAATGTACCTGTTGTCATTTCGGATTTTTCTCAAAACGGAATAAATACAATAAAAGATCTTGAAAACATAGGATATTTGTACAACAAGCTGACGGACAAATGGATGTTAACCGATTCCGCCGGTGATTTTTGTTACCTTAAAACAAATACTGCTGATATTAAATTACCCAACAATCTAAAATTAGTTTTTGATTATGAAGTTTGGAAAAAACCGGAAAATAAAAGCATAAGTTTTCCTTTATTTAATGCCGAAGAATATTTATCAGCGGAAGACAAACACAGCTCAATCAATTTTGTAACGGCTGAATTAAATGATTTTACTCAACCTCTGATTGATAGTTTAAAGACGGACAAAACCGTTGTAATAATTTTAACTACAGATAATATTCACGGAATGGCGGAACAAAGGCGTGCTTTTTTTGAACTAATTGAAAATGAAATAAAATCACCCGTTATTATTAAACGCAGCTATAAAGAAATTTCTTTTAACAAATTAAGACTTTATTCTTCAACCGATATTGGTGCATTGCTTATCAGCGGTATGGGTGACGGAGTTTGGCTGGAATATAAAAATGAGTATAAATTCTCTCAAAAAGAGATAAATTTGTTGTTGTTTAACATTTTGCAGGCAGCCCGCGTTAGAATTACAAAAACCGAATATATCGCTTGTCCTTCTTGCGGCAGAACTCTGTTTGACTTACAAGAAACTACGGAAAAAATTAGAAAAAGAACGCTCCATTTGAAAGGTATAAAAATAGCTGTTATGGGATGCATTGTTAACGGTCCCGGTGAAATGGCAGACGCTGATTACGGTTATGTAGGCTCCGGAGTCGGTAAAATCACTCTTTACAGAGGCAAAGAAATAGTAAAAAGAAATATAAGTTCGGATACTGCCGTGGACGAATTAGTCGGATTAATAAAAAATGACGGCAGGTGGCTGGAACCTAATTAAATTCGGTTATATAAAAATTTTGGTTTAATTAATTGGTGTGTAAATTTTATTTCCTCTGAGAAAGCGTAAGGACCATAGTACACAAAAAAGTAACGCTGTTTCCAAACTCTGACGTTGATTTCCCTTTTCATGTTTGGTATATTTATAAGATTAATTTCTACTACTTAAGGCTTAAAAATTGCAGAAAAGAATTACTTATTTAATCATCTTCACCACAATATTTTTCACTCTATCACTATCACCTTACCTTAAATCACAGATTATATTTAAGGAACTGCCTAAGTATAAATTGCCTGTCAATTCTTCAGATATATTCCGAATTTCTCAGACAAGAAGCATAATCAATTTAAATGGTGTTTGGAGTGTTAAATCTGCAGACAGCGATAATAAACCCGTAAATGTTTCCGTTCCTTCTAAATTTGAAGGAAACGGCGACTTGATTTTTGAGAGATCTTTTACTCTGTATGATAACGAAATAAACAACCGTACTTTAATTATTCATTTTTTAGGTGTCAATTATTCCGCTGAATTTTCACTTAACGGCAACATTATCTACAGACATTTAGGGGGAACTTTTCCTTTTAGTTTTGAACTTCCGAAAGATATCTTAAAAAGCAATGACGTAAATAAATTAAAAGTAAAACTTTCATATAAACTTTCTGAAAAAACAATTCCTTTCAAACAAAGAGTTTATTTTCCCAAAAATTTCGGCGGTATTTTCAGAGATGTATTTATTTCGGTTCTGCCCGACACTTATTTGGATGATATAACTATTACTTCAAATGTAAATTTTAAAAGTAATTCCGCAAAGTTAAAATATTCTTCAAAATTTATAATTAATGATTCTCGAATTTTCAATAAAGATTTAAATAACGATAAAATTTATTCAATAAAAATTAATATCAAATCATCGGACGGCAGGCAAAACATTAATCTGCCGGTCAATAGTTTTGTCTACAAGAAAAAAGAAAGCAATGTTATTGATCTTTCTTACAAAATCTCAAATCCTATTCTTTGGTCACCCGACAAACCTGTTTATTACAACGCCACCGTTCAATTGTTAAAAGAAAAAACGGTTGTAGATGAAGTTAAACAAAAATTTTCCATACTGTCCTTAAGTTCTACTAAGGAAGGAATAGTTTTAAACAACAGAAATTTTCAAATTAAAGGTGTTACATATCTTCCTTCTTTTAATGAAAGAGGCGAAATTGCCGGTTACAAAGAGATGGAAGACGACATTAGGCTTATAAAAGAAACCGGGTTTAATTCGGTAAGATTTGCAAAATCCGTTCCCCATCCTTATTATTTGGAGCTTTCCAGGAAATACGGCTTGTTGGCATTTATCGAACTGCCGCTTAATTACACTCCTTCAAATTTTGCAGACGAACTTAATTATACATCACGTATTGAAAATTATTTGGAAGGATACTTAAAACAATATAAAAAATATAATATTGTTGCAGCCTTCGGATTGGGCGGAGGCTATTTCCCCGATAAGGAAAGTCTTAATTCTTTGTTATCAAATCTTGCAGATAAAGTTAAAAAAGAATCAAATTTTTTAACTTATGCTTCATTTGCAAATTTAAAAATCAAAAACGTCAATAATCTGGATTTGTACGGCATCGAACTTTTTAATGAATCAATTACGGATAAAGAAAAAGAATTTGATGAGTTAAATAAAACAATCGGGAAAGGAAAATTATTTATCAGTGAGGCAACATATACCGTAAATGCAGGACGCAGCAACGGATATCTTAACCCTTATACATTTGAAGCACAAGCCAAATATTTTAATGATTTAATTGCTGCTTACCAAAAACCGATTAATTCAGGGTTCTTTATCAATTCTATGTTTAATTATACGGGCGACTATAATTCCCTAAGTTCGGGTTATTCGGAAAATAACAAATACAACATCGGACTTATCGGTATTGACAGAAAATCCAAAACTATGGCGTATAAAGTCGTCTATTCAAAATTTCATAACACCGAAAAAGTAACCATTCCAATAGGTAATAAAACGGATCAAGCTCCGATGCTTTTTATTGTCTTCGGACTCTTGCTTGCGCTGGGTATGGGTGTGCTCGTAAATTCGGGAAAAAAATTCAGAGAAGATTCATCCAGAGCCTTATTAAGACCCTACAATTTTTTTGCCGATGTAAGAGACCAGAGAATGATATCGGGTTTCCACACCGGATTGCTTGCGCTTATTTTAGCGGGTACAAGCTCACTGCTTTTAAGCAACTTGCTTTTCTACTTTAAAACCGATTTTACCTTTGAAAGGATTTTAATCTTTTTCGGTTCTCCTGCTTTTGTGAAAACTTTCAGCTTCCTGGCGTGGAATCCGATGTTATCCATAATTTGGCTTACCGTTTTTACTGCCGTAGTAATGTTATTAATTATGGCATTTATTAAATTATTTTCACTTACAATAAAAACACGAGTGTTTTTTTCCAGCATATATTTTACCGTTATCTGGTCTTTTTTACCCTTGGTTTTGTTGATACCGGTAGGTATTATATTGTTCAGACTATTAAATGCCGAGATATCAAATTTAAATACTTATCTTTATTCTTTTATTGTTTTGTTTTTTCTGTGGACGGTTCACAGAATTCTGAAAGGAATTTATGTTATTTTTGATTTAAATCCGGGCAGAGTATATTTTTATAGTATATTAACATTTATAGTTCTATTCGGAGTAATATTGTTCTATTATCAATTGAAATATTCATTAATTTATTTTTTAGCCCTGTTATTCTTTTAAAATAAAAAATTGCGTTTATCAAAATTAGAAATATTCGGTTTTAAGTCTTTTGCTCAAAAGACGGTTATTAATTTCAACCACGGAATTACTTCCATTGTGGGACCCAACGGCTGCGGAAAAACCAACATAGTTGACGCCATAAGATGGTGCCTCGGCGAGCAACGCAGCGGAACTCTGCGCAGCGATAAAATGGAAAACGTTATTTTCAACGGAACCTCCAGCAAAAAACCGATGGGAATGGCTGAAGTTTCGCTGACGATAGAAAACGACAAAGGGATTCTGCCTACCGAATACTCCGAAGTTACGATTACACGCCGAATTTTTCGCTCGGGAGAAAGCGAATACCTGCTCAATAAAAATATCTGCAGATTGAAAGATATTACAAACTTATTCATGGATACCGGAATAGGTGCAAATGCCTACTCGGTTATTGAACTGAAAATGGTTGAAACAATTTTAAGCAACAAGGCAGACGAAAGAAGAACAATGTTCGAGGAAGCCGCAGGTGTTAATAAGTATAAATACCGCAGAAGACTTGCCCTTAGAAAATTAGATGAAGTAAAAAACGACCTTTCGAGAGTAAACGATATAGTTTCCGAAGTTGAAAAGAAGGTTAATTCACTACACAGACAGGCTAAAAAAGCGGAAAGATACACAAATATTTCGGCTACATTACGCGAGCTTGAAATTGATTTTTCAGAGAGAGAATTTGCTCTTTTTTCAAAACAAAAAGAAGAACTGCTTGTTAGAAAAGATTCGAACTTTAAAAGAAGACTTTCCATTGAATCCGAAATTTCAAAACTTTCCGATGAACTTGTAGATATCAAATCGTCTATGAATGAAATTGAGCAGAGTCTTCAGGGAAAGAGGAACGAAATAACGGCCGTAACCGAAAAAATTTATATCAGCCAAAAACAACTATCCGTTGCCGAAGAAAGACGCAACTCTCTGGAAGATAATATTGACAGATATCATCAAGAACTTGAGGACTTAAACAGTCAAGTAAGAGAAACCGAAAATTTTATTGAGGAAAGTAAAAAGAAAATAGATGATTTCTCCGATTTGATTGAGGCAAAACAAAATGAAAATGTGGAAGCCGAAAGAAAAGTCCTTCTTGCCAAAGAAGGGCTTGAAAAGAAAAGAAACGAGCTTAACTCAAAGAACGAAGAACTTCTCGATAAGTTCAAAGAACTGACAAATAAAGAAAACGAATTTTCAAACATTGAAAAATCGCTTGCCGAAAAGACGAAAATAATTGAAGAGCGCAACGGCAAAATATTGGAACTCACAAACAAGATTGCCAAGACAGTCGGATTTATTGAAAATCTTCAAAACGAAAAAGAACAAGCACGGAAAAATCTTGAAGAAGCGGAAGCAGAATATTTAAAAGAACAGGAAAGAAAAGACAACCTGGAAAGCAAACTGAACAAGCTTAAAAACGAAGAGCTTGACAGGAAAAGTCTGATTAATTCAATGAAGGATAAAATAACTTTTATCCAAAGTTTAATCGACAATCTTGACGGTGTTTCAAAAGGTACAAAAGCGCTTATCAATGACAAGAGTTGGTCGAATAAAGAAAAAAATCTACTTGCACAAATCGGAACATCCGATGACAAATACAGATTTGCAATTGAAGCCGCTTTGAGAAATAATCTTAATAATATTTTAATCGAATCGGTCGGCGAACTTAAAGAGGCAATAAATTATTTAAAGAATAATTCAGCCGGACGTGCTGCTTTTTACCTGAGCAATTTTGGAAATAACGGCAAAGAAGATTTTTGGGGTAAACTGAATAATTTTGCTGTCAAAAGAAGGATTAAAAAAATCAGTTCGGCGCCGGGCTTTGTAGGCTGGGCAAAAAATTATGTAACAACCGATAAAAAATGGAAAGGTTTATTCGATAGAATTCTAAAAAATACCGCGGTTGTTGAATCTTTGGAAAACATGCTGGAAATGTCAAACAAATTCTCCGGCTTCAGCTTTGTTTCTTTGGACGGCGATTATATTGATGCTTCCGGACTTGTAGAAAGCGGGAGCCTGCCTCAGGCAGATAACACACTGTTCGGAAGAATGCAATTGCTGGAAGATTTGAAAAAGGATTTTCCGGTTGAAGAACAAAAATTAATTGAAATAAGTAAAAATGTTGAAGAAACCGAAAATGAATTAAATTCCATTGACTTAAAAATTCTTTCCGACAAGGGCAGAATGCTTGTAAATGATTTGGCAAATGTGGATAAACAAATATCTCAGTTCGAATTCGAAAAGAAAAAAGCGGACGATGAAATAGAAGTTGCCAGAAAAGAGATTCAAATTATGGCACAAAATTCCAACAAGCTTGATCAACAAAAAATTGAGCTGCAGAAAATCATCGAATCACAGAAAGAAGCAAAAGCTGTTGAGGAAGAATCGAAACAAAATCTTGAAAACGAATTTAAAGAATGTGAAAACAGATATAACTCGGCGCTCGGTGAACATAACAATATAAAAATCGAATTGGAGAAATTACTTGCCGAAAGAAAAAACGTGGAAAATGCGATCGGCAGGGCACAAGCGGCACTTGACACATTGGATAATAATATTGTAAAAAAAGAATCCGCTATCAGCTCAGCCGCTTCAGAAAAATCAAGTCTTTACAATGTGATTGATCAAAGCCAAAGAACTGCCGATGAAAACGAAGTTGTAAAATCTAAACTGCAGGAAGAAGAAGCCGAAATATATGCCAAATATAAATCCATCCAATCGGTTATATCCGAAAAAGAAAGCAAGCAGAATAATTTAAGAAAAGAAAGAGAAATTTTAACCGAAGAAATTCATAAATCGGATTTAAGGTTGAACGAGATTGAAATGAAGATTGAAAACCTTAAAGAGCATATTAAAGAAAATTACTCTTTAACGTTGGAGAAAAAAGAGTTTGATGACCTCGACAGTTTTGATTTTAACGCCAGAGAAAATGAAATTATTACATTAAAACAAAGAATAAAAAATCTTGGTCCTATTAACCTTTTGGCTTATTCCGAATACGAAGAAGAAAAAGAAAGGTATGATTTTCTGAATAACCAGCGCAACGATCTGATTGAATCGGAAAAAGATGTTATAAAAACCATCGAAGAGATAAATATTTCGGCTCAGAAATTATTTTCAGATACTTTTGAAAAAATAAGAGAAAACTTTATCAAAGTATTCGGCGCTTTATTTAATCCGGGTGATGAAGCCGACCTGAAAATGGAAGAAGGCGAAGATCCGCTTGAGGCTAAAATTGAAATTATTGCCAAACCCAAGGGTAAAAGACCGACCTCAATAGAACTGCTTTCGGGCGGCGAGAAAACTCTTACGGCTATAGCTTTATTATTTTCAATTTATCTCGTAAAGCCGAGTCCTTTTTGCATTTTGGATGAAATAGACGCCCCGCTTGATGATGCCAATATTGACCGCTTTAATAAAATTTTGGACGACTTCAGCAAGAGCACGCAGTTTATAGTTGTTACACATAATAAAAGAACAATGGAAGCGGCAAATACACTTTACGGTGTAACTATGCAGGAAGAAGGAATTTCCAAATTGGTAAGTGTTCGCTTTAATGAAGATTTTGAACTTACTCCAAATTAAAAGTACTTCTAAATGAAAAGAAACTTTAAGATATTTATAGATTTTGACGGAACAATAACAACCAGAGATGTAGGTGAGGCAATTTTTGAAAAATTCGGCGAGCCTAATACCGTAAAAAAAATTATTGATGATCTTCTCGCTGACAGAATATCCGCTAAGGAAAGCTGGCTGCGGCTGTGTGCATCGGTAGATTATATAACGGAGAAAGAACTTAACGAATTTATAGACACGTTGGAAATAGACCCCACTTTTCACGGGTTTTATGATTTCTGCGAACAGAATAATTTTGAATATTACATTTTGAGCGACGGCTTTGACTATTACATCGAACGTCTGCTTGCAAACGACGGAATCGAACACATTAAGTATTACGCCAATCATTTAACAATTACCGATGACAACAAACTTCTTCCTTCGTTTCCGTATCAGGATGAAGAAATAGTAACATCGGCCAACTGTAAGAGAAATCATATTATCAACCACAGCGGAGACGATGAGTACACCATTTATATCGGCGACGGAAATTCCGACAAAGAAACGGCGCAGTTTTGCGATTTTATTTTTGCAAAAGATGATCTGTTAAAGTTCTGCGAAAAAGAGAGAATATCTTATTTCCCGTACAAAGATTTTAACGATGTAAGAATAAAAATTGAAAAACTTATGGCAAAAAAGAACTTAAAAAAAAGACATCAGGCTGAATTAAAACGCAGAGAAGTCTACATGCAGGGGTAATATGGCAAACATAGCAAAAAAATTCTTTAACTACCGCAGCTACACTCCAATACCGTTTTTAATACTTATGTTTGTATTTCAAAAAGCTACATTCCAAAGTATGATTATTGGGTTTTTAATTGCTCTTTTAGGTGAACTCATCCGTCTTTGGGGCGTAAGCTGGGCGGGAAGTGAAACCAGAACAACAGGCGGCGTGGGAGGAACTTATTTAATTGTAAGCGGACCGTTTGCATATATGCGTAATCCGCTTTACGTGGGAAACATCCTGCTTTATACGGGATTCGGAATAATGTCTTTTGCGCTTTTTCCCTATTTGCAAATTATAGCTTTACTTTTCTTTTTACTGCAATATTATTTAATTGTAAAAGAAGAAGAGTCCTTTTTAATTGAAAAATTCGGGAAGGAATTTGAAAGCTATTTAAAAAATGTCCCCAGATTTTTTCCAAGAATTACTCCGTATAAAGTAAAAGATCTTGAGCAGCCTGAATTAAATATAAAAGCAGGCTTCCGATCCGAGAAAAGAAGTTTACAGGCTTTTTCAATAGTTACCATTATACTGATAGCGCTGATGTTTATTGCATAAACAGAAAATGTTTTCAATAAGAAATTTGTTAAATAATGCCAAAACAAGATGAAAAGGATTTACTTATTATTGCAGGAGAAATTTCCGGCGATCTCCACGGTGCTGCACTCGTAAAAAAACTTTTACTCCTAAATCCCGAACTTAAAATTTACGGAATCGGCGGCGACAAAATGCAGGAAGCCGGAATGAAATTAATATATCATATCAACAAAATGGCGTTTTTAGGATTTTTAGAGGTAATAGAACATCTTCCCTTCATAAAAAAAGTCCAGAAAGAATTACTAAATTTTGTTACCGAAAAAAACATAAAAAATATTGTTTTAATTGATTACCCCGGTTTTAATTTAAACATTGCAAGGAAATTCAAAAAACTAAATTTGAATATTATATATTATATTTCCCCGCAGCTGTGGGCGTGGGGTTCCGGCAGAATTAAAAAGATAAAAAAAACAGTAAACAAAATGCTGGTTGTTTTTCCTTTCGAAGAAAAAATGTACAAGGAAAATTCGGTGGATGCCGAATTTGTCGGTCATCCATTAATTGAAAGGTTGAATAATTATCAATTTCTTGAGAAAGATGATTTGTATGATAAATTCGGATTGGAAAGAGATAAGGAAATTTTGCTTCTGCTTTCCGGCAGCAGGGAACACGAAGTTAAATCGATATTTCAAGAATGTTTTAAAGCTGCAGAAAATATATCTGAAAAATATAATTTGCAGATTGTTGCCGCCTGCGCCGATAACATTGACGAAAAGTTATATTTTTCACTTACGGATAGTAATAATTTTAAAGTAATAAAAGGTTTTACATACGACTTATTAAAACATTCAAAATTAGGAATTATAAAATCCGGAACTTCAACTTTGGAAGCCGCCCTTTTGGAATTACCGATGATTATTGTTTACAAAACAAGTACAATTACTTACTTAATCGGAAAAAGTTTGGTTAAAATTAAAGATATAGGAATGGCGAATATTTTATCCGGTAAAAAAATAGTTCCCGAATTAATTCAATCGAAAGTAAAGGCAAATTATATAATTGAAGAAGCCGACAAATTGTTGACCGATGAAGTATTATATTTAAATACCAAAAATGAATTAAAGAAAATAAAGGAGAGTTTGGGGAAAGAAGATGCGTCCAAAAGAGCCGCCGAAATAATTCACTCCTCGCTTTATGAAAATTAGAAAGATTGAACAGGCATTTTTAAGAAAACTCGGATACTACACGTTATTTCAAATTGTTAATATTTTGTGTGGGTCGCTGCGAATTAAGTATGTAAACAAAGAAGCGATTGACAAATTGGAAAATGAAAATAAGAAATTTGTGTTTGCTTTTTGGCACGGCTCAATGCTGCTTCCTTGGTATCTTCAGAGGTATAAAAATTTTGCGGGACTAACAAGTAAAAGCAAAGACGGAGACTTATTGGCAAAAGTTTTAAGACTTTGGAAATACAACGTAGTTAGAGGTTCAAGCACCGAAGGCGGTGAAGTCGCTTTGGGTATTCTATTGGACTATGCTAAAAACGGATGTTCAATTTCAATTACTCCCGACGGACCGGTAGGACCTTACAGAAAAATGAAAGCGGGCGCGGTTATCGCCGCTAAAAAAAGCGGTCTTCCTTTGTTGATGGTGGGGGTAGGTTTTAAAAGAAAAAGAAATCTTAAAAGCTGGGATAAATTTACAATACCTAAATTATTTACAAAAGCTAAGGTGGTTTACTCCAACCCGGTAGAAATAAATAAAGATTTAAGTTACGACGAAACATCAAGAATGATAGAAAAATGCAATAAGATATTAAATGAAATTCAAAAAGAAGCAGAGACTTTTGATTAAATGAAAATTTTAAGATTCATATTATATCCCTTGGTGCCGGTTTATGCCTTCATAATTTCAATTAGAAATTGGCTTTTTAAAAAGGGAATTTTTAAGTCCGTGAGCGTTAACGCAAAGGTTATTTCTGTCGGCAATATTACCGTCGGAGGCTCCGGTAAAACGCCGCTGGTTATATATCTTACCAATCTACTTAAAAATGAAGGTAGGAAAATCGGAGTTTTAAGCCGCGGTTACGGAAGGAAATCAAAAGGATATATCCTTATATCCGACGGTGAGAAATTACTGACCGATGTTGAACACAGCGGCGATGAGATATATCATACTGCCATCGAATGTAAAGTACCTGCAGCCGTGTGCGAAAAAAGAGTTGAAGGCGCAAAAAAAATGATAGCGGAAACCGGAATAGATACCTTGGTTTTAGACGACGCGTTTCAACACAGATGGATAAACCGGGATATCGATTTGCTTATCTGCGAGCAAAAGTTTTTAAATGATCCGAGCTTCTTTTCGCAAAGACTGCTTCCTACGGGTAACATGAGAGAAAATTATAAATCCGTAAACAGAGCGGACGCAATTATTATAAATAAAAAATTCTCACCCGCACTTCCTCTTTCTGACGAAATTATAAAGTACGGAAAAGATAAAAACATTTTTTACTCATACTATAAAGTCGTCGGCTTTGTAGATGCGGTAAAAGGAACGGAATATTCGGTTAATGACTTTGAAGGACAAAAAAGTCTTATTGTTTCGGGCATTGCAAACCCATATTCATTTATTAATGCTTTGAAACAAACAAACGTTGATACGTCTAATCAAATTATTTTTCAGGATCATAAAAAATATACGCTTAAAGAAATTCAAAAAATCCGCTCTGAATTTTATAAAACTAATTCGCATTCCGTTGTAACCACACAAAAAGACAGTGTGAAATTGACAAAATACTCGGATGCATTTGACGATGTTGAGATATTTTACTTGAAGATAGAACTGAGAATGGAGGACGAAAAGAAGTTTAAAAATTTTATTTTAAGTAAAATAAATTAACAAAAAAGAAATTTTCATTGTATATTTGCCAAACTTATTTTAAGGAGGATTTATCTTATGTCCAATATTCACAAATACGTATATTTCTTCGGTGATAAAAAAGCCGAAGGTAAGTCGGAAATGAAAAATTTATTAGGTGGAAAAGGAGCAAATTTAGCAGAAATGGTAAATATCGGCTTACCCGTACCTGCCGGTTTTACAATTACCACGGAAGTATGTACCTACTATTACGATAATAAAAATACCTATCCGAAAAAACTAAAGAATGAAGTATTAAAAGCCCTTAAGAATGTTGAAAAAACAATGAAGGCTAAATTCGGCGATGCCGAAAATCCGCTGCTTGTTTCGGTAAGAAGCGGCGCAAGAGCGTCCATGCCCGGAATGATGGATACAATATTGAATCTCGGACTAAACGATACAACCGTTGAAGGGCTGATTAAAAAAACAAATAACCCGCGTTTTGCCTACGACTCTTACAGAAGATTTGTTCAAATGTACGGCGATGTTGTTTTGGGATTAAAACCCGCTAACAAAACGGATGAAGATCCCTTTGAGATAATTTTGGAAAGAAAGAAAAACAAACACGGTTTTAAATTAGATACGGAACTTACCGCCGATCACTTAAAAGAACTTGTTGCCGAATTTAAATCGGCTATTAAAAAGAAAACCGGACATAGTTTTCCCGATGATCCGATGGAACAACTTTGGGGCGCAATCGGTGCGGTTTTTGGCTCTTGGATGAACGACAGAGCAATTGTTTACAGACAAATTAATAATATCCCGGCCGAATGGGGTACGGCGGTAAATGTTCAATCGATGGTCTTCGGTAATATGGGTGAAGACTCCGGAACCGGCGTTGCGTTTACAAGAGACCCTGCAACTGGCGATAATTCTTTCTACGGGGAATATTTGTTCAACGCACAGGGAGAAGATGTTGTAGCGGGAACTAGAACTCCAAATCCGATTTCCGATTTAAGAAAAGATAACGCTAAAATATATAAAGAACTTATAACAATCCGTAAAAAATTGGAAAAGCATTATAAAGATATGATGGATATAGAGTTTACCATTCAACAGGGTAAACTTTGGATGTTGCAATGCAGAGTAGGGAAGAGAACCGGATTTGCTGCTATTAAAATGGCGGTTGATATGGTTAAGGAAAAACTTATATCTAAAGAAACGGCTATTTCAAGAATAGAGCCGAATCAATTAAATCAATTGCTTCGTCCCATATTCGATCCAGCCGAAAAAAGAAAAGCGATTGTTCAAAATAAATTGCTGACTAAAGGACTGAACGCAGGTCCCGGCGCGGCTTCGGGTCGTGTGGCACTAAGTGCGCAGGATGCACACGAAATGGCATCTAAAGGCGAAAAAGTGATTTTGGTAAGAATCGAAACTTCACCCGAAGACATAAAAGGCATGAATGCCTCCGAAGGAATTCTAACAGCAAGAGGCGGAATGACCTCGCACGCGGCTTTGGTTGCAAGACAGATGGGAAAGGTTTGTGTTGCGGGGTGCAGCGAGTTAAAAATAGATTACAAGAAAAGAAATTTTACCGTAGAAGGAAAAAATATCGTTGTCAAAGAAGGCGACTATATTTCTTTAGACGGAACAACGGGCGAAGTAATTTTAGGAAAGCTGGTAACCAAACCTTCGGAAGTGATCCAGGTATTAATTTCCAAAACAATGGACGGAAAAAAATCATCGGTTTACAAAACTTATGCAAGTTTGATGAGCTGGGCTGATAAAATTAGAACTATGAAAGTTAGAACAAACGCAGACCAGGGCGATCAGGCGGCAAATGCAATTGCGTTTGGCGCAGAAGGAATAGGTCTTTGCAGAACCGAACATATGTTTTTCGGCGGTGACAGAATTATGTCCGTTAGAAAAATGATAGTTGCCGACACATTGGAGGACAGAAAAAAAGCCTTAAAAGAACTTCTTCCTCTGCAAAGAAAAGACTTCTACTCAATATTTAAAGTTATGAAAGGTAAACCGGTTACAATAAGAACATTGGATCCGCCTTTACACGAATTTCTGCCTCATTCGGAAAAAGATATAAAAGAACTTGCTTCTGCTTTGAAGATAAAAGTAAGTGTTTTGAAATCTAAAATTGCAAGCTTAAAAGAATTCAATCCTATGCTCGGTTTCCGCGGTTGCAGACTTGGTGTTATTTATCCGGAAATTACCGAGATGCAGGCTCAAGCCATTATTGAAGCCGCCTGCCAGGCAAAAGCAAAAGGAATAAAAGTTAAACCGGAAATAATGATACCTTTAGTAGGACATGTAAATGAATTCAAA
Organism: uncultured Ignavibacteriaceae bacterium; assembly: GCA_964486645.1. Classification (GTDB taxonomy): domain Bacteria; phylum Bacteroidota; class Ignavibacteria; order Ignavibacteriales; family Ignavibacteriaceae. Next base: position 42,171 of record CAZAOG010000002.1, on the reverse strand, counting down.
CTACAGGAAAAAATCGTTAGAACGGTTGCAGAAAATGTTATGAAGAAAAAGAAAATTAAAGTTAATTATCTCGTAGGTACGATGATTGAACTTCCGAGAGCCGCTTTAACCGCGGATCAAATTGCAGAAAGTGCCGAATTTTTCAGCTTTGGTACTAACGATTTAACCCAAACTACATTCGGTCTTTCAAGGGATGATGCGGGAAAATTTCTTCCGTTTTATGTACAAGCCGAATTATTACAAAACGATCCGTTCGAAGTTTTAGATCAAGCGGGCGTTGGACAATTGGTGAAACTTGGAGTAGAAAGAGGAAGAGCAACACGACCGAATTTGAAAGTGGGCATTTGCGGAGAACACGGCGGAGAACCTGCATCGGTAGAATTTTGTCACAATATCGGACTTAATTATGTTAGTTGTTCTCCTTTCAGGGTTCCGATTGCCAGGCTTGCAGCTGCTCGTTCGGTATTAAATAATAAAAAGTAATTATAAAGAATTTGTTAACTAAATAAAGGATGCTAAAAATATGAAGCTATCTGATTTTAAATTTAATTTACCTAAAACTTATATTGCCAAATATCCGGTAACTCCGAGAGATAAAGCAAGATTAATTGTTTTAGACAAAAAAACGGAAACTGTAGAACACAAAGTCTTTTCGGATGTAATTGATTATATGTCAAAAGGTGATGTGCTTGTTATTAATGAAACACGCGTATTCCAAGCAAGACTTTACGGTAAAAAAGAAAAAACCAACGCTAAAATTGAAGTCTTTTTGCTGCGTGAACTTAATGAAGAAGATTGTATTTGGGATGTAATTGTAGACCCGGCAAGAAAAGTTAGAATCGGAAATAAAATATATTTTAATGATAAACTTTGGTGCGAAGTTATTGACAACACCACCTCAAGAGGCAGAACAGTACGCTTCAATCAACCCGGAAATGTTTTTAACGCGGTTGAAAAAATCGGGCATACCCCTTTACCGCCTTATATTAAAAGAGATGTGGAACCTGAAGATAAAGAAAATTATCAAACCGTTTACGCTAAAGTTGACGGTGCGGTTGCTGCGCCTACTGCAGGACTTCATTTTACGGAAAAACTTTTAAGCAAAATAACAAGAAAAGGAATAAAAATCGTACCTGTAATTCTGCATATAGGTCTGGGAACTTTCAGACCTGTTGAAGTTGAAGACCTTACAAAACATAAAATGGATTCCGAGTTTTATGAAATCACACCTAAAGCGGCGGAATTGATCAATAAAGCAAAAACTTCCAAAAAGAATGTTATCGTTGTAGGAACAAGTGCAACACGTGCTTTGGAAACATCGATTACTGCCGCCGGTTTGGTTAAACCAAGCAGCGGGTGGACGGATAAATTTATTTATCCTCCTTATGATTTTAAAATTGTTGATAAATTAATTACTAATTTCCACGCACCTGAATCTACTTTGGTAATGTTGGCTAGTGCATTTGCCGGTTATGACTTTTTGATGAAATCTTACAAAAAAGCTATGAGAGAAAAATACAGATTTCTAAGTTACGGCGATGCAATGTTAATTAAATGAGAACTTTTACAATTATACCGGCCGGCGGTAAAGGGCTTAGGAGCGGAAGTTCCGTTCCTAAGCAGTATCTAAAATTTTATGGCAAAGAACTTATTGCCTACACGATAGAGATTTTCCAAAAATCCGGTTTGGTAAATCAAATAATAATTGCCGCCGAGCCAAAGTTTCACAAAAAATTAAATCAAATTAAACAGAGGTATAACTTTACAAAAGTTGGCGCTATTGTACCCGGAGGCAAAACACGACAAGATTCTGTTTTCAACTGCATAAAATCATTAAAAGCAGATAAAAATGATTTAATAGTAGTTCACGACGCGGCAAGACCTCTTTTAACCAAAAATGTTTTAAACAATTCCATAAAGTTTGCAAAAAAGTACGGAAATGCTGTGGTAAGTATTAAGGCTAAAGATACTCTTGCTTTGGGCAAAAGAACAATTCAAAATTATATTGACCGAACCAATGTTCGTTACATTCAAACGCCTCAAATTTTTAAATATAAAGATTTTATAAAAGCAATAAAATATGCCGAAGAAAATAATTTTAAAGGAACTGATGAATCAAGTCTAATGAAAAAAATCGGCAAAAGAATATTCCTTATTAACGGTTCTGCAATCAATATAAAGATTACAACAAAAGAAGACTTAAATATCTTCAAAACATACATTAAATAGTTCCTTTAACTTCGCATTCCAAAAATTAAATAGGCGTGACAATTTTCGGTTGCTAAAAACGCCATAAAGGTGTAAAATATGAAAAAGCAACCGAAAATTTGCACGCTTCCTAAATTAACATGTTGTAATTTAATTAAATACTTTTTAATTTTTTTTTATACATAATTAAAATTATGTGTTATAAAATTGCGGTGTTATTAACGCAAAATTTTTTAACTAATTATTAAGGAAAAAGTGTTATGATAACAAAACATCCTAAGGCCCCCCACCCACAACTTATTTTTTAAGGTTAGTAAAAGTTGTGTTAGTAATGTAAAGAAAGCATTCTTGTATTTATTTAGCTTTATGCTTGTTTTTTTATTTGTTCAATGTACGGATAATTCATCTGTTAATGCTCCTGAATCACAAACAACATCTAATGTAGTATTCAATAAGAAACAACAAACAGCTGCAAACTTAGCAAAAGTTTTAGCTTATGAACTGCAGAAAAATGATAAGGTACGCCAAGAAGTGTTTGCAAAAATATCCACACAAATTGACGGTGATTTTGAAGTGCCATTAGATTATTTAAATCCAAATACACTTGGCGAAATTGAAAATACGGCTAAAGAATTAAAAGTTAGTAGCTCCTTGAATAAAAACACTTCAAATTTTGGCACCGTTAAAGAAATTAAAATTAATGAATTAGAAAATAATTTTAACAATCTTCAAATTGCTATGCCTTATGCTGCTAGATGGACTGATAATGAAATTAAAGCTAACGGTGGGTTGATAGTTGCTTATTATCCCTTTGGAGTTCAAGATACGGAAATTAGGGAGTTAGTTGGGTATAATAAAAACGGAGAGAAAGTAATTATTACAAAAGAAACCGCCCCAAACATTCCTTATGTAATATTATCCGAAAATGAAAGAAAAATGATATTGGATAAAATTAGCCCTTCACTAAAGAATGAACTTAAAAATTATTCGAGTAATGATGATGCTCAGTGGCAAAATAAAAAAATAGATAAACTGAAAACACCTGTAAAAGATGAAATAAAGCCGAGGAAACAACTAATAGACGATGGTGGCCTTGGCGGTTCTGGTGGTGGTTCCGGGGGTAGTGGACATACTTGGGGACAATTCCAAACACTTATTTTGAAAGGTTTTTCAGTAAATAACATATCAAATTATGAACCGTATTGGACAAACGGTGAACCTGAGTTCGAATTTAAAATGAAATTTGTTAATGTAAATAGTACTACGAATTCCCCACTTGGCGGAGTTAGTGTCTACTTAGATTCACCATATAATGGATGGACAGGCTTTTTTTATCATAATTACCGGACAGGCTGGGTATATGGAAATTATTGGAGTCCGGTTTTAAGGGATGTATTGCAGCCAAATACCGTCATGCATTTCAGCGGTGTTGAGCAAGATACTGGAGACCTTGAGGTTAAATTTAATGTATCTATAAATGTACCTGTTTTAGGGCAAACCCTTAAAGGAGATGTAAAATACCAGCAGCATGATGATGTATTCGGTGCAGTTTATTTTTCTCAAAATATTAATTTCCCCAAAACCTTATACGTTGGTGATTTACAAGTTGAATTTGATACAGAATAATAATTAAACTATTAAGGCTTACCGGGATTTAAAAATATTTCATATTTTTGCTTTTCCGGTAAGTCGAATTAATTAAGGTATGTTATTTTATGAAACAAACCAATTCATTCAGCATAAAACTTTTATCGCGAACTGGTTATCTGATTTTAATTTTATTCGGTATTTTCATTGTATCTTCCTGTGATAAAGCAGTTAATTATGAAAAACCGCAAACAGAAAACAAACTTGTGATTGAATCATATATAATGGAAGGCTATACAACTGTTAATGTTAAGGTTACAAAAACATTAACACCGTATGAAAATGCTTCTATGCCCTTCATTAATTTTGATCCAAGATTTAATGTAATCGGTGCAGTTGTGAAACTTTCTTTTGACAGCGGCACGCCTTTTTTGTTGGACTTAAATGATAATGTGTATTATCCGACAACATATTCAAAAGAAATGAAAGTACCTTTCGCCGAAAAATGTACCTTAGAGGTGGAATATGAAGGGCAGAAAGTTTACGCTGAAACAAATTACCCTTCTAAAACAAAAATTAATAACGTTTCGGTAATATTACAAAAAGATATAAAGTATAATGGAGCAGGTGTAAGATATATGAATGTTGAGATTAATATTAATGCTGATTTCCCAACAGATGAAACAAATTATTACAGAATCTTAGCATACGGTGAATTCGTTTATAATAATGGAGTTAATAATATTTTTTATTGGGGGCGTTTATCCGACGACTATTTGTATTTTATTACTGATGGCAAAAACAAAAGCCAGAATATCAGATTCTCTTCTTATAATGATTTAAATGCTCTAACGGATACAAATAAAGCTATTATTTATCTGGAACATATTACGCCAATCCATTTTCAATTTAGAAATGCTCTAAAAAATCAAATAGAAAATATCGGAGACGAATTTAATACGGAAATAGTACAGATACCTACTAACATAGTAGGTGGACTGGGAATTTTTACTGCAATTACAAGGGATTCAATATGGGCAGATATTGCAGTAAAGTAATTCTAATAATTCTCTTTTTAACCGGTGTAAGTTTTGCACAGACGCAAAAAAATATAAGCGGATACGTAGTAGATTCGTTAAACGGCGGCCCCCTCATCGGAGCTTATATCACGAATAAAACATTAGATACATACGCGGTTACAAATCAATCCGGCTGGTTTTCAATAGCAACAACCGGTAATGACACTATTTCCATCAGCTTTATTGGATATAAAACCAAAGCATTAAAAGTACAGGAGATACTTGACAGAAGCGCTGCTGTTTATATCAGATTAGAAGAAAACCCTATTATAATTGGGGAAATAAAGGTAACATCGAAATTAAAAAAAGATAAAATATTAAAGCAGACCGGCTATCAATATTTTTCTGCGAAAGAAGTTAAATATTTACCTTCTGTAGGCGGAGAAAGTGATATAACAAAAATTTTACAGCTTCTTCCGGGCGTAAGTACTTCTACCGAAGGCTCCGCTCGTTTTAATGTGCGCGGGGGTGACCAGGATCAAAATCTTATGCTGCTCGACGGGGTACAGATTTATAATCCGATTCATTTGCTCGGTTACTTTAGCTCCTTCAATACCGATGCAATTAACAGTGTAGAATTTTATAAAGGTTATATACCACCGGAATATTCGGAAAAACTTTCTTCTGTTATAAATATTAATCTCAAAAGAGGGAATCCGAAAAAATTGAAAATGAGCGCCGGTATCAGTCTCCTTTCATCACAGTTGATGATAGACGGACCGTTGGGAAATAATGCTTCCATTATGATTTCAGCTAGAAGAACTTACTTGGATTTAATTAATTCACTTGCGAATATAACCGATTTCAATTATTCATTCAGCGATATATATTCAAAATTAACATTTAACCTATCACCTTCCGACCATTTGTTTTTCAGTTCGTATTACGGAACTGACCATTATACCGAACAACAGCAGAGTCTTTATGATAACACTAGCAAAAACACAAAATGGGGTAATTATGCAGCGCATCTCAGATACAATAGGATATGGAATTCTTCTTTTTTCAGCGATATATCACTTGTTTATTCGAGGTATTTTTCAGAATATAAAAGAGGTGAAACAGCAAAAAATCCCGGTATAACAGAATTTATATTTAAAATTAAAAACGATTATAACGTTTTCAAAACTCTGAATCTGAAATTTGGCGGTGATTTAAGATATTACAAGTTTGATGTTACAAGCGATTTGTTAAACTCCAATACAAACGTTTATAACCTTGATGCTTATGAGACCAATCTTTTTAGTAACGCCAAATTAAAATTTACAAATTACTTGGAAGCAAACCTCGGCGTTAACATATCTACTTTCAATGTTAAAAAATATGACGGTAAATACAGTTTCATTGATCCGAGAATCAGTATAAATTATTTAATTGATGATGCAACTGCCGTTAAATTATCTTATACAGGAACACATCAATATGTACATACTTTGTCGTCCACAAAATTTTACGCGCCGAATGATATTTTTTATCCATCCAATAAAAATCTAAAACCGATAAACGGTAACGAGACATCGATAGGTTTAACGAAAATATTTTCATTAAATAAATCGGAATATGAATTTAGTCTGGATTTATATTATAGAGATATGAAAAATGTTTCGCAGTTCAGACTGAATTATTATGATGCAGATCCGGATAGATTAAATGAACAACTGCTTGTTGGTAAAGGGTGGGCTTACGGAATGGAAATACAGTTATCCAAAAGAGAAGGGAGACTTTCCGGTTGGGTTAATTACACATGGAACAAAGCTTTTAGAAAGATTGGCGGTAAAAATTTTGACAAAAAATTTGTACCCGGCTTTAACCGTGTGCACCAGTTGAATATTGTGTTAAACTATAATCTCTCAAAAAATTTAATATTGTCGGCAACTTTTGTACTAGCATCAGGTCTTCCAATCAGTTTGCCGGTTAATAAATACATTGTTTTTTCAGGAGGCAGCGTTGATCCTAAGAGAGTAATAGATTACGGAGAATATAATAAATACAGACTTCCGCTTTATAACAGGCTGGATGTAAGTATGGTTTATAAAAACATATTGTTTGGTTTAAAAAGCGAATTATCAGTATCAATTTATAATGTATATAATTATCAGAATCCTACATTTCTTACATTTAACGTTTTTAATGGTAATTTCAGCAGTAGAACAGTGGGTCTTTTACCAACTGCGGGTATAAAATTCTTTTTTTGATAATAACTGTAAGTGTAAAATAACAGATAAAATCTAATTTTATGATAGTGTGACTTTATTTGTAGCTATAAACAGGTTCTCCCCAAACCGCTGTAACTTACTAAAAAAATTGAATTTGATTCTAAGCTTGGTCATTCTCTATCCAATGGATTTATAATGGCAGACACATTAAGCCGGGAAGCGTATAATGAAAGTAAGGACCTGGTAATGCAAGCTGTGAGGCATATAAATCCTTATATAGATATTATCCCCGTACTGCTTCTTGCAGATAAAATATATCAACGTGATAAACGTCTGAATTTCATTGAAAATAATTCCATTTATGATTAAGTTTATATGACATTTATTAAAATGAATATATAACAATGATAAATTTACTGGCGATAATAATAATCTCGTACCTACTCGGCTCTATTCCTAACAGCATCATTATAAGCAAACTATCAAAGGGGATAGATATACGCGAACACGGAAGCGGCAATGCCGGAGGTACTAACGTAATAAGAGTTTTAGGATTTAAAATCGGGTTATCGGTAATATTTTTAGATGCTCTTAAAGGAGCATTGGCTGTTGTTGTTGTTGCCCGTTTATTTTCCGGATCAATGCCGTTCTATAATGCCACACCTTTTGATGATTTAACCGTTATTCAGATAATTGCAGGAATTTCTGCTGTTATTGGTCATATTTGGACGATCTTTGCCGGATTTAAGGGAGGAAAGGGAATTGCAACTGCCTTGGGTATGCTGTTGATTTTAATAACGGTGGATATGCTGATAGCGGTCGGTGTATTTGTAATTGTAGTTTCGATTTCCAAATACGTTTCTTTAGGTTCTATTTTTGCCGCAATCACGGTTCCACTTGCTCTTATAGTTAGAGAAAATATATTTCACGTAGATATTCCCGGGTATCAAATTTTACTTCCTTTTATACTTTTCCTTTCCTTATTGGTAATATTTACTCATAGAAAAAATATTTCTCGATTATTAAAGGGAAATGAGAACAAATTTAACTTCTCTAAAAAGAAAAAATATATTTAAAAACTTATGAGAATTTCCGTTCTTGGGGCAGGCGGCTGGGGAACTACATTAGCTATTCTTTTGCATTATAACGGTCACTCGGTTACTCTTTGGGAATACAAAAAAGATTACGCCAAAATTTTAGAAAAAAAACGTGAAAACGTAATCTATTTGCCCGGCGTACCAATCCCGGATGAAATGCTTATCACACATAATTTAAACGAAGCGGCTGCCGATAAAAATATGATTGTGATGGCAGCTCCTTCTCAATTTTTAAGAAGCGTTGTCAATAAAATTGAAAAGAATCTTTTGAAGAATTCAATATTGGTCAGTGTATCTAAAGGGATTGAAAACAAGACCTTGCTTACTATGTCTCAAATGCTTCTTGATGCCGTGCCCTCTTTATCGGAAAATCAAATAGGCGTTCTCTCCGGTCCGAGTCATGCGGAAGAAGTCAGCAGAAGAATTCCAACCACGGTAGTAACCGCATCAAAAGATTTTGAAACTTCAAAAACAATACAAAGTGCTTTTATAACTTCCTATTTTAGAGCTTATGCATCAACCGATGTACTGGGTGTTGAATTGGGCGGGGCTTTCAAAAATGTAATTGCAATCGGTGCCGGAATAATTGACGGTGTGAAATTCGGGGATAATACAAAAGCCGCAATAATGACAAGAGGCATTGCAGAGATTTCACGTTTGGGAATAGCAATGGGAGCCAAACCCGAAACATTTGCAGGCCTTTCGGGTATGGGTGATCTGATAGTTACTTGTATGAGTAAGCACAGTCGTAACCGTTTTGTGGGTGAACAAATAGGCGGCGGTAAAAAACTCAAACAAGTCCTAAAAGAAATGACCATGGTTGCAGAAGGGGTGATGACAAGCAAATCTGCATCTCAATTGGCAAAGAAAATGAAAGTTGATACACCGATAACAAACGAAGTTTATAATATACTTTTCAAAGATAAAGACCCGCTGAAAGCTACCACTGATTTGATGACCCGCGATATGAAAATGGAGTGAGAAGACAGTTTGTTTCTTTAACATTCTAAGTTCATTATTTAGATTGGGGCTAAAGCCCAATATGTAATAAGTTTTACTTAGTCTCCGCCTTAAAAGGCGGAGCTATTTTAATAAATAAATCATCTTACGTACATTCTAATTTTTTTCTAACAATGTATTTAATTTTGGGCGGGATATGCCGAGTAATTGCGCGGCTTTTGATTTATTGCCTTTGGTTTTGTTCAACACTTCTTCGGCGTATAAAGCCGTAAGTTCCTTTAAATCCGTTCTCTCATATTCTAATTCAAGTCTGATAAATTGAGGCAAAATTGGTGTGGCATATATTTGTGATTGTTTCCGGGTTTTTTCTGTTTTTTGAAGCACGGAAAATGTATCCACCTTTAACATTTTACTTTCTGTGAGTAAAATTGCTCTTTCAATAGAGTTCTGTAATTCTCTAACGTTTCCGGGCCACTGATAATTTAAAAGGAACTGTTTCACATCGTCATCGTAACCGTCTATTTGTTTACCGAACTGAACATTGTAAAGATTTATAAATTTTTCCGTAAGCAGCAGAACATCTTCTTCACGTTCACGGAGCGGGGGAATTGTAATTTCAATTACGTTAAGCCTGTGAAAAAGGTCTCTTCTAAAAAGTTTCTGTTTTATCATTAATGAAAGATTTTTATTTGTAGCCGAAATAAACCTTGCATAAATAGGAATATCTTTTATACCGCCCAATCTTCTGATTACTTTCTTTTCTATTGCTCTTAGTAATTTAGCCTGAATATTCAGACTAATATCACCAAGTTCGTCCAAAAACAATGTTCCTTTTTCGGCTAATTCCAACAAACCGTATTTTCTGCTTTCGGCTTGTGTGAAAGCACCGGCTTCGTAGCCAAAAAGTTCGGATTCCATTAAAGTTTCCGGGATAGCGCTGCAAACGATATCTATAAAGGGATATTGTTTTTTAGGACTGTTTTCGTGAATGGTTCTTGCAATAAGGGTTTTCCCGGTTCCCGTTTCCCCTAAAATCATCACATAAATATCCGGTTTATCCGATATTTTTTTTACTATTTCTATAACATTATTGAATGATTTTGACTTACCTATTAAACTTTCAATTTTGTAATTATCCCCGTCTAAATCGCCTTTTTTTTCCAATTTTAGTTTTTCGGATTTTGAATTTATAAAATCGGAAAGATGAGCTACAAGTTTTGGCAGTTCAAAGGGTATTACAAATATTGAATGGAATCCGAGCTTTACTAAAGAGCTTATTAATACCGCATCATTTTTTTTTATTACGAAAATTATTTTGTTGTAGGCATCTTCTTTTAAGCTTATTGCTTCTCTAACAAATGCAGAACTTACCGAATCAACCTGTATGATTATAATGTCGTTTTCGTTGTTCTGAAATTTAAGGGGGTATTTTAAACCTATATTTTGGTCGTTAATTTTAAGTTGATTAACGACCAACGCTATTGAAGAAGTATCGTTGGAATCGGAATAAACATTAATATTTATATCGTTATCCTTCACTATCCTTTTATAATTTCGCTTAATGATTTTAAAGCTTTCTGTCTTTGTTTTTCTGATAAATAATTATGAAGCATTTTGCTGTCGGAAATTTTTTCTGCAATATGCTCAATAGTTGCTTTTGTATATTTTGCGTACTCTTTTGCTTTTAATTTATTGCCCCTTTCAAAGTAGTAATCTGATAATTCATACAAAACTTTCCAAGTCAGTTCGGTAATTGTAAAGTCTTCTATAAATTGATATGTTTTTTCGAAATAATCGACAGGAGAATTCATTTTTCCTTCCGTGTCGTGTTTAGCCAACAGTCCTAACAAGAGTTCCCTTTTTGCATTAAAATATTTGTTTTTCGAACACAACTCGTCAAGGTCTTTGTCGTTTAATTCTTCAAAGGCTTCATTATAATTTCCGTTTTCAATGTAGAAACGAATAAGGGTTTCGTCCGCGTTGAAGAAACGATATGAGTCTTCGTTGGATAAAAACACTTCTTTTATTTCGTATAATTCATTTATTATTTTGCGCGGTTCATTTTTTTCAAAATTAAAAATTAATTTTAAGTATCTGAAGTTGTTTTTATTCCGCTCGTTGACAGAATCTTTATTATCAATTCGGTCATATTTGTTTATTATATTTTCAACCTTTAATAAATCGCCGATAGTTAAATAAAGATATCCAAGCAGAAATAAGGTTGACAGCAATTCGTTTTCGTTGTGACTGTCGGACAAAACCTTTTCGGATAGTTGCAGCTCTTCTTGTGCTTTCTGATACTCGCAGACGAACAAATAATTTTCACCCAAATTTGATTTTATTATACCTTGATTTTGCACATCGCCGATACTTTGAAATATAGAATAAGCACGGTTATAAAGGTCAATACTTCTTTGAATATTAAGCTGCTCAAAATGATAAACGCCCAAGTTCATTGTCAGCAGAGCCTCGTTTTCCAGGTTACCGATAGATTTATTCAGTTCAACGGCTTTGTTCCAGTATAATTCCGCGTTGTTGTAATCATTTTTAATGTTGTAAATGTTGCCGATGTTGTTGCCCATTCTTGTCATCATTACTTTCAAATCGGCTTTCTGAAATATTTCTTCTGCTTTTAAGAATAATTCCAAGGCTTTGTCAAAGTCGTTGTTTTTATAAATTTCCTTCAAAGCAAGAGTTGCATTTGCTCTCCCTTTTTCTTTGGGCAGGGCGGAAGCATCGGTAATAACATCGCTGCATATTTTAGTTACATTTTCAAAATTACCCAAGTCTAAATCCGCTCTGGCAATCTCGGAAAGCACGGTGTGTTTTTTCTCTTTGTTATCGATGTTATTCAAAAGACTTTCAAGCAGCTTTTTCCCTTTTTCAAGTTCGTCCGTTTCTATTAATGAATGTCCTTTTGTTATCTGCAGTTTAATGCTTTCATCAGGGTTAAGCATCGATAAATCTATATTATTTATAAAGTCCAACGAATATTTATATTCGCCTAATTTATCGAGCAGTATTGCCAATTTATACTTTATCAAATTTAATTTATCTTCTTGCAGCTCTAAATTGAGCAGATGTTCAAGTATTTGTTTCTCGTAAGAAAATGCAGAAATCCTTTCGGCTTCGACAGCGACTTCCATTAAAATGGAATAACATTTTTCGTCTTCTTTTGCCAACTCGTATTGTCTGGCCAATTCATTTTTATCTATGTCCGGCAGCGTGCTTTCAATATTAACGGCTAATTTTAAGTGGTACTCTTCTTTATCTTCAATTAGCGAATAGATGTATGATTTCAATCCGTCGGAAGAAAATTGAGCCGTTCCGGTTATGGAATACTGTTTTAATATTTCTTTCTTTTGAAGTCCTATCAATAATGCGTCAATATCTTTCGGGTTTAGCTCCATCAACGCAGCCAAAGCGTTTGCTCCTATTACGACCTCCAAAGCGGAAACAATTTTTATTAAATTATTTTCTTGCTCGTTTAAGTCTTTTAATCTTATTTTATAAATTTCTTCCTGCGAACTCTTCAGCATTTCAATGGATTTGTCGTTATCATTTAATTTTACGCCGTCTTTGTCATACTGAAGAATATTCAAAAGCAGCATATCTTTTATCGAAGTTCTGATACTGCCCGGTAAAAGGTCGGCGTAAAGTAATATTAAATTTTTAATTTCTTTCTGAGGAAACGATGAATGAAAGCTTCTGTTTATCAGTTGTTCCAATTGTTGTTCGGTAAGGGGCGAAAGATTTATTACTTGAAGATTATGAACTTTATTGCTCGAATCTCCTTCGTCGGAGTCTTCGGTTAAAATTACTTTTATTTTGTTTACTTGTAAAATGGGAATTAGGGTTATAAGAGTATCGTGGGTAAAAGTATCGTATTTATTAAAATCGTCGAGTATTAAAGTAAATCTGCTGCTTGAAGCAATGTTTGTAAATATAATCTTTAATTCGTCTATTAGTTTTTCGGGTAGTTCAACAAAAAGACGTTCGACCTTTTCAACGGTGACTTTATTGAGTCTTGAATAAACATAATCGTTGTAAATAATCTGTTTTACAATAAATTTTACAAACGAGGTGCTGTTTAAATTTTTGTAGTTTTTTACTATTATGGAAGCCGGTAGAGTTGAATAAATTTCTTCAGCTACGGTTGATTTGCCTGAACCCTCGGTGCCTCTCACGGTAAAAACTTCGTTACTGTTTACATCCTCTATATATTTTTTAAGAATAGCAACAATATCTTTTCTATCGGATGAAACCTTTGCGGGCATCCACTGATTAATAATTTCGTTGTTAAATTTCATCCCTAAATCGGATAAAATTTCCAAACAGCTTTGGTATCTTTCATCGGGATTTTTTTCCAACAATTTTTTTACTACGCCGATAAAATCATCCGAGAAATCGGATTCGGGAAAGTTGAATTTATTTTCAATTTGAGCTTTAATTATTTGAAGTTCATCATTCATTTCAAATGGGAAAGTACCGTAAATAACCCTGTATAAAAGTATACCCAAGGAATACAAATCAATTCTATGGTCGTAGGCTTCTTTTTTAAGCAGCTCCGGGGCTATGTACTGCATTGTACCGGTTATTCCCGGAATCTTATCGTCGTTTACGTGTCTTGCAAAACCGAGGTCTATAAGTTTGATTACGGGCTGTCCGTCTTTTTCGGCCACCAAAATGTTTTCGGGTTTTAGATCGTAATAAATATAATTTGACTGGTGCAGGTAGTACAGAACCGAACAAATTTGAATTAGTATGTTTTTAAGTATGGCTTCGTCTTTACAGCCTTTGTAGTCAAGCAGTTCTTTGCCCTCAAATACTTCCATTGTTATATACTTAGAACCTATTTCAACTTTTGGTTCAGCGGAATCATCGGAAACTATCGTCCCAAACTCAATTGAATTTATAATGTTAGGATGTTGAAGTTTTTGAAGTGTGAAATATTCTTTTCTGAAAGTGTTGATTTCTTCTTCGGGTACTTTGTTGGGTAAAACTTTTAACGCAACATCTTTTTCCGGAAAATCCACGTCTTCGCACAAATATACTTTGCTTCTTCCCTCGCCAAGAATGTTTTTGATTTTGTATCGTTTATTAATCATATCAATATTCTACCGTTAAAATGATTTTCAATTTTTCTTCCAAGTTCATTTGCCGTAAGCAAAGTAACGAATAACATCAAACCGGGGAAAACAATCATCCACCAGGCAATGGTTATATAACTTTGTCCCGCTTGGATCATTTCTCCCCAGGACGGGTAGTTGCTGCCTGCACCGAGACCTAAAAAGCTTAAGGCAGCTTCGGCTAAGATCACGTTGCCGTAAAGAAAAACCAAATTTACAACAATGGGCGAAATTATATTCGGTAAAACTTCTTTTAGCAGCAATTTATAATTGGGCAGTCCGATTAATTTTGCCGTTATAAAAAAATCTTTTGTTTTTAATTTGATTACCTCGGCTCGTACTATTTTGAACAAACTCATCCATCCTGAAACGCCCAAAACCAAAATAATAGAAAAAACGGAACTATCGAACATAGCAATAATGAAAATAATCAAAAAAAGAATGGGAAATGCCAAAAACATCTCAGTAAATCTGTTTAATAATGAATCTATAAATCCTCCGGTGTAGCCGGCAATAAAACCCAAAATGATTCCGATTAAAAAAGAAACTATAACGGCTCCCAAACCGACGAATAAACTTAACCTTGTGCCGTATATAAGTCTTGATAAAATATCCCTTCCGTACTGATCGGTGCCGAGCAGAAATGTCCCGGTTTCGACCAACGGTCTGCCGTTTTCAAATATGACTTTTTCTTTCTGAATTTTTATTTCTTTATTCTTTTGTTTATAAATAACATCGCTGCCCGAAAGCTTAACATCGCTTACAAAAACAAAATCCCGGCTGAATGATTTTTTTATTACTTTATTTTTCTTTATAATAAAATTATCTATCGCGCTTGCCGGTTGTGTCTTATCTATTGCCAAATATAATTTTTTTACGGTACTGAACGGAGAAAGTAGTTTTGTAACGCGTAAATCCTTTTGGAAATTAGGATTTGAAGGAACCGTTAACGGAGCAAATATTGTAAATGCCAAAAGCAAAGTTATAATTGCGGATATATATGTTAATTTGTTTTCCAAAAATTTTGTTCTCTTATAAAACAAAACAGATAATGGGATAAGAAAAATAAATACGGTTGAAATTGTGTAATCGATAAAAGAAATATCGATTTGAACGACTGCCTGGTTAAAATTAGTAAATAATAAAATCACAAACAACCACAGCATTTCAAATGAATTAACAAGTAATTGAACGTTAAATAAAATTATTGATACAGATATTAATATGATAAAATGCCAAAGTTTAATTTTTATCAATTTATCATCCCCTTTAATATTCTTCTGTCTAATTTCGCCCTAATTAGATCGGCTAATAAATTGCTGAAGATTATAAGTACTCCCGAGATAAAAGTAATGCCGATAATCAAAGGATAATCTCTGCTTAAAATAGCACCGATGGCAAGTCTTCCCATTCCGGGTAAACCAAAAATTACTTCTGTAATTAATGCGCCGCTCAACAAAATACCAAGCTCTACACCGGCAACGGAAATCATCGGTCCTATTGAATTCGGGATAATGTGATTTCTTATTATTTCTTTTTCGGAAACTCCGTAGCTTCTGAGCGTAGTAACAAAATGTGCGTTGAATGTTTCGTCTAAATTGTCGCGTAAGTATTTATAAAAAACGGCTATCCCGCCTAATGATAAAGTTATCAAGGGAAGTATCATATGATTTACATAATCGCCGAACTGTCCGAAGAAAGAAAGAGTGTCGTGGTTAAAAGATTTTAATCCCGATGAAGGGAACAAATTTATTTTCCAGGAGAACAAATAAACAAGCAAAACACCCACGACAAAGGAAGGCAGTGCATAAGCGGAAAGACTGATTTTTTTAATAAGAGCATCAATCCAACTTCCTTTACGTTTAATGGAATATAATGCCAAATAAAATCCGAGTGTAATTTGAATTATAAAACTAAGCAGAGAGAAAACAACGGTGAAGGGAAGATATTTGGCAATTACTTTAATGACCGGCTCGCGGTAGGTATAAGAAATTCCCAAATCGCCCATAGAAAGGTTTACAAGAAAACTTTGATATTGTTTTAATATCGGTTTTTCAAGTCCAAAAGATTCTTTAATTTTTAATGCAAGTTTCGGACTTAATTTGGGTGATATGAATTTTTGTGTCGGCTCACCCGGTGAATATCTTAAAAGTACAAATAAAAAACTTAACATTAAAAGAAGTACAACTAAAGAGGTGATTAATCTTTTAGCTAAGGATAAAATTATTTCCTTATTCATTTTTTATTATTTATTTATCGACCAATTCCAACTGTAGTGAATAGGTTCAAGTGGTGTAATTTTTACATTTTTAATTCGTTTGTTGTAAGCTATAATATTCTGTATCCAATAAAGAAATGTAACGGGCTGATCTTTATGAATAAGCAGCTGAATTTTTTTTGCTAATTCCGATTTCAATTTTTCGGATTTAACTTTTTTGTACCTTTCCAAATATTTATCAACCAAGGTATTATTATAACTTGGAAAGTTCAACTGGCTTAATTCGGAGCTGGAATGCCAAAAAGGATACATGTCAAGTGGAATTCCCACCACCCAGCCGAGCATCCAGGCATCAATTTCTTTCCCAAAAAGTTTAGGCATTAAAGTCTGAAGATCCATTTTTTTTATGTTAATATTTATTCCAATGGACTTTAAATTGTTTTTTAGTAAAGTAGATGCAAATTCTCTTCTCGGGTTGCCGGGAGTAATGTAAAGCGGGAAAGAAAAGTTCAACCCTTTTTTGTCGAGTACGCCGTCTTTGTTATTATCCTTCCAGCCTGCTTCGGCTAAATAATATTTGGCGGAATCGAGATTGAATGTTAGCGGTTTTAAATCGGAAAATGACTTTCTGAAAATCGGAGCGACCGGACCGAAAGCTATCTGTCCGTATTCACCCAAATATTCGTCAATTATTTCCTGTCTGTTAATTGCAAAGGTAAGAGCTTTTCTTACCAAAGGATCGCCGAATAATTTATTCGGAACAAACTTTCCTTTCTTTTTAAATACCTCGGCATCAATGTTGTTCCAGCCGATGTAATCGTATTCTCTTTCCGGCAGCGGCGATATTTGAATATAATCCAAAGATTTTAAAGAAGGCAGATCATCCGTTCTTACGTCTTCCATTAAGTCAATTTCGCCCTTTTTAAGTTGTGTTAGTCTCGAGTTGTAATCCGGGATAATTTTAAATATGATTTTCCGGATATTATTGGGATTAAATAAAAATGAATTTTTGTTGACCGCTAAAATTATAGCCTGGTTTTTATCCCATTTTATAAAGTTGAACGGTCCGTTGGTAACCGGTTTAATTTCTTTTTCTAAAACCGCGAATTTTTTTCTGTCGAGCTTTTCATAAATATGTTTGGGAATAACGGGAAGGTCGATATCAACAAGCGACGGAACGGCATTCTTTTTAAAATTAATTTTTAATGTAAAAGGGTTAATAATTTCAAATGTTTTATTTAAAATTATATGTTTGGTTTTATCCAGAATAAAGTTGTCAAAAGTATCATAAAGTTTGCTTTGTATGTTTTCATCCGAATAAACGTCAAATGAAAAAACCACGTCTTCGGCAGTCACTTTTTTTCCGTCGGACCAATTTACATCGTCTCTTAAGTAAAATGTAATTGCGGATGAATCGCTGTTCCATTGCCAGCTTTTTGCAAGCATCGGACCATATACAAGTGAGCCGTTTTCTTCATCCCAGTCGCTTTGTACCAATTTTAAATAAAGAAGCTCGCTTATGTTGTTTTCGTATCCGCTGAATGAAAACAAAGGGTTAAGAGATTCAATGTCGGAATCAATTCCTATAATGACCTGATTGGAAAGATTAGCGGATTTTTTAGAACAGGAAGGAAATACCGTTATTAAAACCAACAGCGCCGGGATAAGGAAAATTTTTCTCTTCATATTTTAATATTATTAAAAATTATTAATATTCATATAATTGTACTTAATTTATTATTTTGTCAAATAAATACAAAAACAAAAAAAACTTAATGCTGAAAATAGATATTCAAAATATAAACATTAAAACTTCCAACACCGAAAGAATACTACTTAAAGATATAAAATTTGAATTAGAAAAGAACAAAATTTTTACTGTCCTCGGCAAAAACGGAACGGGCAAATCCACACTAATCAAATCAATAATGAAATTGTTAGATACTGATATTTATAGTATTAAGGGTAAAGTATTTTTGAATGAAAAAGATATTTATAAAATGGAGATTGAACAATTACTTGGAGTAAGAGCCAAACTTGTTAAATATGTTTTTCAAGATGCCGTTAACAGTTTTGACCATCTTAAAAAGTTCGAATACTATTTTATAAAATTTGCGGTTAACAAAAACGAAATAGACGAACTGCTCGAATATTTTTTTCTTCCTGTAAAAGATAAATTATTTAGAATGTATCCGTATGAAATCAGCGGCGGGATGGCGCAAAGAGTTAGTCTTGTATTGGCGTTATTAAGCAAACCCAAAATTTTAATTTTAGATGAACCGACTTCCGGCATTGATTCTGCAATTGCAAACCTAATGCTTCTTAAATTAAAAGAATATTCACAAATAAATGATCATTCTGTTTTATTGGTAACGCAGGATATTTTGTTTGCAAAAAAAATCAGCGATAAAATTGCTCTGCTTCAAAATTCAACCCTTACGGAGTTTATGTATAACGATGAATTTTTTGAAAAACACGGCTTACTGACCGAAAAGGAAAAAGTTTAATGGACACAATATTATCAATAAATAATTTATCCTATATGGTGGAAGACAAAAAGTTTTTGTCAAATAAAAAGAAAACCATTATCGATAATATTTCGCTGGACGTATATAAGGGAGAAATTTTGGGGATTGCCGGTGAGTCGGGCGGAGGTAAAACCACAATTGCAAAATTAATAGTAGGTATAATTAAACCTACCTCGGGCAGCGTTGAATTTAATTTGTCAAGTAATACTAAAAGTAACTCCGTTCAAATATTATTTCAAAATAACGGACAAATTTTAAACCCTCACAGAAAAGTAGACGAAATAGTGGAAGAAGCTTTAATGTTGAAAAATCCGGCGAAAGAAAAATTGGAGGCGGAAAAAGAAAGAATATTTTCCGCTGTAAATTTTCCTGTAAAATTTAGACAAAACAAAGGCTCCCAACTTAGCGGCGGACAGCAGCAAAGAGCAGCATTAGCCAGATTGCTTGCGGTAAATCCGGATTTATTAATATTGGACGAACCTTTTTCCGCGCAGGATTTTGAATCGAAAAAGAATCTTTCTAATCTTTTTAAAAAAATAAATAAGAATTTTGGAATTACATTAATTTGTGTTTCGCACAATTTAAATGCTTTACGGGAATTATGCGACAGAGTTGTAATAATTTACAAAGGAAAAATTGCCGAAATAGGAAAAACGGAGGACGTGCTCTCAAATCCTAAACACGATTATACCAAATACTTAATAAAATCGGAAAATTACGATTTGACTCACGGTGAATTAATGAACAGAGTATAATAAAATAAAAATTTAAGTATTTAGTGCCTTTAAATTTTCTTTTATTAATATCTTAAAATCCATATATTTGACATCTAAATTTTTTTAAGGAGATCGAGCAATGGCAAAACAGCAATCATTTGCTGATAAATCAAAAGCAAAGCATAAAGT
Organism: uncultured Ignavibacteriaceae bacterium; assembly: GCA_964486645.1. Taxonomy (GTDB): domain Bacteria; phylum Bacteroidota; class Ignavibacteria; order Ignavibacteriales; family Ignavibacteriaceae. The sequence continues at coordinate 22,304 of CAZAOG010000002.1, read as the reverse complement.
TGACCACATTACTGTAAAATTGATTAAATGTGTTAAATCAGCTAAAGGAACTGTAAAGTTTAATGAAAGATTCGTGAGGCTGAACGATATCAGCAAAATAACTGAAATTAAGTAAAATTAGCGGTTTTTACCGCTTTTTTTATTCCATGTATTTTAATTCCGACCAGACAAACTTGAAATTCTAATAATTTTTTTATAATATGTTATTAGACGGTACAAGCACGGTTTGATTCATTAAAGGCTTGGATCAAACAAATTTCCAACACTAATTAAAATTTTAACGGAACAAGGATGATTATCCCCAAAAAGATAAAAATATATAATCTGAATAATATTCACTCCGTTCCGCAAATTAAAAATTTGGGTGAAAAAGAACTATCTGCATTAAAGGTAGTAGCTTCGGTTTTACCTTTCAGAACTAATAATTATGTGTTGGACGAGTTAATTAACTGGAATAATGTGCCGGACGACCCGATCTACCAATTGAATTTTATGCAGAAAGATATGCTGAAAAAATCTCAATTTGAAAGAATGGAATCGGCATTAAAAAGAAACAACCCCGAGGAAATTAAAAATACGGCAATTAAGATACGTATTGAATTAAACCCTCATCCTGCGGGACAAGCGAAAATAAATATACCCAAACTCAATACCGAACCGTTACCCGGTCTACAGCATAAATATAAAGAAACCGTACTGATATTTCCCTCTAAAAGTCAGACTTGTCATGCTTATTGTTCGTTCTGCTTCAGGTGGGCGCAGTTTGTTGATACAAATAATATAAAATTTGCCACCTGCAACAAAGTTGATTTTCTGAAATATTTATCCGTGCATAAAGATGTAACCGATATACTAATAACCGGCGGCGATCCGATGATAATGAGTGCTGCAAATTTAAAAGAATTTATTCTCCCTCTGTTGAAACCCGGATTCGAACATCTGCAATCTATTAGAATCGGAACAAAGTCATTATCATATTGGCCCTATAGGTTTGTAACTGATGATGACTCCGACGAGATTTTAAGATTATTTGAAAAAATAAAAGCTTCTGATAAAAATATTACCATAATGGCTCATTTTAATCACTATGCCGAACTTTCTACGGAAGTTGTAAAGGAAGCGATTAACAGAATTCTTTCAACCGGCGCTCAAATACGAACGCAATCTCCTGTTATTAAATATATAAACAACGATCCCAAAGTCTGGGAAAAAATGTGGAAAGATCAAGTTGCAATGGGCTGCGTACCCTACTATATGTTTGTGGAAAGAGATACCGGTGCCAATAATTATTTTGAAATCCCTTTGCTGGAAGCATTCAATATTTACAGGGAAGCAATTGTTAAAACATCGGGATTATGCCGGACGGTAAGAGGTCCGGTAATGTCCGCGCTGCCGGGTAAGGTAATGCTTAACGGTGTTACAAATATTTACGGAGAAAAAGTTTTTCAATTAAGTTTGATACAGGCAAGAAATCCGAATTGGTGTTACAAACCGTTTTACGCGAAATTCGATCCTTTGGCTAAATGGTTAAGTCATCTGGAACCGGCTTTAGGTGAGAAAAAATTTTTCTATCAAAATGAATTGAACCAAATGTTATACGATAAAGATAAATTTAATTTGCTTTACAACGAAGAGTTTTTCGACAAACAATTACAGTTAAATTATGATTAGTTTGATTCGGTTCCTTTTAAATTGAATTAAACAGATCCAAACTTTTACACCCTTCAAGTTCAAGTAATTTTTCTTTGATGTTCAAACCGGCGGCATATCCCCCTAAATTTCCGTTTACATTTACTACTCTGTGGCAGGGAATAATTATTGAAACAGGATTTAATCCGTTAGCGTGCCCAACGGCTCGGAAAGCTTTCGGTTGTCTGATTTTTTCCGCAATATATTTGTAAGTAACTACTTCTCCGAACGGAATCTTCTGCAGTTGTTTCCAAACACGTTTTTGAAAAGGAGTTCCCGTAATATCAAGCGGGATATCAAATTGTTTTCGCTGATGATTAAAATACTCGTTAAGTTCCGAGTATATATTAAACATAAAGGGATCGTCGGGGTGCAGTTTTGTTTTTTTAATCTTTTTAAATTTATCCGGGGAAGCATTCAAATATAATTTTGATATACCTTTTCTCGTAGAAAATGCGTCAAATTTAATTCCGGCAATTTCAAATGAACTATGATATAAATTTTCTTCGTTTATCATATTTTAATTTCAGATATGAACAACTTTGTAATTTATAAAATAGCAAAAAAAAAGAAGAATTCACATCTGTCCAAAACCTTGAAATAAAAAAAGAATTTTGAAGGTAAACGAAGAATTAACAGTTTCACAGAAGCAACTTGCCCGATTCGGACAGTGCAAAATACTTTTATTTTTTTTGTATTGGAAGCTGACTTTTGCTCTATGAGAAAATTTGTAAAGAGAATTGCCTGCCTCTGCAGGCAAGTCTGCTCCGGCAGGTAGACCGATTCGCTAACATAAAACGAACTAATCAATTAACAAAACATCTGAACATACTTCCTTATAAACTCCTGTTTTCATCTTTGCAGCAACCATATTTCAAATTATTTGTACTGTAATTTTATAAAAGTGCGGAAAACAGGAAAAGGGGGATAGTTCTCATTTGCAGGTGAAATCCGTCCAATTTAATTTGTTTTCAAATACTCTCTATTTGTTTTGGCGGGCAGTGGAAGAATTAAAAAAAAACAATTCCTCCTCGGTTCATTGTTTAAAAACATTTATGCGGCAACAACTTGTATTGCGGGGTTTATATCTCTTTGCAGCAACGCTTCAATTGCCTGTAGTGTGCCGCTGATAGAGGTCGGACAGCTTCCGCAGGCACCTTGGTATCTTATTTTCACGGTGTTGCCGTGTAATCCCAGCACTTCCAAACCTCCGCCGTCACCGGCAAGTGCCGGTCGCACTCTCAGGTCCAATATTTTATTTATTTGTTTTAAAAGTTCACTTGCATTTTCATCAATTAAATCAGCATCTTTTTCTTTCGGGATCAAAGCGGCGTCGAATGATTTTAAAAAATTAATAAAAGGTTTTTGAATTTTACTCCAATCCGTGTCCTTCGCTTTTTCAACGGTAATAAATTTATCCATATAAAAAACGGATACCACACCTTCAATCTCAAAAATTCCCTTTGCCAAAGGGTCTTTCTCCGCATCTTTTTTGCTTGAAAACTGTCTCGTTTCAAGGTCCAATAATTTTTCGTTCAAAATAAATTTTAAAGCCTGCGGATTCGGCGTTAAATCAACATCTTCAACTATTAACATAAAATCTCCTAATTAACTAATTTAAAAATAGACTTAAAAAATCCCTTGTTCAAGTCGGAAAATATATGTAAAAATTAAAGTTTCCATTATATTTAAGAAGAGGAAAAAAAATTATGAAGAAAAATATTTTAGTTGTTTTTACCGGCGGTACTTTCTCAATGATGATTGATAAATCAACGGGAGGTGCCATACCCAGATATTCGGGAACCGAATTATTGAACAAGATACCTGAGGCTAAAAAGCTGGCTAATTTAACTTGTTACGATTTCGGCAAATATCCCGGTCCCCATATGACGCCGAAGTTAATGTTTAAACTTTCAAATAAAATCAAACGGTTAATAAAAGAAAAAAGCTATGAAGGGGTTATAGTTACGCACGGTACGGATACTCTGGAAGAAACGGCTTATTTTCTTGACTTAACAATCGATACGGAAATTCCCATAGTTGTAATAGGGTCTATGAAAAACAGTTCGGAACCCGATTGGGACGGTCCGCAAAACTTAAAAGATGCCATCCAAGTTTGTTTAAACCCTAATTGCAAAAAATTAGGAACACTTGTATGCTTGAACAGCCAAATTAACGCGGCGAGCGAAGTAACCAAAACATACACCGACGAGCTGGATACTTTCAGCAGTCTTGATTTTGGCGCTCTGGGTTTTGTGGAAAACGGGAAAGTGATTTTAAATAGATTACCAAGAAAACTTGAGATAATTAAGACAAATAAAATAAATGATAACGTAGATATGCTGACCGTTTATGCGGGAATGGACGAAAAGTTTTTTAAATATTCCGCAGACAGCGGAGCGGAGGGGATTGTTGTTGAGGCTCTGGGCGTCGGCAACGTGCCTCCTCCTGTTTTTGAAGGTATTGAATATGCCGTAAAAAAAGATATCCCCGTTGTTTTGGTATCACGCTGTCCCGCGGGCGAAACGTTGGATATTTACAGTTATCCCGGTGCGGGAAAACATTTGCACAATATCGGGGTTATTTTTGCGGAATATTTAAACGGACAAAAGGCAAGAATTAAATTAATATTGGCTTTGGGCAAAACAAAGGACAAGAAAAAATTGAAGAAATTGTTTGAGGGGTGATGTAATTATTATTCCCAAATATCCTCAAGCTCAACTTTTTTAACTTCCTGAATGGGTGAGCTTAAAAACAACTCGGCTATCTCTTTAAACTTTTTCGGTATATCGGTAACGTAAAAGTCTTTTCTGCCCAATACATTTGAGTTATTTAGCAAGCCTATGCGTTCAATCTCCGTTTTAACCAATTCTGCGGCGGCAATGCCCGAATCAATAAGTTTTACGTTTTCACCGATGACTTTTTGAATTACATCCGCCAAAATGGGATAATGCGTGCATCCCAATATCAAAGTGTCTACGCTCTTTTCTTTTAAGTCGTTTAAATATTCCTTCGCAATTTCAAAAGTGGCTTTGTGATCGATCCATCCTTCTTCGGCTAAGGGGACAAACAGCGGACAGGCTCTTTCATAAACGGTAATACTTTCATCTTTATTTTTCAGCGATGCGGAGTATGCTTTATTATCGATTGTTGATCTGGTACCTATTACCCCTATCTTTTTATTCGTTGTTGATTTAAGGGCGGATTCCGTCCCGGACTCAATCATACCTATTATCGGTATATCATATTTTTCTTTTAATGATTTAATGGCTACCGATGATGCGGTGTTGCAGGCTACTACTATTGATTTGACATTTCTCTTTATTAAAAATTTTGCGTCCTGCAGCGCATATTCAATTACGGTAGAATTTGATTTAGAGCCGTAAGGAACACGGGCCGTATCTCCGAAATAAACAAGGTTTTCGTTGGGAAGAGTTGCGGCTAATCTTTTTACTACGGTTAAACCCCCGATTCCGGAATCAAAAATTCCTATCGGCTTGTCTTTTTCTATAAAATTCAATTTATCTCCTCAATGGAACTTATTAATTCCGATTTAACGAATTCATAATCATTTGGCGAAACTTTTTTTCCTTCTCTGTCAAGCACATAAAACGAGTCGACAATATCGTCGCCTCTGGTGGAGATTTTTGCAAAATAAATCATCAGACCAAGGTCGTTCATTTTATTAGTTACTTGAAATAAAAAGCCGAGCCTGTCGGGTGAAAAAATATCAAGGATAGTATATTTATCGTGCTTCTCAAAATCTATTTGAATCTTTCCGCTTCTCCGGAAAAATTTCTTTTCTATTCTCCACCATTTGGTTTTTAGTTTTTCAATTTCTTGGTCTAACTTTAAAAACCCTGTGATAACGTCGTATAAATTATTTTTAATTACGGGATATTTATCCTCGTTTATTTTTTCATTGGTTCTAAAATCCGACACATTAAACGTATCAATTACAATTCCGTCTTTTCTTGTAAATATTTTAGCGTCGTGGATGTTTAAATCATTTATCAACATTACTCCGCAAAGTTTTGAAAGCAGCGCGGGAAAATCTTTTGTAATAATGGTAATATTGGTAAAGCTTCCGATGTTGTTGAAAAGCACGGACAAATTGCTTCCCCGTTCTATTTCCACAATATGTTTGGCAATTTCTTCTTCCGAAAAATAGTTGGTATAACCGATATCGTTTATTGATTTGATATGATCATGAACATTTGATTCGGTTATTTCGGGTGAAAATTTGCTTATATCTTTAGGAACAACATACGTTTTGGAAATCAGATATTCCTCACCCGATATTTTTTGTTCGAGCATTGTTTTAATTTTGCTGAAAAGTTCCGTGAGCAGATCACTTTTCCAAGATGTCCAAATTACAGAATTTACAGCCGAAAGATCGGCGTAGGTGACAAGGTATAATAATTTTAGTTCTTTAAAAGTATTAAAATTGCTGTAAAATTTATCAAGAGTTTCTGCGTCATTTAAATTACGTCTGAATGCAACCTGTTCCATCAGCAGGTGGTTTCTTACCAAGAAAGAAACCAAATTAATTTCTTCTTCTTCGTAACCCAATCTTTGCATAATTGTGGCGGTCATTTCGGCGCCGATTATTTCGTGACCGGCAATGTTTATTGACTTTGCAATGTCGTGAAACAACATTGCCAGGTAAAGAATATCTTTGTCTTTTATACTTTGGTAAATTTTTCCCGGGGATGAATTTAAGTTGGTTAACTTTTCAAGATTTTTTATGGTCATTATTGTATGTTCGTCAATCGTATAACAGTGATAAACACCGTGCTGCATAAAACCGATAGCGTCTTTGAATTCGGGCATAAAAACACCGAGTACACCGAGTTCATTCATTGCGGATAAAGTGTGACCGACATTTTTAGGCAGCTTTAAAATTTCTCTAAAAAAAACAGAAGATTCCGTACCCGGGTTGTTTGTATCTTCTGCTTCCTCCACTATTTCTACTATTTCGGATCTTAAGCTTTCGTCAAAATGCGCCGTGTGTAATCCTCTGTAATAAAAAGCTCTTATTACATCCGATAATTCCAAATTGGAAGCAGAGTGATGCGAAATTGTTTTTCCTCTTAAGACAAAATGTTCGTCCAAAAGTATATTTAAAGATTCCGGAAGCGGGTGCGAAATCTCCTCGTCAAATTTTTTCCTCATCGATTTTGTAAAACGATAAATAACATTTGTTGCTCTAAAATATTCCTGCATAAATTGTGAAAGAGCTTTTGGACTGTTATGTATCCTTTTGGCTACTTTTTTCTGATACATAAATTCAAATCTGTCTGTCTTTTGATTTTCAATCAGATGCAAAATATTTCTGACGTAAAGAACAAGTTTATAGCTGTTTATCAGGCGGTTACATTCCTGGGGTGAGGTTAATTTTTTCTTTCTTAATTGTTCAATAAAAATTTCAGCTTGTGTAAGTTCGTTTTGCTTGTGAAGCATTGACTTCGTATAAAGTATATACATCCATTCCACCGTTTGAAAATCTCTTAATCCTCCGGCAGACATTTTAACATTGGGTTCTATTACTTTAGGCGAATCGCCGTATTTTTTATACCGCTCTTCAATGTCGTTTATCAGTTTATTAAGAAGATTTATTTTTACAGGTCTGGTAATTGAGTTAAACAGGTTTTCTTTCCACTCTTTATAAATCTTAGCCGAACCCAACAGATGACGTGTTTCAAAAAATTGTGTGAAAACGTGCAGATCGGTTTCTAAATATTTTTTAATATCGGAAAAAGTTCTCACCGTATGAGAGACCTCAATACCGTTATCCCAAAACAACTGCACTAAATTAAATATGTCGTTTTCACTTGCTTTTAACGAATCTGTAATAAAAATTAAATCGATATCTGAATACGGCGACAGCTCTCTTCTGCTGAAGCTGCCCGCAGATGTTAGTGAGAAATTATATCTTTTATTTCCTGCAATTGTTCTTATATAAGCTTCAACAAGCAGACTATACTCAAGAGAAAATTTCAAAGCATCTTTTTGATGCATTCCCTTTTCAAAAAGTTTTTTCCGGGCTTTTAAAAATTTTTCTTTTTGTCGTTGAGTCTCAGTCATATTTATCTTTCGTCTTTAACATATTCCGCTTCAACCATTGAAGCGATACCGCCCCTAACGTTAAAGTCGGCTGTAACCAGCATATATCTCGGTTTGCAGACTTCAACAAGATCGTCAAGAATTCTATTGGTAACGTTTTCAAAATAAATTCCGTCGTTGCGATATGAGTTTAAATACAATTTTAACGATTTTAATTCAATGCATAAATTATCCGGTACGTATTCTATTGTTACGGTTGCAAAATCCGGCTGTCCGGTCTTCGGACAAACAGAGGTAAATTCCGGTGCTTCGTGTGTTACGGTATAGTTCCTGTTCGGATGGGAGTTTACAAAAACTTCCAATAATTTTTTCTTTTCTTCCATTTTATTACCTGTTAATTATTATAAATATATCGGTCTTACTTTATAACTTATGGGGTCTTCTTTGCCTGCTTGTTGAAACCCTCGTAAACGTAGTGCGCAACTGTCGCAAACTCCGCAGGCTTCGTATTCGTTTTGGTAGCAAGACCAAGTTAATTCCAAAGGTGCATTCAATTCAAAGCCCTTTAAAACTATTTCTTTTTTTGACATAGTAATTATCGGCGTTACTATTTTAATTTTTGTCTCCGGTTTTGTTCCCTTATTAACTGATTGCTCAAACGATTGAAAAAATTCCGGCCGGCAGTCAGGGTAACCGGAAGAATCTTCAAAAACGGCACCGATAAACACAGCTTCGGCACCGATTACTTCCGCCCAGCTCACGCAGGCGGACAAAATATTTGCATTACGGAAAGGAACATACGAAGAAGGAATTTTATCGGTGTCTAATTCGGCAGCAGAAACTTTGATTTTTTTATCGGTAAGCGAAGAGCCGCCGATTTTTTTAAAGTGCGGAAAATCGATGACAAGTTTTTTTTCTACTCCGTAATATTCTGCAATATCGTTAAATGATTTTAATTCTTTCTTCTCGGTTCTTTGTCCGTAATTTATATGGATTAAAGCGAGGTTGTAATCTCGTGATGCAATTGCCGCCGTAACGCAGCTATCCATTCCTCCGCTTAAAGCAACAACAGCTGTTTTCTTTTCTTCCATATAAAAATTTTTTCTGTAAAAATACGGAAAACAAGGGATAGTATAAAATTACGGGGTACAACATTCGCAGAAACAACACTTTGAAACGGTTTATAAAAATGAAAAATTAAATCCCGGTTTCACCCAAGCGGCAAATTCAAAAAAAAACGTTGAAGAGGGGTCTTGTTTTTTAAGAATGTAAAATAACGTAAGAAGAACGGAGAAGATAAGAAATCGTTTTTCAGTTCTAAAAATTCAAATTCTCCCGTTTGTAGTATAAACATTTCCGTATAAATTAACGTATAATTTTTATAAATTAGCACTTCAATTAATATATAATAATACGGAAAAAAAATGAACGATATAACAAAATCCGATATACTAAACTCAATTAAAAAAATTGACGATGATAAACTTAATAAAAATTTATTGACTCTTAATTCAATTAAAGAACTGAAAGCGGAAGATAATTTTTTATCAATTACTATTTCCCTTCCTCAGCCTATTTCCGAAATAAATGATGAAATGCAAACCAAACTTAGAAATGTACTTCAAACCGATTTTCCCCAAGTGGAAAACATCGATCTTCATCTGCAGGGTACTGTTTCGGCACACCATAACGAGGAAAAAAATATGCTGCTGCCCGGTGTTAAAAACACAATTGCCGTAGCAAGCGGTAAAGGCGGGGTCGGTAAAAGTACTATTGCGGTTAATATCGCGGTTGCTTTGGCTAAAGACGGAGCTAAAGTGGGCTTGATAGATGCTGATATTTACGGGCCGAGTGTTCCTTTAATGCTTGGGATTACCGAAAGACCCAAGGTATATAAAACCGCCTCTTCCATGAAAATTATTCCACTTGAAAATTTCGGTGTTAAAGTAATTTCAATCGGTTTGCTTATTGATGACAATGCTCCGGTTATTTGGAGGGGACCGATGGCAAGCGGTGCGATAAAGCAATTTATGACCGACGTTGAATGGGGAGAGCTGGATTATCTTATTTTTGATATGCCTCCCGGAACAGGCGATATTCAACTTACCCTCGTCCAAACAGTTCCTCTTTCCGGTGCCGTAATTGTTACTACTCCGCAGGAAGTATCTCTTATTGATGCAAGAAAAGCTTTGAAAATGTTCGAACGCGTGAATGTTCCCGTTTTAGGCATTGTTGAAAATATGAGTTATTTCCTTGCACCCGATACAGGCAAAAAGTATGATATTTTCGGTACGGGCGGAGGCTCGGACTTATCTACTAAATTAAACATTCCGTTTTTGGGCGGCGTACCGATTGACCCGCAGATTAGAAAAGGCGGCGACGAAGGTAAACCCATTGTTTACGATAAAGATAATTCTGCACAAGAAAAAGTTATACTTGAAATATCAAGGAATTTGGCCAAAGAAGTTGATAAGAGAAATTTGAATTCCGATGACGATATTGAAATTGTGCTGAACAATTAGTTATTGTAAATTTCATATAATATTTTATGCTTAATCGAAAGGAAATATTAGATTCTTTAAAAGCAATAAGACCTTTTTTGCAGGCTGACGGCGGTGATGTTGAATTGGTCGGATTTTCGGATGATGGAATTGTTGAGGTAAGATTAACAGGAGCCTGCAAAGAATGTCCTTTAAGCATAATGACGTTAAGAGCCGGAATTGAAAGAGCGTTGATGAATGATATCCCTGAAATAAAGAGGATTGAAGCCGTGACTCAATAAAAAAATTTTCTTATTTGAAATCTGTCCGAAAATTATTATTTATATATAGCAATTAAAAATAATGTCTAAGTATGAATGAACCTGTTCAAAAGAAAACGTTAAAAATATTATTATGGGTGATTACGGCGGTCATCATACTTTATATTGCATATCTTCTTACGGATCTAATTATAATTTTAGTTATCTCCGTTCTTTTGGCTTTTATATTTGAGCCTTTTGCCAAAGCACTTGAAAAGCAAGGCTTCAATCGGTTTTTATCTGTAACAATTGTTTATGTTGTCGTAGGTTTCCTGCTGTTTTTCTCTCTTTCAATGTTTGTGCCTAAGTTTATTTTACAAATGAATCATTTAAGGGAAGCGCTTCAGATATATTCAATTCACGATCAAATAGTAGCCGTTGAAAATGAAATACATAAATTTTTGCCGTTTTTTACTTCGGGAGAACTTTCCGACAAGGTAGAGGATTTCATCAAATCGGGAATAATAAATTCCTTTGAGGAAATTTCCACCGTTCTTTCAAGCATTGTTTCAGTCATTTCTATTTTGGTGATTGTTCCTTTTATAACATTCATGCTTCTTAAAGACAGAAGTTCGATTATGAAAGGCGTTGTTTCAATAATCCCTAATAAATATTTTGAAATGTCTTACTGGATTCTTAAAAGAATGAATAGTCAATTGGGAAGATACGTAAGAGGCTGGATTTTTGATGCAACGTTCGTCGGTTTGCTGCTTGGTTTCGGATTATATATCATCGGCGTTAAAAATGCTTTGCCTTTGGGTGTGATTGCCGGATTGGGACATCTTGTGCCGTATTTTGGTCCGGTAATTGGCGGTGTTCCCGCCATAATAATTTCTATTATCCAATACGGAGATCTGTCTCAAGTACCGGCAATTATAATTTTAATATTGTTTATATATACTATTGATAACGGTATTGTTCAGCCATTTGTTTTTTCCAAAAGCGTTAATATGCATCCTATTATAATTATTCTTTTAATTCTTGCCGGAAGCCAGTTCTTTGGTATAATAGGAATGTTGTTGGCAATTCCTGTTGCATCCGTTATTAAAACCGCTTCTCAGGAAATTTATTTTGCATTTAAGAATTATAAGATTGCAAAAATGTAAGAGAAACCCTAATTATTGAATATACCTGCCTAAAATGAATTTTAATACAAAACTTTATGAAATTAACACACGTGTGTGGATAAAAAAATTCGGTAAGAATGTTAAATTATCGGAAGTCCCGTTAACGTACTTTGAAAATTTAAAAACCTTGGGATTCGATTTTGTATGGCTTATGGGTGTGTGGAAGATTCCCGATGAAAACATCCGATACGCTCTTGTTCCGGGTTTGGTAAAGGAATATAAAAAGTGTTTACCCGATTGGAAAAAAGAAGATGTTATCGGTTCACCATATGCAATCGATTCTTATCGGGTAAATCCTGCCTTGGGAACATTTAATGACCTGATTAATCTAAAAGAAAAACTGAATAAAATAGGATTAAAACTTATCCTCGATTTTATTCCCAACCACTTCGGAGCCGATTCTTCGGTTGCAAAAACAAAGCCTCATTTGTTTCTTAAAGGAGATAGTCAACTTTTAAAAGACGATCCTTTAACTTACTTTAGGTTAAAAACTGTTGACAACGTTATTCTTGCCCACGGAAGAGACCCGTTTTTCCCCGCTTGGTCCGACACGGTGCAGCTGAATTATTTTTCGGCTGACACCCGTAAATTTATGACCGAACAACTTGTACAACTTACCAAATATTGCGACGGCGTAAGATGTGATATGGCAATGCTTTTGCTGAACAATGTTTTTAATAACACCTGGATGAGACCGATCGATAAATTTAATATTAAAAAAAACAAAACGGAATTCTGGTCGGATGCGATAAAAAAAGTAAAAAAACACAGCCCCGATTTCACCTTGATTGCCGAGGTTTATTGGGATTTGGAACCAAAACTGCTCGATTTGGGCTTTGATTATGTATATTGCAAATATTATTTGGATTCGTTTATCAATGATGATGTATTCAAAATTATGGACAATTTGAATAAAGATTTTAATTATGTTAAAAGATCCGTTGTGTTTCTTGAAAACCACGATGAGGACAGAGCGGTAACGGCCTTAGGCAAGAAAATTAAAGCAGCGGTTGTTTCTTTTATGACTATGCCCGGGATGAAGTTGATTTACGACGGACAGCTTGAAGGCGAAAACATCAAATATCCTATTCAGCTCGGAAGGGCGGAAAAGGCAAAAGTATCAAAAAACTTAAAAGATTTTTATTGTAAAATTTTAGAAATTGTAAACGGCGAAACATATAAAAACGGAAATTTCAATTTGCTTGTACCAAGTATGTGCTGCAACGGGGATGAATCCCATAAAAACATTTTAGCCTGGTATTGGCGGTATCACAATAGATATACAATAACAATTGTAAATTATTCATCAAAAAATTCAAGGTGCAAAATTAAACTGCCTACAAACAATTTTCCTTCGAAAGTTGTTTTGAAAGATTTGCTGACAAAAGCAAATATGAAAATTAGTGCCGATAAATTAGCAAAAGAAGGATTTATGATTCACTTAAAAGAATATCAAAGCCGGATATTGGCTTTGTAATTGTAAAATAACGGATGACCCTGAACGTGCATGAATATAAATAGTAAAATAAAAATAGCCGTAATAATACCTGCTTACAACGAAGACCGGTCGATTGGAAAAGTAATTAAAGATATTCCTAAAGATTTAGCAGACGAAATAATCGTTGTAAATAATAATTCGACGGATACTACCGCCGGAGTTGCATCCGCCGAAGGTGCAACCGTTTTACTCGAAGAAAATCAAGGTTACGGAGCTGCTTGTTTGAAAGGAATAGATTATTTAAAAGATAAAGATTTCGATATTGTTGTATTTCTGGACGGCGACTATAGTGATTATCCGAACGAAATATCAATTTTAGTTCAGCCCATAATTAAAGATAATGTGGATTTGGTAATCGGCAGCAGAGTTTTGGGCGTTAAAGAAAAAGGCTCTTTACCGATACAATCAAGATTCGGCAGTATTGTTGCCGGTTTTTTAATTAATCTTTTTTGGGGTTATAAATACACGGATTTGGGTCCGTTTCGTGCCGTTAAAAAAAACAAACTGCTTGCGTTAAATATGACCGACCTATGGTACGGCTGGACTGTTGAAATGCAGATTAAAGCGGTAAAAAAAGCCTATTCAATTAGGGAGGTTCCCGTAAGTTACAGAAAACGGATCGGTAAATCGAAAATAACCGGTACGGTAAAAGGAACCGTTTTGGCGAGTATAATAATTATTAAAACCATATTTGCCGAATTTTTCAGAAATGATGCCTAATTGTAATTATTTTGACAATTTTTCTTCTTCTTTAACTATATTATTGTTTAATGCAAAATCATAAAAAATATTCAGTAATAATTCCTACTCTTAACGAAGAAAAATATATTGCCGGTTGTATCGATAATATAAATACCTGCCTGCCGGGCGCGGAAATTATAATTTCCGACGGCGGGAGCAGGGATAAAACTTTACAATTAGCCTCAAAAAAAGGTGCGCTGATTTTATCTTCTTTAAATGGAAGGGGAAGCCAGTTAAATTTAGGTGCCCAAAAAGCTAAAGGAAGTACATTAATATTCTTACACGCCGATACGGAATTACCGAAAAATTGTGATACTTTTATTGACGAAGCTTTTAAAAATGAAAAAGTACAGGTCGCTACTTTTAAAATGAAATTTGATATTGACAACCGAATATTGAATTTCTATTCCTGGTTTACAAAATTCGATTCTGTCTTCACGCGTTTCGGCGACTGCGGCATTGTTGTAAGAAAAAATTATTTTAACGCCGGTAACCGCTTTCCCGAATGGAAAATATTTGAAGATGTTCAATATTTAAGAACAGCCAGGAAAAAAGCAGGAGTTTTTACCCTGCCCTGTTTTGTAACCACCTCAGCAAGAAGATTTCTGCAAAACGGTTTTATAAGAACCCAATTGAGAAATTCTATTTATGTCTTTCAATACTTGATAACCCAAAAACCCGAAAAGATTTATTCCAAATACAACAGAATGAAAAACCTTAACAAAAATGCTGTCATTATTTTTTCCAAATACCCCCAAAAAGGAAAAGTTAAAACACGTATGGCTTCAACTTTAGGGCATACGTTTGCCAAAGATTTTTATAAAGTTTGTGCGGAACACACTTTTAATGAAACCCTTAAAGTAAAAAACAGCCGTTCATTTCTTTTTTATTCCGACGAAAAAGACAGGGATAAAATAAAAAAATGGACAAACTCTAAATTTTTACTGCACCCGCAGCAAGGAAAAGACCTCGGCGAAAAAATGTTGAATGCATTTAAATCCGTTTTTAAAAATAACGTAAAAAAAACCGTTATTATAGGAACGGACCTGCCGGATATATCTTCGGATATAATCGAAAAATCTTTTGACTTGCTCGACGAATGTGATGTGGTTTTGGGTCCTGCAACCGACGGCGGATATTATTTGTTGGGTATGAAAAAAATATATGAAAAACTGTTTGTTGACCTGCCGTGGAGTACTGACCGTTTACTCGGAAAGACTCTTGAAATAATCAATTATCTAAATCTCCGAGTTTCGATTTTACCGGAGCTTTCGGATATCGACACGGAAATCGACTTAAATAATTGGATTAATAAAGAAACAAATTTGAAGATAAAAACCATAAAATCTTTTGTGCAAACAGCTTTGATTAATAACTATATGGAAATTAAATGAAAAAATTCAAAATTTTAATCCTGGCTGCTTTTATTCTTTTATCGATGCAAAAGGTCATTTATTCGCAAGACTCCGCATCGGTAAAAATTTATGATGACTTACTGAAGAAATATGTGTCTAACGGACTTGTGGATTATGACAATCTTTACAAAGATAAAAATTTGGACAAGTACATTAATGCTATCAAAATATTCGACCCCGGTACGTTAACAAACAGAAACGACAGTCTTGCCTTTTGGATAAACGCTTATAACGCATACACATTAAAAGTAATTGCAGATAATTATCCGATTTCAAGCATCAATGAGCTTCACACAGGCGGAAGAATAATTGCACATATATTAAAAACAACCGTTTGGGATAAAGATTTTGTAGTTATCAACAATAAAAAAATGACGTTAAATCAAATAGAACACGAAATAATAAGACCTGTATTTAAAGACCCGCGGGTTCACTTTGCTTTGGTTTGTGCCGCTTTAGGCTGTGCTCCGCTAAGAAACGAAGCTTATACGGGCGGTAAACTGGATGAACAGTTAAATGACCAGGGAAAAACTTTCTTTGCAGATCCATCATTGAATTCATTTGACGAAAAAAACTATGTTGCACATCTGTCAAAAATTCTGGATTGGTACGGAGACGACTTTGGCGATAATGATACTCAAATTCTGAAAAGAATTAAAAAATTTCTACCCGAGCAGATAGCCGAATCTTTCAACAACGAAATTGATAAATGGGAGATAGACTATAATTCGTACAACTGGGACCTAAATAAAATAAAGAACAAATAATTTTTATTATTAAATATTAATGAATACTAAAACCGCAATATTATTGTTTTCACGCGATCCCTCAGAGGATGCAAAGCTGAAAAGCAGCGGTAAAATTATGCGGCTTGCGGGCAATTGTTTTGAAAAATCTTTAACCCGTATTTTAACATTGATATCGGACTCACGCTTGGATTATTTTGTATCAACGACAAAAGAAAAAGGGGAAGAGTATTTTTCCAAAATCAATTGTCCGCTGATAATTCAATCTCAAAAGTCATTTGGCGAGAGGTTTTATGAATCTATGCAGAATGTTTTTGAAAAGGGATTTGATAATGTAATTGTAATGGGAAACGACACTCCTTTTTTAAAGCAAAGCGATATTACTTTTTCCGTAAAGCATACCTCAAAAAACAATTCCGTCCTCGGTCCCTCAAAAGACGGGGGTTTTTATTTGCTCTCAATCAATAAAAATGACTTTAACCGTATCGATCCGATTAAATTTATGTCTATTAATTATCAACAATCAAACACACTTGCCGAACTTATTTCTTTATTGAACGAACATTCAATTTATCGGTATCTATTAAAAAAGAAGGATGATTTTGATAAAATTTACACTATCCAAGATTATATTTTGTTTAAAGGACAAATTGAAAAAGCCATTACCATTATTCAAAATATTATCTTTTATAATTTATACCTCAAATTTATTATAACTTTATTTATCAAGTACAAAATTTCATTTTATACTTTTACGTCTTTGTCATCTCCCCCTGTCCTTTTATAAACACAATTTACAATTAATCAATTTTATAAAATTTAGTTTATCAAAAGGAATTTCTATATGGAAACTTATTATAATCCGGAAGACCTGAAAAAATTTGACAGCATGAAAGAAGGCAGCCCGGAACTGTGGAAAAAATTTTCCGAGTGGTACGGCGAAGTATTTAAAGAAGGTGCCTTGAGCGAAAGGGAAAAAGCATTAATAGCACTTGCCGTTGCTCACGCGGTTCAGTGTCCGTATTGCATCGATGCTTATACGGAGTCCTGCTTGGAAAAAGGTTCTAATCTTGAACAGATGACCGAAGCAGTGCACGTTGCAAGTGCGATAAGAGGCGGTGCATCGCTGGTGCACGGTGTACAGATGAAAAACATTAACTCAAAATTATCTATGTAACGGATACGGAGAAAAAATTGGGACAAAGACATAAAAGCATGAAAGCATTCGGTGAAGTACTGGCTTTTGCAAACGAACAATTAAAAATTATTAACCGGCCGAATGAACTTGTGACGTTCGAAGAAAAATTTAACGAAATAGGTGTGGGCGAACTCAAAGCAAATAAGGTTGAGACAATGCAGATAAACATTGGAAAAATGTGCAACCAAATTTGTAAACACTGTCACGTAGATGCCGGACCGGACAGAAAAGAAATAATGACGAAAGAAACAATGACCTATTGTCTTGAAGCTTTAAAAAACTCCGATATTCAAACGGTGGACATAACCGGAGGCGCTCCCGAATTAAACCCTGATTTCAAATGGTTTATTACGGAGTTGAAAAAACTTAATAAACATATAATTGTAAGATCGAACCTTACAATTTTAGTAACTAACGGGTTTAAAGATTATGCCGATTTTATGGCTGAAAATAAAGTGGAAATTATTTCTTCGCTGCCGTATTATTCGGCATCTACAACCGACAAACAAAGGGGAGAAGGTGTATTTGAAGGTTCCATAAATGCCATAAAAAAATTAAACGATTTGGGTTACGGCAAAGAAGAAAAAGGCTTGATTTTAAATCTTGTATATAATCCCGGCGGTGCTTTTCTTCCGCCAAGCCAGGAAGCTCTGGAAAAAGATTATAAAAGAGAGTTGAAGAATAAATTCGGACTGGTATTTAACAACCTTTATTCGATTACCAATTTACCGATAAGCAGGTTTTTGGATTATCTTATTGAGTCCGGAAATTATTTGAGCTATATGAATAAATTGATTTCCGCTTTTAATCCGGTTGCCGCCCAACAAGTTATGTGCAGAAATATGATTTCGGTCGGGTGGGAAGGCAGTTTGTACGACTGTGATTTTAACCAGATGCTTGAAATCGGTCTGAAAAAAGATTTACCGCAAAACATAAAATATTTTAATGCCGAATCACTTGAAGACAGAAAAATAATGGTTGGTAATCATTGTTTCGGGTGCACCGCGGGAGCCGGTTCAAGCTGCGGCGGAGCAACGGCTTAATCACTATAAAAATAAATTTATAAGAATCTTCTCGGCGCTTACCGCATCTGTCCGAAGCATTGAATATTTCTAATTGTTTATTTTGTTTTAGACAGCAACGGACGTGTACCCTTTATCGATAAAAACGATACATTGGTCGAGTTATATTAACGCTGGGGTAATTTTCATTTACATAAAACAATCTATTTGTTATGTTCACTTTGAAAATAAGATAAACTGGAAATAATAAAACCTGTGTTATGTTTTATAAACTATTTTTTTTCGGAGGACTAACAATATGAATTTATCATCACTGGTTCTTACAGCGGTAGGAATATTTTTTGGATTCGTGGGGGTGATGGTAACAGCAGCGTATGTTCTATACAGATTGAAAGGTAAGCACAAAAAACAATCCGTAAGATATTATTGATATCTTTTTTAAAAACAGTCAAAAATTAATTTTTGGCTGTTTTTTTTAAACTCCATAGCCAATTAGAACTTTTTTCAATTTTACTTTGTTTAGTTATTTAATAATCTAATCTATTAGAATTATTTTATTATTTTAGAATCTATCTATTTAATAATTCATCTAATTTAATAGCAATAGGATATTATGTCTAAGAAAAATAAAAATAAACGCCAAATCGGTAAAAATGTTAAGCAGAAAAAACCTTTGATTGACCCCAAATATCAAAATACATTTTGGACGGCAATTGTTATAATTATATTGATAATATTTTTTATAATTAACAACACCAAAAAGGAGCCCGAACAAGGTCCTTATCCGCCGGATTATAAAGCCCAAACCACAAACACAATAAATCAATTCAATTAAACAGGAGCGGTAAATGAAATTTAAAATAATATTGTCAATATTATTTTTTTCATCAATTATAATAATGGGATGCGGTAATAAAACCCCTGAAACGGCTCCGTTAAAAAACCCGGACAAGGTAGTGGAAAAAAATAATTACAAAGCTGTTAAAGCCCCTGCATTTGAATTGGAAAATACAAGCGGAAAGAAAGTAAAATTGTCTGATTTTAAGGGTAAAATTGTTATTGTAAACTTCTGGGCTACTTGGTGTCCGCCCTGCAGGGAAGAAATACCCGATTTCGTTAAACTGCAAAAAGAATATGAATCCGATTTGCAAATATTAGGAATTTCGCTCGATACAGGTTCAAAAAGAGATGTAATCCCCTTTATGCAAAAATTTAAAATGAATTACCCCGTTTTGTTCGCAACAAGTGAAGTTGTCAGTGATTACGGTAATATTCAATCCATTCCCACAACGTTTATTATTGACCGAAAAGGCAATATTGTTAACCGGTTTATAGGTTTTCGAAAAAAATCGGTTTTCAAAGCCGAGATAGAGAGACTGCTGAAAAAATCTTAAAGTATAAGTCCGATATTCTATGTTTTAAAAAACCCGATTTCTTTAAGAAATCGGGTTTTTATTTTTTAGCGATAAAAATAATGAAACAAAAGCAAATTGCCGGAGCTATAATATTTTATCTTAAACAAACATATAATAAATCTCGTGCCGATTATAAATTTAAAGGGGATTATTATTATTAGTTCAATCATAGTTCACATCAATTTTGCACAGACGGCTAATGATAAAACACCGATAAAGATCGATACCGCAAAACAAAAAAGTACTGATGAAAAAACAGAAAAACAATCGCTTCGTTTGTATGAATTAAAAGTTTTATATAATAATCTTTTTAATACAACACCCTTTTATAATCCCGGTAAGAACATCATTTCCAAAACACCCGATGCTTTATCGTATTATGGTTACGGGGTTGGCAATTACAGAACCGCCGATAGATTAAAAAAATTTAATGAATCCCTATATGAATTATTAGCCAAAAAATATGGAGAAATGGGCAGGTACGACCTCGGAGAATTCGGAAGATACTTAGGCATTGCTAAAAATATAATTACAATAGCTCTCTGGATACTTTCCTTTTAAAAAGTTCTAAAGTTATAATTATAGCCGGTGAAAGTATCGTATAAAAATTATTTTATAACAAAATTTATATTTTCGAGTAAGTGAAGTATATTCGTCTATAACCGTGGTAAACTTCTCGCCCTACTCTCAATCTTTAATATTGTTATATTTCACTTACCGTGCCAAATAACCGTTTTTGCAGGCCGGCCTGTTTGGGGTTGCTCTATAATAAATGCTTCCGTTCCGTCTGTCCATACACCCGCATATAAAGAAGTTCTATTATTGCTTGATTTTTCTCTTATATCTTTCCGGTCTTTACCATTATAATGATATACTGCTTTGTTTGCCGTAACAAATATATTATTATCACTTCTTAAGAAACGACTAATTATAAAAGATTTCGTTTGAATAAATAAAAAACATTCCGAATTGATCCGTCTTTATTCGGGGTACTGCTTTTTTTAATTCCCCTCTAAAGCAGTGTTCGTTCTTTTAGTACTTAAAAACTTTTAAATAATTTATTGGGGTTTAAAATGCGTAAATCAGTTTTTGTTTTTTTGGTCTTGTTTATCGCTTTATCATCCGGTATTATTTTTGTACAAGATAATAATTTTGTCCAGTTTAACGGCGGAATTATTTATCCCAGACGTTCTCATCTAACGGACTTTCCGCTTCGGTTCAGTACAACTACTCACTTAATTCCAAAATCGCCCTATACTTTTCTGCAGGCTATACTTCCTGGGACAGATTTTATGTAACATTTAAAGAAAAATTATCAGGTGTACAAAGGCAGCAATATTTTAAAACATATAATTCGGATAATCATTCTTTAATTACTCTCTACAAAGGAGCAAAAATTAATTTCCACACTAATAAATTCTTCACTTCATTTGTAAATTTTGAAATAGGTTACTCCCGTTTGAGTTATAATAGTTACGACAATTTTAAAGTAATAAATCCCGTAACGGGAGAAGTCGTAGCGTACAACGTAGACGGAAGTACTAAAAAAGAAATAAGTAAAAACTTATTTGGTATCGGCGTCGGTACGGGGATTTCTCATCCTCTAAATCAAGCGTTGGACTTAATTTTATCATTCAAAATTAATACTAATTTTAACGGCGGGGAATTCGGTTTTTTAAGCACAAAAGGCACGTATTCTTATTGGTCTGTCGGTGTAAATATTAAAATATAAATCGTAATCTAAATTAAGTTTTAGAAAAAAGTTGTTTTATAACACAATACCATATAGAGAATTGAACATTACTAATTAAGTACGTATATTTGTACTGATTTAATAACTTAAGGTGATAAAAATGATAGCTGCAAATTATACGGAATTCCGGACAAAACTTAAAAAGTTTCTCGATAATGTTGAGGATAATAACGAGACTTTGATAATTAAAAGAGGAACAGGAAAGGGAACCGTAATGATTTCGTTAGAAGAATATAATTCAATAATGGAAACGGTTCATTTATTAAGTTCTAAAGCTAATGCCGACAGATTATATGAATCCATTGAACAAATGAAAGCCGGCAAAGGAATTGAAAAAGAACTAATTGAAGAATAATGAAAATCATTTTCACGAAAAACTCTTGGGAAGATTATATTTCCTGGCAAAAGGAAGACAAAAAAATATTAAAAAAAATAAATGATTTGATAAAAGATATACAGAAAACACCATACGAGGGAAAAGGTAAGCCCGAACCTTTGAAATATGATTTAGCCGGATTTTGGTCGAGACGAATTGACAGAGAACATAGATTGGTTTACCAGTTTGAAAAGAATGCAATATTAATTTATAGTTGCAGATTTCATTATGACAAGTAGGCTGACCTGTCCGCCGAAGCGAGCGATTCTTTCCGCCAAAAAATGTATTCCGCTTTTTTACCTTTTGTTGTCTCTCATCTTTCAGCGATTCGGGGGCAAAATAATTTCAATTCTTAAACCGTTGAAACGGTTAACGATACTCGTAAGTTCTTATTATCCCACGACTTAAGTCGTGGGCTAACAACAAAACAAGCATAAATAGAACCAGTTTACCGGTTT
>CAZAOG010000001.1:34641-79535 GCA_964486645.1 uncultured Ignavibacteriaceae bacterium | reverse complement strand
TTTATATTTTAGTTCCTTATTTCATTTGATAAAGATATCGGGAATTTCTAACCATTTATAATTTAATTATTGCAGAGCGAGCAACCTGCTCGCACTACAAAATATCTATCTTCCATCTCTTCTTAATATTAAATAGCCGCCGCACCTCTTTCACCCGTGCTTATTCTAATGGCATCATATACTGCGGTGATGTATATTTTGCCGTCACCCCGTAAACCCGTATGAGCTGCTGTTTTAATCGTGTCCACAATTTTTTCCACCAACGAATCTTTACAAAATATTTCAATTTTCACATGCGGTATGTAATCAACCAAGTCTTCCACAATTCTGTGCGTTTCATCTTTTACTTTGGTACGCCCGAATCCTCTGATATTCAAAACACTGATGCCCGTTAAACCTTCGATTTTGTGAAGCTCTAAAGTAACCTTGCTGAGTTGATGTGGTTTTATGTACGCAATTATATGTTTCATTTTTATTCCTTTTTTATTTTAATAAAGAAAGGCAGCAAGCGATGCTGCCCGTCAATTAGTTCTCGATTTCTTTCTCAACATCAATTGCAAACCATTTGTAAAGCGCAGGTAATACAAGTAAAGTCAAGATTGTTGAAGTGACCAAACCGCCTACCACCACGGTGGCAAGCGGACGCTGAACCTCACTTCCGGTTCCGGTTGCTATCAGCAGCGGAATTAAGCCTAATGCCGTTGTAACCGCAGTCATTAACACAGGCCTCAATCTTAATTTAGCACCTTTTATAGATGCCTCGTCTACACTTAAACCTTCTCTTAATAACTGATTAAAATATGTCAATAATACCATCCCGTTTTCAAGTGCAATTCCAAATAATGCTATAAATCCCACGGAAGAAGGAACCGAAAGGTTTTGACCTGTCAGCCAAAGACCGACAACACCTCCGACGAGAGCAAGGGGAATGTTCAGCAATATCAGCAGGGAATTTTTGAGTGAATTAAAACTGAAGAACAGCAAAAGAAAAACCAAAAGAAGAGTTACCGGAATTACAATGGCAAATCTTTTATTTGCTTCCTGCTGTAGTCGGAACTGACCGCCCCAAGTAACATAGTATCCTGAAGGTAATTTAACCTGCTCGTCAATTAAGCGTTGACCTTCTTTTACGAAAGAACCGATATCCCTTCCGATAACGTTGCTTTGGATTGTAATAAATCTTTGATTTTGTTCTCTTGTTATCTGCCTCGGACCTACAATCTCTTCAAAAGTGGCAAGCTGGCTTAACGGCACCTTCACTCCCGATGGTGTTTCGATTAGTATTTTTTTGATGGCTTCGGAAGTTTTACGGAATTCAGGCTTGAAGCGGACGAGGATATCAAATCTGCGAATCCCTTCAAATATTTGTCCGGCAATTTCACCACCCACGGCGGCACGGATAACTTTCTGAACATCTTCAAGATTAACTCCGTATCTTGCTATGGAATGCCTGTTGACAACAATTTTTAACTGCGGTTTACCGCTCACTTGATTAACCTGGACATCTGCGGCACCCTTTATTTTACGTATTACAACAGCTATCTTATCAGCTTTACTTTTCAACTGCTTCAGGTCATCGCCGAAAAGTTTAATTACAAGTTCGGCTCTTACGCCTTCGAGCAATTGGTCAACGGTCATCTCAATCGGCTGAGTAAAGTTTGTAAGTATGCCCGGCATTTCACCGAAGTCCTTCCTGATTATCCTTTCAAGATCTGCCTGCGTGCTTACACCTTCACGCCATTTGTCTTTCGGTTTTAACAGAATATACATTTCCGCACTGTTGATTGGATCGATATCGGCACCTACTTCGCCTCGTCCTATTCTTGTTACTACACCTGTTACTTCCGGAATTTTCATCAAACGTCTTTCGGCTATCGATGTTAAACGGGTGCTTTCGGTCAATGAAATTGAAGGAGCCATTTGCAATCGCAGAACCAAAGTACCCTCTTGCAAAGTAGGAGTATATTCGGATCCCAATTTCGGAAAAATAAGTGCGCCGATTATTAACATGCCTATTGCCAAACCAATTGCTGCTGATCTTCTTTTCACAAAATACGAAACCACGGGTTCGTATAATTTTTGGAGGGTTCTTACTATCCATATATCCTGTTGCTTTGATTTACTTTTCCTTTTTTTGTTTTTCATCAACATGGATGAAATGACAGGAGCGATTAGGATTGCAAAGAAAAGCGACCCTAACATTGCCAGAGTAATTGTATAGGCTAAGGGTTTAAACGTTTTTCCTTCAACACCCTGAAGTGTGAATAGCGGAATGAAGACGGTAATGATAATTATGATTGCAAAAATTATAGGTTTCACCACTTCTTTGCTTGCGCGCGAAACAACATGAATAAACGGCTCATTCGGTGCTTCGCGTTTTACTCTGTCTACATTCTCAACCAGAACAACGCTTGCGTCCACCATCATTCCGATGGCAATTGCCAGCCCTCCAAACGACATAAGGTTAACCGAAATATCGAAGTACTGCATTCCGATAAAGGCAAACATAATAGAAAATGGGATTGACAGCCCCACAACAATTGACGGTCTTAGCGAACCCATGAAAAGTACAAGTATTAAAATCACAAGCACAATTCCCTGCAGCAGTGCGTCGCTTACGGTCTTGATGGCTGCTTCAACCAAAGCTTTTTGTTCGTAGTACGGAACGATTTTTAATCCGTTAGGAAGGATCTTATTTATTTGAGCAACCCTTTCCTCAATTTTACCTATTACGGTGGACGAGTTTGTTCCGAATAGTTTTATAACCATTCCGGCGACAACTTCTCCGGCTCCGTTATGAGTTTCAACTCCTCGTCTTACCGCACCGCCTATCTTAATATCTGCCAACTGCCTGAGGTAAACGGGAATTCCGTCTTTCGATTTAATTATAATATTCTTTAAATCTTCTAATTTTGTTGCCAAACCAATAGACCTTACCAGAAATTCTTCGGCATCTTTTTCAATGAATGATGCTCCGACGTTTAGGTTATTGCTTCTTATTTTATCCACAACATCATTCACCGTAACGTCGTATCGCAGTAAGGCGTTGGGGTCTACTACAACATGAAATTGTTTAACCCATCCGCCTATACCCAGTACTTCAGTAACGCCGGGTACGGTTTGAAGCTGGAATTTGATCAGCCAATCCTGGATTGTTCTTAATTCTTCCAGGCTGTACTTGCCCGTATCGTCCTCGAGGTAATAGAAAAAAACCAATCCCATTCCGCTTGATATCGGTCCCATTTGCGGGTCACCAAATCCCTTCGGTATCTGTTTTCGTGCTTCCTGCAGTCTTTCGTTTACAAGCTGCCGCGCAAAGTAAATATCCGTTCCGTCTTCAAAATAAATATTAACAACCGACAACCCGAAATTTGAAACGGACCTTATCAGTCTTAAATTCGGTAAACCGTTCATCGAAACTTCGATGGGGAAGCTTATATACTTTTCAACATCTTCCGGCGCTAATCCTGCGGTTGTAGTAAAGACCCGAACAAGAGTAGGGGAAACATCGGGAAAAGCATCTATCGGTAATTTTTTATAACTGAAGTATCCTACGGCAATAATAAACACGCCTAAAAGAATTATTAACAGGCGGTTTCTTAGGACAAAATCAATAATCTTTTTCATTTTTTCTCCTTCTATTTAGTTCCCGTGTCCGCCGCCTAATGATTCTTTAAGCAGTTCGGCTTTGATTGTGAATGCACCTTTGGAAATGTAGTTTTGTCCGGGATACAGCCCGTCCAGTATTTCTACAGACTTGTTATTTTGTAATCCTACCGATACCGGCTGCGGTCTGAATCCGTTCTTATCTTTTACGAAAACAACTGTTTGTCCTTCAAATATTTGAAGGGCATTTTTATTTACAACCATAGGAACCGTCTTTTTTGTTGTAGATACTTTCGCGGTAATGAACATCCCCGGCTTCCAAGCGCCTGAAGAATTATTCAGTTTTACTCTTGCCGTGGCGGTTCTGGTTTGTTCGTCTACAATAGGACTAATGTAAAATATTTTCGACTTATCGGAGCGACTTCCATCTACGGTAGTTACTTCGCTAATTTGTCCGACTTTAATTTTCAGCAAGTCTTTTTGATAAATACTTAAGCTCGCCCAAACGGAACTAAGATCGGCTACTGTTACCGAGTGTTTGTCATTTACTATCACTTCACCCGGAGTCAGATGAATGTTTATAATCGTACCTGCTATCGATGATTTTACTTCATAACGAACCAAACTTGCATTGCTTTCAATTACAGCTATCACTTCTCCTTTCTTTAAGCGATCACCTAAGTTTTTCCGTACTTCCCGTACTATTCCTGCAAAGCGGGGAATTATTCGTGCAACTTTTGTTGGATCGGGAATTATTTCTCCTGTTAACTCCGAATGTAATTGAATAGTACCGGGACCGACTTCTTTTACCTTTATCCCGAATTCTTTTAATTCTTTATCGGTAAGAGGAACCACTTCTTTGTGTTTTCCTGTTTGCAATTCATTGTTGAGTTTTGCTTTGTTGTTAATTTTAATATTTGCCGGATCGGTTGTCCACATACTTAAAATTACATAGACGGCGATAACCCCAATCGCCAGTCCAATTGAAAAATAAATCCAATTACTTTTGTTCTTCATTTTTTATCCTGTTTTAATTTATAGTTTCCAAATTTTGTCCGATTAATCTTTCGAGCCGTGTTAATTGAATATTATAGCTGCCCAGTGTTTTTAAATACTCACTTTGCAATTCGAACAACGTTCTTTGCGAATCCAGTACATCGAGTATTGTAAATCTTCCTAAAAGATTTCCGGTTCTGATTATTTCAAACGCATTTTGAGCGTCCGGGATCGATTCTTTATTTAATTTTTTCAGAGACCCCGATAGAGACAGCAGGGTATTGTATGTCCTTGTAAGTTCGGCAACAAGCTTATTTTTGTCTGCTTTGAATTCGGATTTCTTCTTGGCGAGTCTTATTACGGCTTCTTGCCTGGCGCCCTGGTTTCTATTAAAGATGGGCAAGGGAATTGCCGTGCCGATAACCAACGAATTGTTGGAAGTTTGGTTCAACCAGCGCAAACCGGCAGAAATTGTAAGGTCGGGAATAGATTTGGCATCTTCCAAGTCGATTACGGCTTCCTGTTTCTCGAATACTGTTTTGTAAATTGCAATTTCGGGTGACTGCAGCAGTTTGCTCTTTAGCAATCCAAACTCCGGAAGCCGGTCAAGAATGATCAATTTACCTTTTAACTTCTTGAATGTAATTTTATCCGTTCCTAACTGTTTAACGAGCCTTTGTATTACGGATTTGTAGGCATATTCGGAATTATTCAATTTTATTTCCAATGCACTTACAATCACTTTTGCTCTTGACGATTCGGCAGGCGATACTTTACCTACCTTAACTCTTTCTTTAACGTTGGATAGAAATTCATTTGATATTTTAAGCAGCTTTTGAAGCTGAACAATATCTTTTTGAAGCGTTACCGCATCGATAAAAGACACTCTTATTGCGGTAATTAAATCGAGCCGTTTCTTTTCGTAATTCCACGCTGCCAAATCGGATTTGAGAGCTGCAACTTTTCTCCGCTTATCTAATTTTCCGGCAAGCATTATATCCTGACTAAGCAAGAGTGTAGTTTCGCTTGCTCTGAATCCCGAATAAATACCGCTGCCGAAAATATTTTCGGTATTAAGCGCAAGTACGGGATTGGGCGATAATCCCTGCTGCAAAGCGTTCTTTTCAAGTGCTTTAATCTCCAGATTGTAAGCGGTCAATCCGGGGTTATTTTGCAGCGCGATTACAACGGCTTTCTTTAGTGTAAGAACCTCAATAGTATCTTTATTAACGATATCGGTATCGAGTGATCTTAATTGGGAAGAATATTTCTCTATTAACGGTGTCTTGTCGGGTTGTACGGATTGAATTCTATAAGAACTTGAACAACCGGCTAACAAGATTCCAAGTAATAGCAAAGATACATGAATTACTCTATTCATTGTTTCTCCTTCAAATGAATGATATTTATGTTGTTAGAATATTTTTTTTCTGCGATAGTGCAGGTTAACGGGGGTAACGGGAAAGAATTAAATTAAGAGTGAAACCGTCTTAAATTGAGTAAGTAAAGTTGAAATGTTTGATGTAAGGTTTGTACGGAATATCGGACTAACTTTGTTTGCCGAGGTGGTAAATGAAACTTCAGCAATGATCTGGATTTTGTCAATTACATTATTGTGGTAATTAATTAGGATCTTATCGTTATGGTCGTACTGCTCGGTTAATGATACATCTTTGCTGTCGTCTGTTATGGATTCGTGTTTATCGGATAAAATATTGTTATGTAGCGTGTTGCTTGAAGCGTCAAATGTGTATTCGATAGAGGTTGTTCTGTAATCTTCGAAACCAATTACACTTGATTTGAACATTCCATGAATCACAATGATGTGTACTAATAAACTTACGAGTAATACGTAAGCAAAATATTTTTGGATGTGTTTATTATTTTTTTTCAAATTAAGTATAATTCGTTTATGTGAACTAAATTATCGGATATTATATTTTAAATGAGAGCATCATTAATTGAATTACAGACTATCTTGGTTTTATTGTACCCATTACAAAAGAATAAGTTCCAATTTCCGTATCGTTCCATGTAATAGATTATTGTATTAGCCTTAGTTTTATTCGACAGAGGAACAAAACACCGATAGTAGTAATAGAACTCGTGTGATAGGAAATTATAATGACAAGGAAAGAATAATTTCAAAAAACTCTACACTTACTTTGTGGGTACGGACCGGTTCGTAAATAAAAGAAAACCCGGTTTCTTAGAGGAACCGGGTTTTTTCACTAATAATAGTTTACGGTTATAAATTATTTTAATTTATCTTTAAGTTTATTCCTTTGGATCAAGTACTCAGCTTCATCCAACTTGCCTGCTTCATAGTCCTCATCAAGTTTAATTATCCTTTGTAGAATTACTTCTCTGTCGTCAGTATCCAAATTATCTACTGAATATTCTTTAACGAGTATTTTTTCTTTTTTCTGTTTTTGATAGACAAATATACCTGCAAGCAATAAAATACCGGCAACTCCGATTAAAGCGATAAGGGACCAATCGGTAGGCTGACCGGAAAGTCCGGCTAAATTAATTGTTACATTATCACCGTTTTTTAATTTAAGAGCTTGATATTTTTTTATTACTTTATTCTCGACAATTTGATCGGGTAATTTGGTAAGTTTATTTCCTGATAATGTAGCCTGACCGCCGAAAAGGTAGACGTCAAATTCTTTTACGGGCAGAGTTATTTTTTTTGTAAAATTTATAGTTTCTTCGGGAGCTTTAATTTTGTATGAAAAAGAAACTTGTTTCTCGCCGGGTTGAATTTCCATTGTGTCGTAAAAACCTTCGTTAGCAGGTTCAACACAACAAGACATCAAGCCGAAGCCTATTTGCATATCGATAGCATCCTTTGGAAGTTTGTGGTATGCCGTAATAAATTTTCCGCTTCCTGTTGGGATTGAACCTGTATAAGTTCTGTCGCCATCATTTTTAAGTAAAAGAATTTCTTGTATTTCTAACATTCCTTCAGTCGGAATTATTAGGAAATGTTGCAGTTCAACATAAATTAAACTGTCTGACTTAGTGGATTCATAAATTTTTATATTACTGATATGTGAAGATTTTTCTTTTGTTATTACAATCTGCTTGCCCGAATAACTTACCGAATTATACACTACGGAAGGAATGTATATTGCTTGTTCGTCAGGCTCTAAATTTTTAAAAGAAAAAAAACCGTTTTTATCAACGGTTGCTTTCATTATAAAACTATCATCTTTGTTCTTATTCACGTACTTTGCAAGTTCAACGACCGTGTTTTTCGGAATTTTAAAACCTGCTGTTCCGTTAGTAACTTTTCCTTTAATGGTTCCTGCTGCTATAGTTCCGCTTAAAAAGAAAAGCGTAACAATAATATAATGGTAAATATTCTTCATTATAAGCTCACCTAATTTTATTTAGTAAATGGATTTCCGCAATTATTGCAGAACTTAAAATTAATATCGGCTTTAGTTCCGCATTGAGTACAGTACTTAAATTCCTTTTGAGTTTCACTGTGGGCTTCTGTTTTCTTAAATCGGTAGGCCTTAATCTCTTCTTCAATCAGATCATTTTTAGAATTGCCGTTGTTTTTTGAATCCAATTGTTTTAGAATTTTTAAGGCGTTTATCTCATATTCTTTTTTCAACTCTTGATAATCTTGTTCGGATAACTTACCTAACTGGTATTCGAAATCTATTTCCTTCAACGCTGCGAGCACCTCGTCTTTCTTTTTTACGAGATTATCTTTTTCATTTATTTTTAGGAATGGTACGTATACAAGTTTGTATTTTTTTTGCAATAGAGGTTTAAGTACATAAACAAGCAATATTATACTTAATAAAAATATAAAAACTAAATTCATATTATTTCTCCGTCATCAAAGTTATCAAGTTCATTTTTTAATTTCGAACCGTAATCAAGGAGCAGATCATCCGGAATTTTTACTATTCTACGCGTATTCTTCCCGCTCCATTTGTGGACTGCCTTATATAAAACGAACCCCACTATAATTATTACAACAAATGGAGTAATCCAGGCAGTCAGGTTGAATCCTTCTTTAGTTGGTGCAGAAAGAACTGTCTCGCCAAAAATTTTAACATAAGAGGCGAGTATTTCGTCTTTGGTCATTCCCTGTGCGATCATGGCTTTTATTTTTGCTCTCATTTTATCAGCCGTACCGCACTGGCAACTGGATAAAACCATTGTAGAGCCGCAAGTACACATTAAGCTGTTTTCAACTTCACTGAATAAAGTTTGTGCATTACTTAGTGAGGGTATTAAAAACAAACTTATAACTATTATTAATAATTTTTTTTTCATAAAATTCTCACAGTTAAACTTTAACTTCGTTTTCTAACATTTTTGTTTTGGTATTGTTGTTTACAAGATTTTTAAGAAGTTCTTTCTTCTTCTTCTTTTTTCTAGATGGCCACATCGCAAATATTGTGGCTGCAAATAGTATATATCCGCCCCACCAGATCCAGCCGACCAACGGATTTACCTTAGCCTTTATGTTTACGGCTCCCGTATTATCTCCGCCGGCTAAAATAATATAAAGATCTTCTTTAAAACTTGATGTTATTGAAACTTCTGTTGTTGTTTGTTTCTGCAAGTAATAGTATTCTTTTGAAGGAGTAGCAATTCCCATAGGTTTGCCGTCTTTTTCTATTTTAATCGTAGCAACAAATTTATCGGCAAGCGGGGTTTTGAAATTATCTGATCCCAAAAAAGTTAATTTATAATTTTTAATCGTTAAAGAGTCGCCTTTTTTCAATACCATTTCTTTCTCAACCTTAAAAACGGTTGTGCCTGTTACTCCTATGAAAACTATCATCATTCCAATATGAATCAAATAACCGCCGTATCTTCTTCTGTATTTGAATACAAGGTTTTTTAATCCTATAATGAAGCTTTCATTTTTGTATCTCATCCTTGAAATTGTACCTCTGTAAAACTCAAGCACAATTGTAGAAATAACAAAAATGCTTAAACTAACTGCCATTAAGGGGTAAAAACTTGTTATACCGGCTAAATAGAGTATTATTAATGCTACGAAAAAAACGATAGAAGGAATTAAAAAGTTTTTGGTAAAATTAGTTATGCTGGCTTTTCTCCAAGAAATCAGTGGGCATATTCCCGTTAGGAGTATTAAGGCAATTCCTATCGGAACGGTAATCGTGTTGAAGAAAGGAGCACCAACCGTAATTTTTGTTCCTCTAACGGCTTCAGATATCATAGGGAATAGAGTTCCCCACAATATCGCGAAAACCGCGCCTACCAGTATTAAATTATTAAATAAGAAAGATGACTCTCGGGACAAAATAGAATCTAAATGATAACGGCTCTTCAGGTCTTTTCTTCTTGTATATATAAAATAAAGTGAAAAGATGGTAATCAAAGCTAAGAAGGCGAGGAATAGAGGACCTAATTTAGATTGACCAAATGAATGTACCGAAGCAATTATGCCGCTTCTCGTTATTAACGTACCCAGGATAGTAAGCAGAAATGTGAAGACTATTAAAGATACGTTCCATATTTTCAGCATATCTCTTCTTTCTTGTATCATAACCGAATGTAAAAACGCCGTTCCAACCAGCCAAGGCATAAAGGATGCATTTTCTACCGGGTCCCATCCCCAAAAACCGCCCCAGCCTAATTCAACATAAGCCCATTGTGCACCAATCAAATTACCTATACCCAAGGATAACCAGGCAAATAAAGTCCATCTTCTTGTTGAGAGTATCCATTGGGAATCAAGTTTACGAGTAATTAAAGCAGCAACGGCAAATGAAAAGGGTATTGCAAAGCCCACGTAACCCAAGTAAAGTGAAGGCGGATGAAATACCATTCCTGGATTTTGAAGCAGCGGGTTAAGTCCGCTTCCTTCCGTTACAGTATAACCTAATGATTCAAATGGGTTTGAGACAAAAACCAATAGTAAAAGGAAAAAGATTAAAATTCCTGAAAGAGTTGCAATTACATAAGGCATAAGCTCTAAATTCTTTTTCTTGTTCTGTATTATTACAAGAGAAGCAAATAAAGTAAGAAGCCAAGCCCAAAATAATAGAGAACCTGCCTGCCCTGCCCACAATGCAGAAAGCGCATAAAATGTAGGAAGGCTGTTGCTAACGTATCCTGCAACATATTTCAAACTGTAATCTTTAGAAATAAGCGAAAGGCTTAAAATCAATACGGCAATAGACAGTGCTGCAAATGCGCTGTACATTGCACGGCGGCCACTTTCTAAATATTGGCCCGAATTGTTCTTAATACCTACAATAGAAGTGAAACCTGAATAAATTGCCATAGCTAAGGCTATTGCTATACTAACTTGTCCTACAATGTTCATTTTCCTTCTCCTTTATCCGGAACAGAAGCTTCATATTTAGAAGGGCATTTTGCCTGCAGCTGATCGGCTATAAAAACGTTGTCGGCATTAAGTTCGCCTCTTACTACAGCTATGTTGCCTGGTCTAAAATTATCCGGCACTATTCCGTTGAATATAACGGGGATTGAAATATTTGCAGAATCGGAGTCCTGCAATATGAATTTAATTGTTCTGTTTACGTTTGAAGAATTTATTGAACCCGGTTTAACAGTTCCTGTAACTTTAATTACTTTTGAAGATAAAATGTTCTTTTCGGGATTATTAATATCGCGAACGTTAAGATAAGCAATCATAGAAGTGTTTGTTCCTAAATAGAAAAGACTGCCCAAAGCAATTAAAATTACAGCAAGACTTATAATGAATTTTGGCTTTTTTATATTCATAAATTATTCCTTTAATACAATTATTTATAACAATATTTAATCGTATTTTATTTTTTTATTTGGAAATTAATTCAAAAATCTTTTTTTGTAAAGTTACAATTTTTAATTTTGAGATAAACAACAATTATGCCAATAAAATCACGGTTCGTGTATACTTAAAAAAGTTTAATTTACACTATTGCCAAAAATACCGCTTTTAATTCTTTAAAATATTTTAATTTTAATTTAAATATTTAAATCATCAATCCTGCATATAATTTACAAAGTAAATAATTCGTGCATTTATACGGTGGCTAAAACAAACCAAAAACTTTGTTTTGGGTGCAATTTGAAATAGTTTTGAACTATAAACCGAATTAACGGAAGCAATCCGATACCATACATTAAGTGTCTGTTATCCAAGTAAGTATATTGTTTGTTTTTAAAAACCAAGCAGAGAATACTTGGCAGGGGAGATGCAGGATAAAAAGAAATTTAAGCCGAAATAAATTTGCAATTTTGCAATTAAATATCCGGCTTCAGAAGATAATCTCTTAGATTTGAGATTTATTTATCAACATTGCAAAGTATTATACGGAAGGACAGAAAATCCATTAAAAAATCCGGTGATTTTTTAAAATAAATCTATCTGAATATTATTATTTTATCCCTGTAACCTTTAGTAAAAAGAGACTTTGCGTAAATTCATAAATTGAGATAACCTACGAATCTATCAGTGAGAATATAAAATGCAAACTGACCTTTTGTCAGCTTTTTTTAATATGCAGATTTCTCGAAGTCAGTGTGATAAATTAAATTTTCCTAAATTCCTATCTTATATATATAGTTTGTGAAGCAGCGGTTTGGATGAATGTATAATGTTGATTATTGAATGTGCATATATTAAAATTATTAAAATATTTTTAATTTTTTTAAAATCGACACAATAAAAAAGCTTTTAATTATAATTTATTAACTCTTTTATTATGGCATATTTATTGTTCCTATACTGTGGATATAATATATTGGAGATAAAAAATGACTTTACACATATTTATAGGCATTTTAATTGGCTTAGCATTATATTTCCTTTTTACAAGAAGAAGCCAAGGAGCAAATTTACAGTCTGCTTCAGATCATAACATTGGCGATCATAATTCACATAACGAGCCTAAACATAAAAATTCGACTCGCAATAATAGTAAAGGACATGGTTGCTGCGGTTGATTAATAAATTTTAATTTTACCATTGCTTTTTTAATTAATAAAAAGAAAGTATATTAAACCAAAAAGTGAGAAAGAATATTTTTTTATCGGTTCATGTATAAAAAGATATTCTAATCTTTAAATAATGTAAAAAAATATTCTAATTTTTTTACTCTGCTAATTAATTAAATATTAAAAAAAACACGGAGGCATAAAATGGCAAAAGATCCAGTTTGCGGAATGGAAGTACACGATACAGATAAAGCAGCAACTGCCGAATACAACGGCAAGCAATATTATTTCTGCTCTGAAATGTGCAAAAATAAGTTTACTGAAGAATCGGAAAAATATGTTGAAAAGAATGATGACGATGAGCACGAGCATCATCATCACTCTCATTAATATTTAGAAACTTCTAAGAAATTCACAATATTTTCGTATTGTAATTTTTACTATCTTAGCAATAAGAAGTTTAAATAAACCTGTCTATTCTTTAACCGGTTTAAAATACGAGTAATAATTTTTTAGAAGTTTCGTTTAAATAATTCTGATTAAAGTTATTATTAGGGAATTTGAATAAATTCTTTTTCCCTAATAGTAACATTGCAATAGGAGAGTACAATGAATAGAAGAAAATTTTTATTAGCAGGCGCTGCCTTATCTGCTGCGGCAATGAGCCCGCAAACATTATTTTCTAAATCCGTAATTGAGGATAACAAGAAAAAATTTCCCAAAGTTGTTAAACCCAAATTAAAAGGTGGTACTAAAGAGTTTCGTATCTTTATTGATATTGCTAAGCAGGAAGTGGTTCCCGGATACGTTTTCCATACTCTGGCTTTCAACAATCAAGTCCCGGGACCTGAATTGAGAGTAAACAAGGGTGACAAAGTAAAGGTATATTTCAAGAATAAAACCGAATTAAATCATACTATTCATTGGCACGGTATGCATGTACCATGGCGTATGGACGGAGTACCGTATGTAACTCAAATGCCCGTAATGCCGGGACAGGAATTCGTATATGAATTTGAAGCTATTCCTGAAGGAACACACTTTTATCATTGCCACTGGGGAACTTTGCTGCATATGCAGTCCGGTATGTTCGGTAGTTTGATTGTAGAAGATCCGGACGATCCGGTAAAGAAAAGATTTCCCTACGAACGCGAATACACACTCATATATTCCGCACACGATACCAATTATATTAGAAATGAACTGAACGTAATGATTAAGCGAATGAAGGAACGTTCTTACTTGATGAAGAACGGTCGTTTCGATAAAGAAACATTCAACCTCTTCGATACCAAAGAAGAATTGGAAGAACATATGAAAGAAGGTTATAAACCTCCTTATCTGTTGAATAGGAGATCAGCCGCAGATCTGCCGCAGCCAAACTTTTTTACCGTAAACGGTAAATCATATCCTTCAACCCCGAACCTGTATATAAAGAAAGGCGAAAATATTAGGGTAAGATTGATAAATGCAGGCGGCGAAGATCACTTTTTACATCTTCACGGTCATGACTTTTGGCAGGTTTGTGATGACGGTTTGGCTTTAGCTAACCCCTGGCAGATGAATACCGTAAGGATGAGCCCCGGTAAAACCACCGATATTATTATAGAAGGGAAAAACAGAGGGATATGGACTTTTCACGACCACGACACGCGGCGCGTTACCAACAACGGACTTTACCCCGGAGGAAATCTGTTGGCGTTGGTTTACGAAGATTTACCGATGGAAGAAAGAATGGTTGGCCAAATGTCCGGAATGAAGATGGATATGAAAGGCAAAAAAATGAATATGCTGCCAAAAGTAGCACTGGACGAATAATATTAAAAATAATTGGCGGGAGAAAAAATTATGAAATTTAAAAGTAAATATTTTTCGATTGTATTTATATTTCTTTTAATCTTACCTTTTTATACAAAAGCGCAAGTTAGTCCGGAAATACAAATGGCCGCACGCGGTGTGGTTTCCGTTAACAATAATTTTGTAGAAAATGTAAAAACTTCTTCTATTAATGATTTTTCCGATAGCGGATTTTTACTTGGCTTTAAGCAAAAATTATATAATGATTTTCGCGGACAGTTTGTTCTGGGATTTCAATTTCCCGATGCCGATTCCGATTTAGGGCAGGTGTTCTTTCACCAGGTTTTTCTAAAAATGGAAGATCAGAAAAATATCATCAAACTTGGAAGGTCAAGAATTAAAAGTGCATTAATTGATTTTACAACTTTACGAGATGACGACGCACTGCATTTTACAGATGTTATCAATCCGTATTCTGCCGGAGTTAATACTGAGGACAATCAATTCGGAAACGTATTTGAATTAACTCATATTTTCAAACAAAGATACTGGGTAACCCTTCACGGAGAACATTTTACAAATTCTAATCTTCCTGCAGGTGTAAGCGAAACGGATTTCAGCATGAATGCCATCGGCTTGTCATTGGAATACAGAGTACCGCGCAGCCAAAGATGGAACAGAGATTTCCTTCAGCAAATCGGTATTTCCATAAATAATTTTCTTAAAGACAGGCAGGGTTTTAGTCACAACTTTGATAATATCTTGAAAAATGTCCTTTTCTCTACTGTTATAAATATAGTTCCGGATCCCGTAAATTTTGTGGATTTCAGGTTCCAGGCTATTTACAACAATGGTTTGGCAGGAGTTAATTCTATTTCTAATTATCAAGATTATGCCGAAGCTAAATCTTTTTCCGTCTTTTTTGGTCCAAGATATTTGCTTAGAAAATTGGAAAGACCTGCTTTACAATTATCGTTTTACACAGGTTTTAAAACTATGCCCGACCTATTTAAGGATTCTAAACAATTTCAATTTATAGCAAATGCCTTTTATAGAATAGGTGAAAATTTTGATATAGGCATTCAATATCAATTTAGAAATAATACCGGTGATCTAATTAATATTTTGCCCGCTAAGGAACATAAAATTCAGTTTGCAATGATTTTCTCAATAGATCAAATATGGAATAACCAATTTGACGACAGAGGATCAATATTAAATTTAGAGCATAGTTATATTAAATAGAATAAAAGTTAACAAGACCTTTTTGCATAATTAAAATTCAATTATGAATAAAAGAAATAAATAAAATTAAAATTTAATTAGTTCGGGGAATTAATAAATGGATTGGTTGGCGGAAAATTGGTTCTGGGTTTTATTAATTGTATTGTTTGTTGTAATGCATTTGTTCGGGCACGGTGGTATGCACGGAGGTCACGGTAAACACAAAGATGATGAAAATAATACCGATTAAAATAAAATTATAAATAAGCAGGGGATATAAGCAAAAAATATTTATAACAATTCTAAAGGAGAATTAAAATGTTGAACATTAAAATTGTTACATGGTCTCTTGCAGTATTTACGGCTATTAGTTTTCTATTTTGCGTACTTTATGGTGTCATTTCACCTGGAAGTATTCACATGCATACTTTTTTGGAAACCGTACTTCCGGGATTTAAATGGTTAACCTTTTGGGGTTTCTTATTAGGACTGGTTGAAAGTTTCCTCTACGGTGTTTATGCCGGCGTGGTCTTTGTACCTATTTATAATTTCTTTTATAAAAAGTGGCATAAAGAATAAACCCGTATTTATCGGCGTTGTTATTATTTCAAGCATGGGTACGGGCTTTGTTCAATAGCTTTATCTTACTTAAATTGAATTGAAGCAGGGGGTATGCGAAAAGTAAGAAATCAGAATAAACAGAAAGTTTAATCTCTGTAAAAAATATTACATGAGAAGGTTTTTAAAGAAAGCTTTTTAAACAAACTCCAAGTATTGAAAAAGCTTTAACGGAAATTTATATGGTTTAGTATTGGCGTAAATGATATGTATGATGTTATAGTTATTGGCTTAGGTCCGGGTGGAAGCACGGCTGCCTGCCGTTTAGCGCAGATGGGTCTTAAAGTGCTCGGATTGGAAAAGGCAAAGATGCCCCGCAGTAAACCCTGTGCAGGTTGTATATCGGCAAGAATTCACGACATATTTGATGAAGACATAACCGCACTTTCCGAGAAAGAAATTACCCGCATTGTTATAAACTTTCACGGGGAAGGCGACATCAATTTACGTTCCGAAGAACCTGTGGCATATATGGTAAATCGGGCAACGTTCGATCACCATCTTATGAAAAAAGCCAAAACCGCAGGTGCCGATGTCCGCGACAGCGAAGGTGTAAATAAAATAGAGGTTATGCAGGACGGCTTTAAAGTTTACTCCGGAAAGCAGCACTACGAATGCCGATTTCTGATTGCTGCCGACGGAGTAAACGGAATCTCCTCACGTTTATTGGGCTACAATCGTAGAAAGGACGTTGCTTGGGCTTTTGAAAGTGACGCCAAACTATCGCCGAAAATTTCTGACGAAATAGAAGATACGGCAAGACTTGATTTAGGTGTAATTCCGTACGGATACGGATGGATATTTCCTAAAAATGATAGCTGGTCGTTCGGCGTAGGTTCAGGTAAGCGTTTACAGGAACATCCCAAAAAATACTATCAAACTTTTTTGAAAGAACAGGATATTAACGATAGAATAATTCTTGAGGAAAACAAAAGAGGCTACCGCATTCCGTATTTTAACGGGAGAAAAACACAACTTTTCAAAGACCGCTCCTTACTTATCGGTGATGCAGCCGGATTGGTAGACCCGTTTCTTGGTGAAGGAATTTATTATGCCATCCGCAGCGGACAAATAGCGGCCGAAACAATCCATAATGCTGTTAAATCCGGGAAGCATGATATATCCTCCTATCAAAAGCGCATATCCGAAGAATTCTATCCCGAATTTGAAATAGCCAAAAAACTTTCGAATTTGATTTACCATTACAACAGATTTTCATTTGCTCTTTTTAAATTTATGCCGAATTTGGGGAATGAGTATTTACGTGTAATTCAAGGTAAACTTACATACGAAAAATTTTGGTCTCGCTTGAAAGGATCTGCTAAGAAAGGTTTGTTTCAATTTATTCGGCTATTTAAAATTTCTCAGAAAGATATAGAAACCAATTATGATAATCTTGCACACCAATACGATGTTCTGGCCTTTATATGGAACTACTTTTTCGCAAAATCGGCTTGGACTAATTTTCAGGAGCTTGTTGAGAATCTGATACCCAAAAACGGAAAAATTCTTGATGCCGGCTGTGGAACCGGCGAAACTACAAAGGCTTTATTTCGTCTTTCTAAACCGAGCAAGGTTGCCTGTGTTGATATTTCGGAAGGTATGTTAAACGTTGCACGGAAAAAAATTATAAATAAAAAAGCAGAGTTCAAAAAAGTTGATATGAGGAAACTGCCTTTTGATGATAATTCATTCGACGCGGTTGTCAGTACCTGGGCTATTGAAACGCTGCCCGACCCTAAAACTGCTGTTAATGAATTTTTACGCGTTATAAAAGACGACGGTTATGTCATCTATACATTTTCAAGCACACCGACAATTGGTATTGGCAAAATATACTCGTTTTTTCTTGAAGCACTGCTTGGAAGAACATTAAACCGGCATTTCTTATCCAAAAAAGAACAACCTTTTCACAAATGCGAAAAATCGTCCATTTTTAGTTTCGGAAACGGGATTATGACTGTAGTCGTACTGCGGAAATGCTGCACCGTAGACGATGTAACTTTGCCCTGTGTTTCGTAAAAATAAGAGAAATTTAATTAGCAAATTTAACTCATGTAAGCATTGGATTTGCTGCCGGAAAAATTGGTAATCTATGAAACCTGTTATGGGTTTTAAAATAATAAGAAAATAGGAATTAAAATTTTATAAAAAAATTTAAAAAAATTAAATTTCCTGTAAATTTTCTTTCACTTATGTATTAAATATGAGCTTTTTAAATTGGCATATATTTTGCTATACATATATGTTGACAATTTAATTTAAAGGAGATAACTATGGAATGGATTATTGGCATAGCATTATTGATATTTTTGGCATATTTCCCTGTTAAAAAGTATCTGCAAAATAACGGACAAAAAAACAGGAATATGGTTATGGATAACGGTAATCATAATATGAACAACCAAAAGAAACACGATACCAACAAAAAACGCGGTGGCGGTTGTTGTTAGTAACAAAATAATTTATTATGTTATTTGCAAGGTGATAAAAAAAATTACTTAAAGTGTATTTATTTTATCACCTTTTTTATTATAAAAACAGCTTAATTGAAATTGAACTCCGAAAAGTAGATTTAATAAAATATTAAGATAAAAAAACTGATACATACTAAGGATTAAACTACTTTTTAAAATTGATTAAATAATTTTAATATTTTCAGCAAAATAAATATCACCCAATAAGTAAAATTTTTTTATATGCCTAATGATAATGTTATAACAGTTGTCGGCGCGGGTCCAGCCGGACTAACCGCCGCTATTACTCTTGCTAAAAGTGGTTTTAAAGTAAACCTTTTTGAAAAGAATAAAGATGTAGGGCTCCGTTTTAACGGAGATTTTCAAGGATTGGAAAATTGGTCCGATGAAGAAGATACCTTGGATTTCCTTAAAAGAATAGGAATTGAAATCAATTTTACCTGCCAGCCATACTCGGGGAGCGACGGTTATTTTTATGGTCCTAAGTTAAAAAAATTTCAAGTACAAACATCCCGTCCTTTATTCTATTTAATTGAGAGAGGGTCTAATAAAAACTCTTTCGATCAGGGCCTAAAATTACAGGCTGAACAAGCAGGCGTAAATTTGCGTTGGGGTGAAAAACTTGAAACACTAAAAGAAGGTATAGCAATTATCGGCTCAGGTCCCAAAGTTGCCGATGCTATTGCAAAAGGTTTTGTTTTTAAAACATCATTGCAAAATACTTTTATCGGTTTTTTAAACAATAAAATAGCTCCTAAAGCCTACGCCTATTTACTTGTAAATAATGGAAGAGCTACTTTTGCTACCTGTTTATTTAAGGATTTTAAAAATGAACGGGTTTATTTTGAACGAGCATTAAAAACGTTGCATACCGTTTTGGATATTGATATAAAAGACCCGAAAGAATTCGGCGGGTATGTGAATTTTTTTAATAAACCTAAATTATCTAAAAACAAAAGATTTTTGTATGTAGGCGAAAACGCAGGGTTTCAAGATGCGCTTTGGGGTTTCGGTATTAAATATGCAATGTTATCGGGTTATTATGCTGCTCAAAGTGTAATTAATAATACTTCTTACAGTGATTTATGTAAGAAACATCTTTTCTCCAAATTTCAAACATCACTTGCTAACAGATGGTTATTTGCACATCTGACTAATTACGGCTATTCTTATCTCCTTTCAAAATTGGGTGGTTTGGAAGACGTAATTCCTCCTTTAAGGAAACACTATAACATATCAACTTCAAAAAAAATAATATATCAAATAGCAAATAAATGGTACAAAACCAAATTGGTTGATAAGCAGTGTTTACACAAAAATTGCGATTGTATTTGGTGCCGGCACGGTAAACATGCTCACGCTAATTTATCTTAACTAATTACTTTACTGATTATTAAAAATACATACTGCAGCGGATGGCTGCCCCCGATAAATAGGGATTCCTATGAAAAAAACAGTTGTTGTTTTTTTTAGAAAAATCAATTGTTGGAACTTAAGTTTCGAATTAAAACTATAATTTAAACGATTTTTAAAAGAATATGACTTTTACGGAAAAAGTTCGTTTATTATCAACAAAATTAAATTTATTAAAATATTATTAAAAAATTTAATTATTTTAATAATTAGAAAAATTTAATATTCATTTTTTATTGAAAATAGTAACTTAAACGGTTGGCATATATTTTGACTTAGTAGAAAAGCATAAATGTATTTATTGGAGTTAAAAATGGAATGGTTAATTAGTTTAAACTTAATATTGTTTATAGTGTTTATATTAGATAAAGAAAAATTAAACGGTTTTAATTCCAACAAACCCGTTTTAATTAAAACTAAAGTTAATGACATTTATTAAATAAAAGTATAGCAGGTTAAGCATCTGCAAATACATTCATAATTGTTCAATTAAATTATATGAGGTATAATATGAAGCTCAAAAACACAACCCTAGTACTTACAATTATTGCTTTTCTTTTTACCGGGTTAAATTTTTCTTTGGCACAGTCCAAGGTTAATAAAGATAAAGTAAAAGTGA
Organism: uncultured Ignavibacteriaceae bacterium; assembly: GCA_964486645.1. Classification (GTDB taxonomy): domain Bacteria; phylum Bacteroidota; class Ignavibacteria; order Ignavibacteriales; family Ignavibacteriaceae. The sequence continues at coordinate 58,835 of CAZAOG010000001.1, read as the reverse complement.
AAAAGCATACAATGATGAAAGACAGCACTATGATGAATAGCAAGCACATGACCGATATGAAAAAGATGATGAAAAAGTGTAAGGCTATGATGGATAGTCCTGAAATGAAAAAGATGATGAAAAACATGATGGGCAAAATGATGAGCAAAATGATGAGTAAAAAGAAAGGTGATATGAAATGTAAAATGATGGACAATATGAAAGGTAATATGAAAGGTAAAATGAAACCTGATAGTTCCAAGAAAATGATGAATGATGCGATACATAAATCTCATCATCCGGATAAGAAGAGTACGAAAAGTAAAGCTAAATAAAACAGTTTGATATTTTGGTATTGAATTAACAATACTTTTTTAATATTAAAAGGAGGTCGCCATGGCCAAAGATCCCGTATGCGGAATGGATGTAGAATCCCCATCCCAGTTTTTTGTTGAGGTGGAAGGTGAGAAAATTGAGTTTTGCTCTGAATCTTGCAAAACAAAATTTACTGCCGAACCGGAAAAATATTCTAATAAACCTGAAGAAAAACAAAAAGCGACATATAGTATAAACAGTGAAGGAAAAGGGAAAATTGATATACCGATCATAGGTATTCATTGCAGCTCTTGCATTCCTACAATAGAAAAAGAAATAAAGAAATTACCTGGTATCGATATTGCTTCGGTGAACATTGCCACTGAAAAAGCACACATCGAATTTGATAATAATGAAGTAAAAACCGGAGAAATTCTTTCTGCTATCAAAAAAGCAGGCTACCAAACGGGATTTTCTGTATTAAAATTAGGTATTGGCGAGATGCATTGTGCTTCTTGTGTTACTAAAATTGAAAAAGAGTTATCAAAAACCGGCGGTGTGCTTTCAGCCAGTGTAGACCTTGGTACAAATACGGCAATTATAAAATATATACCCGGAACAATTGATATTGTCGAAGTAAAAAATGTTATAGAAAAACTTGGATATAAAACCTACGATACTTCCGGCGTAAAACCCGGAAAACAAGTAGACGCAAAAACAGAAAAAGATGAACCTGTAGACGAAAACCAGGTAGCGAGAGAAAAAGAATATAAAACATTGATGCAGAAATTTATTTTTGCCGGTGCTTTATCCCTGCCCGTAATATTTTTTAGTTATCCTTCCGTTTGGAATTTGCCTGAGCAATTTCAAATTGGTTCTATAACTTTATGGTATATATGGGTAGCAATGAGCATTTTAAGTTTACCCGTAATGTTTTGGTCAGGCTCTCAATTCTATACCGGTGCTTGGGCTGCATTTAAAAATAGATCAGCCAATATGCACACCTTAATTGCTACGGGTATTTCGGCGGCCTGGATTTATTCCGCGGTTGCAACGTACTTTCCAAGTATATTTCCGGCCAAAGAACTTGCGGATCAATTTTTTGACGTAATATTTGTTGTTGTAGCTCTTGTTGTCTTGGGTATGGCGTTGGAGATAAGGGCAAAAGGTAAAAGTTCAGAAGCGATTAAAAAACTTATGGGCTTGCAGGCAAAAACAGCGCGGGTACTTAGAGGCGGAAAAGAAATGGATATTCCCGTTGAAGAAGTTGTACTTGATGATATTGTTGTTGTCAGACCGGGTGAAAAAATACCCGTTGATGGTGTGATAGTAGAAGGTTCCTCTTCAATAGATGAATCCATGATTACGGGCGAAGCTATACCCGTTGAAAAAAACATTAACGATGAAGTAATTGGCAGTACAATAAATAAGACGGGATCCTTTAAATTTAAAACAACAAAAGTTGGAAAAGACACCGCTTTATCACAAATAATTCAATTGGTAGAACAAGCACAAAGTTCAAAAGCTCCTATCCAGAAAATAGTAGACAAAGTGGCAGGTTATTTTGTACCCGGGGTAATGATTATTGCAATTTTTACTTTTGTTATTTGGTACGTCTTCGGACCGAGTCCTAATTTAATTTACGCTCTCATTACCTTTGTTACCGTACTGGTGATAGCTTGCCCTTGTGCTTTAGGTCTTGCCACGCCTATGTCCTTGATGGTAGGTGTAGGTAAAGGTGCCGAAAACGGAATTTTAATTAGAAGCGGTGATGCTCTTGAAACAGCTCAAAAACTTAATACAATTGTTTTGGACAAAACGGGAACAATTACGGAAGGGAAACCTACACTTACGGATGTTATTACAACGAACGGATTTAACGAAGAAGAAGTCCTTTCGCTTAGCGCAAGTGTTGAAAAAGCTTCCGAACATCCGCTTGGCGAAGCAATTGTCAACGGTGCGGAAAGTAAAGGACTTAAATTTTACGATCCTAAAGAATTTAATGCCGTCCCCGGTCATGGTGTGGAAGCAATTGTTAACGATAAAAAAATGCTGCTCGGTAATTTGAAAATGATGAACAAATTTTCAATTGAACTGGGTGACCTGGAACATAGAAGTATAGAATTAGCAGATAACGGTAAGACTCCAATGTTTATTGCAATTGACGGAAAAGCCGCAGGGATTATAGCAGTTGCCGATATTGTAAAAGAAGATTCAAAAGAAGCAATTGCTCAACTTAAAAAGCTCGGACTTGAAGTGGTTATGATAACAGGCGACAATACAAGAACCGCCAATGCAATTGCAAAAGAAGTAGGCGTTGACAGAGTGTTTGCCGAGGTATTACCCGAAGATAAAGCGATGAATGTTCAAAAGCTGCAGAATGAAGGTAAAGTAGTTGCTATGGTCGGTGACGGTATTAACGATGCCCCTGCATTGGCTCAAGCCGATATAGGTTTGGCAATTGGAACCGGTACGGACGTTGCAATCGAAGCTTCCGATATAACGTTGATCAAAGGAAGCTTAAAAGGAGTTGTCCTTGCCATACAACTTTCTAAAGCTACGATGAAAAATATTAAACAAAATTTATTCGGCGCATTCTTTTATAACGGATTAGGTCTGCCGATTGCAGCAGGTTTGTTGTATCCGTTCTTTGGTATTTTACTTTCTCCGCTGCTTGCCGGAGCTGCTATGGCATTTAGTTCTGTTACAGTGGTAACTAACGCAAACAGATTACGAAAATATAAACCAAAAATTAGTTAACCTGCAATAAAAGAAAATAGGAGTTGATACAATGGCAATAGATCAAATATTAGTAATAGTAGTTGGAATAGGTCTTTCAATTTTAGTTGCATGGTATTTTTGGTTCTCGGAAAAGAAAGCCGTAAAAATTCAATCATCCGAAAGCGGATTGCAGGAAGCCGTAATAAAAGTAAAAGGCGGCTACACTCCGGATGTATTAATTTTTGAGGCAGGTAAACCTATTAAACTAAATTTTATCAGAGAAGAAACGGCGGCTTGTTCCGAAGATGTAATCTTTTCTGATTTAGGTGTAAAGGCAACGTTAACGCCTTTTAAAACTATTCCGGTAGATCTAAAAATAGATAAACCCGGTGAATATAATTTCCAATGCGGGATGGGAATGCTGCATGGAAAATTAATAATTGAATAATTAATAATTAAATAAAAAAATAATTTCTACACTCTTATTTAAAATGATGAAATAATAAGAGGCTATATTATGAAAATTAATAATATTGATATTGATGAGATATATAAAGCAGAAAAAGAAATTTATACAAACGTAGATTTGGCATATAAAATAATTTCTGTTAAAGGATATTGGAACTTCGAAGACGATAACGGTCAGTTTATTTCATCGTTAAAGTATAAAAACAGTGTGCAGAATGTAGTCAGCGATAATCCGAATTTTTTGGGCGGGTCAGACAAATATCCCGAACCTTTAAAATATTTTCTATTTGGTATAGTAAGCTGTTTTGCCAGCAGTTATGTAATTAGTGCATCGATAAACGATGTGGTTTTAAAAAGTTTATCGGTTAAAATAGAAGGTAAATTTAATTATTCATATTTCTATAGTTTAAGCAACGAACCGAAAATTGAAGAAATTAAACTGTATATAACCGTTGATAGTAATGCAACAAAAACCGAGTTGATGAGAATAAAAAATTCATCTATTGAATGCTGTCCCGCGCTTTCGGCAATAGATAAGTCCGTTATCGTCGATGTTCAAATCATGTTCAAAGATAATTCCGCCGGTAAAGAATCCGGGTTAAAATCAATTGTAAATTAATTTTCAAGCTGAATAGCTCAGGCGAAATGGAATTGATAAAATAAAAATATGGAGGATCAAATTTTATTATATTTAAAATAATGATTGAAAAATATTTTTGTACTAAAATATTGTGTTAAATAATTTAAAGGGAAAACCTATAAAAATATATTCCATTAAACTTAATTATGAATTTTGTAAAGTAGAAAATTGCGGAAAAAAATATTGAATACTTTTGCAAAAAATAATTAAAATATAAAATTAAAATAATTAGAATGGGGAAAATTCAAATGGAAAAAAATGAGGACAAACCAAAACTTGAAACAAGACGTAGTTTTTTAAACACTATATTAACCACAGTCTCCGGCATCTTTCTTACTTTCATCATATATCCGATTTATAAATATTTAATACCTCCAAAAGATGTAACACCCAAACCTACAAGCGTAGAAGTAGGAAAGGTTGATGATTTAAAACCTAACAGCGGAAAAATATTTCGTTTTGGTAACGAGCCCGGGATTTTAATAAAAACACCTGAAGGCGAACTTAGAGCATTTACTGCAATATGTACACATTTGGGTTGCACCGTTCAATATAGAGAAGATTTCGCTCATATTTGGTGTGCCTGCCATAACGGTCATTATAATTTACAGGGTATAAACATTGCGGGACCTCCGCCAAGACCCTTAGCTCCATATAAAGTGAATGTGAAAAACGGTAAAGTTTATGTATCTGTATTAGCAGCTTAGGATAAATTTAATGGCTTGTTTTCCTAACTCTCTTTGCTTTTATTTTTACCTCTCTTTATATTAACAAGTCAATTTTTAATAAATATTATTCCTAAATGCAGAAAATTTTAGTTAAGGATTTATCAAAACACGTCGGTGAAGAAATCACCTTAAAGGGCTGGCTTTATAACAAAAGATCAAGCGGAAAATTAAAATTTTTATTATTGCGCGACGGCTCGGGTATTGTTCAATGTATCTATTTTAAGGGGAACGTTCCCGCAGAAGTTTTTGATAACGCAGATAAAATAGGACAGGAATCTTCAATCGAAGTTACAGGCAAAGTTAAAAAAGAACCCCGCTCACCCGGGGGTTATGAACTTGATGCTTCGGACTTAAAAACTATTAGCGAAACTCACGACTACCCTATTACTCCCAAAGATCATGGTATAGAATTTTTAATGGACCACCGCCATCTTTGGCTGAGATCAAGTAAGCAGACGGCTATATTAAAAGTAAGAGCGAGAATTGTAAAAGCTATCAGAGACTTTTTTGACAATAACGGTTTTACATTAGTCGATACTCCTATTTTAACTCCTTCTGCCTGCGAAGGAACGTCAACCCTATTTGCAACTGACTATTTTGATTTGGGAAAGGCTTATTTAACTCAATCCGGACAGTTATATGCAGAAGCCAATGCAATGGCGCTCGGTAAGGTTTATAATTTCGGGCCGACTTTCCGCGCAGAAAAATCAAAAACAAGAAGACATCTTACGGAATTTTGGATGGTGGAACCTGAAGTAGCTTTCGCTGACTTAAATGATGATATGGATTTAGCAGAACAATTTTTGGAATATGTTGTTCAGACCGTAATAAAAGATTGTGAAAGTGAATTAAAAACTTTGGATAGGGATACCGCTTTATTACAAAATGTAAAAGCTCCCTTGCCAAAAATTACATACGATGAAGCTGTTAACATTTTAAAAGAAAACGGCGTTGATTTTGAATGGGGCAACGACTTCGGCGGAGCTGATGAAACAATAATTTCTAATCAATTCGACCGGCCTGTTATGGTACATCGTTACCCTGCTGAAGTAAAAGCTTTTTACATGAAAAGAGATCCGGAAAATGAAAAACTTGCGTTAGCCGTTGATGTATTAGCCCCCGAAGGTTACGGTGAAATTATCGGCGGCAGTCAAAGAGAAGATGATTATGATCTATTGCTTAAAAGAATAAAAGAACACGATCTTCCCCAAGAACATTTTGAATGGTACTTGGATTTAAGAAGATACGGGTCAGTGCCGCATTCGGGTTTTGGTTTAGGACTTGAAAGAACTGTAAGTTGGATTTGCGGCTTGGAACATATTAGAGAAACAATTCCGTTTCCGAGAATGATTTATAGAAAAACGCCATAACTAAAAATTAAATTAAGAAACAAATGTCTTTACAAGTAGTTTTATTTATAATATTTGGTGCTGTTTCAGCAATATCATCCGTTCTGATGATGACAGGGCGAAACCTTGTAATTAGTGCATTATTTATGATATTAAATTTTGCAGGACTTGCCGGTTTGTATTTAATACTAAATGCACAATTTATTGCCGTAGTTCAAGTTATTGTTTATGCCGGTGCAATTATGGTATTGTTCCTGTTTGTAATTATGCTGTTGAAGCCGGAAAATGAAAAAAAATTTTTAAAAGCAAATCCTTCCATAAAGATTTTTGCTTTAATAGTCGGGGTTGTTATCTTTCTGCAATTAGCTTATTTAATTTTCTTTATTAGTCCCGGAAATTTAAATAACGCTTCAGTAGCAGCCAGTGTAAAAGCAGGTACTGTTGAAGAGATAGGTAAACAATTATTTACAAATTACATACTTCCGTTTGAAGCTGCCGGTTTTTTATTATTAGCAGCTACAATAGGAGCTCTTGTTTTAGCAAAAAAGAAATTTGAATAGAATAAAATGGAAATTCCAATTGAATATTATTTAATACTTAGCGCATTTATTTTTATCGTCGGGGTAATTGGCGTATTAGTTAAAAGAAATGCAATAATGGTATTTATGTCTATCGAACTGATGTTGAATGCGGCTAATTTATCCATGGTCGCGTTTTCATCCTTTTTAGGTAATTCGGTAGGACAGCTTTTTGTGTTTTTTGTAATGACGGTTGCCGCAGCCGAAGCAGCAATTGGACTTGCAATAATAATTGCAATGTTCCGTAATAAGAAGACATTAAATATAGATGAAATAAATATCCTAAAATGGTAGTTTTTAATTATTGAATATTGAAAAAACTTTTATATGATTGAATTAATTTATTTAACGGTTCTCCTTCCTTTAGTCGGTTTCCTTATAAACGGGATTTTCGGAAGCAAAATTAAAAATGAAAAGATAATTGGAATAATCGGCAGTTCTGCGGTAGGAATATCTTTTATTATCGTTCTTTTTGCATTCTTCGAAACATTATCTTTACCCGTTGAAAACAGAGAACATATAATCGAACTTTTTACGTGGCTTAATGCCGGCGCATTAAACGTTAACATAGCCTATCAAGTCGACCAGCTTTCTTTATTTATGGCTTTGATTGTTACCGGCATAGGATTCATTATTCATGTTTACTCAATCGGCTATATGCACGGCGACAAATCTTTTTGGAGATTTTTTGCTTATCTCAATTTGTTCATCTTTATGATGATGAACCTTATACTTGCAGATAATTTTGTACTGCTTTTCTTAGGTTGGGAAGGCGTAGGCTTGTCTTCCTATCTTCTTATAGGATTTTGGTATGACAAAAAATTTGAAAAAGGTACAACTTCTGATGCCGGAAAAAAAGCATTTATAGTAAACAGAATTGGTGATTTTGGCTTTCTGCTCGGAATGTTCTTGATATATTTAACATTCGGCAGTTTAAATTTTGGTGAAGTTTTTGCAAGAGCAGGTGCACCCGGAATTCCGGAATCAACATTTAATTTTATTGCTTTGTTTTTATTTATAGGAGCTGTAGGTAAATCCGCACAAATTCCTCTCTATGTTTGGCTGCCTGATGCAATGGCGGGTCCTACACCGGTTTCCGCTTTAATACACGCCGCAACTATGGTAACTGCAGGGGTTTATATGGTTGCAAGGTCTTCAATTTTATTTGTTTCTGCGCCGGCAATACTTACTGTTGTTGCTGTTGTTGGCGTTATCACTGCTTTGTTCGCAGCTACGATAGGTCTTGTACAAAATGATATTAAAAAGGTCTTGGCTTATTCTACAATATCTCAATTAGGCTATATGTTTTTAGCTTTGGGAGTAGGTGCTTTTTCCGCAGGTTTATTTCATTTAATGACACACGCATTTTTCAAAGCTCTCCTCTTTTTGGGTGCCGGTTCAATAATTCACGCTATGCACGAAGAACAGAGTATACAAAATTACGGCGGACTAAAAAAATATATGCCCGCTACTTTTGTAACTTTTGTAATTGGGTCCTTGGCTATCTCCGGTATACCTCCATTATCCGGGTTCTTCAGTAAGGATGAAATTCTATGGTTTTCTTTTGCAAACGGGAATGTATTATATTGGGGGATAGGCGTATTTACAGCCTTATTAACGGCGTTTTATATCTTTAGAGTTGTTTATCTTACTTTTATGGGTAAAGAAAGATTTAAAAAAGATAAACATCCGCACGAATCACCTAAATTGATGACATTATCTTTATTTGCATTAGCCGTGCTTGCAACTATCGGCGGATTTATCGGAATACCTGCATTGTTTTCCGGAGAAGGCGGCAACAAATTTGAACATTGGTTCGAACCGATTTTTAGAAATGCCGAAAGTAAATTAGCTCTCTATCAAACTTATTCGAACTCTACTGAAATTACTTTAATGACTATCTCCGTTTTAATAGCCATAGCAGGTATAATAATTGCAAGGCAAATCTATCTGAAAAATCCTGCATTCGCAGATAAAATGAAAAATAGATTTAACGGCATTTACAAAATTTTATGGAACAAATATTTTGTGGACGAATTTTACGATTGGTCTATTGTTAAACCAATTTATCGTTTTTCAGAATCAGTGCTTTGGAAAATAACCGATACAAAAATTATTGACGGAGCAGTAAACGGTGCTGCCTCAATTATCAATTCTATTTCAGTAAAAATAAGAAAATTAGAAAACGGCATTGCACAATTCTATGCGTTGATAATGGCAGTCGGCATTGCAATAGCACTTTTTTGGATAATTTTCACTTTATAATTTTATGGAATCAAATATTATACTTACAATACTTTTATTTGTCCCTATTTTAGGCGCGGTACTTCTCTTATTTTTTAATAAAAAAAATGAAAATTTGATTAGATACTTCGGCTTAGGGGTATCTGTTATTGCTTTCATTCTTTCAGTAATTCTTTATTTTAATTTTAATGTTGAAAACGGCGACTTCCAGTTTATATTTAAGTTTAATTGGATTACAAATTTAAATATAAGTTTCTTTGTGGGCTTGGACGGAATGTCGCTGCTGCTTTTATTGCTCACTACTTTTATAACGCCGCTTACATTAATTTCAAGCTGGTCAAGCATAAAGAAGAATGTTAAAGAGTTTACTTTCTTTATGCTTCTTTTAGAAACAGGAATTATTGGTGTGTTCCTTTCCCTGGATCTTTTCTTATTTTACATTTTCTGGGAGATAACTTTAATTCCGATGTACTTTATAATCGGAATTTGGGGCGGCAAGAGAAGAATTTATGCATCCGTTAAATTTTTTATTTATACTATGGTAGGCAGCTTACTTATGCTGGTTGCCATTATTTGGCTGGCAATTTATGCATCAAGTTCTCTCGGACATTTATCTACGGATATAACGGAATTATATAAAGTAGCTCCTACTATTCCAAGTACAATTCAGCTGTACATGTTCTTGGCATTCGCTCTTAGTTTTGCTATTAAAGTACCGTTGTTTCCTTTACATACCTGGCTTCCTGACGCTCACACTGAAGCACCTACGGCAGGCAGTGTTATACTTGCTGCCATTTTGCTGAAGATGGGTACGTACGGGTTAGTCAGATTTAATTTGCCGTTATTTCCGGAAGCATCAATTTATTTTGCTCCTTTTATTTCCGTACTTGCTGTAATAGGAATAATTTACGGGGCACTTGTGGCAATGGTTCAAAAGGATATGAAAAAACTTGTGGCATATTCTTCCGTTGCACATTTAGGCTTTGTTGTTCTCGGTATTTTTGCAATGACTGCAGAATCTTTGCAAGGCTCGATCATTCAAATGGTAAATCACGGATTATCTACCGGAGCTTTATTCCTTTTAGTCGGTGTAATTTATGAAAGAACGCATACAAGGGAAATATCGGAATACGGCGGACTTGCCAAAATAGTTCCTTTCTACGTTTTCGCACTTATGTTTGCTTCACTTTCATCAATAGGTTTGCCCGGGTTAAACGGATTTGTGGGCGAATTTTTAATTTTAGTGGGTTCATTTAAATCACCGGTATTAAACAGTTGGATTTATACTGTATTTGCAGCTTCGGGAGTAATCTTTGCCGCTGTTTATATGCTGTGGATGTACCAGAGAGTTGTTTTCGGAAAAGTTACTAATCCTAAATTGGAAGGACTTAAAGATATGAACAAACGCGAGATGCTTGTTTTAGTCCCGATATTTATTTTTATTGTTTGGATAGGTATATATCCGAGTACTTTTCTAAATGTCTCAAAAAAATCTACTCATAAAGTTATCGAGCAGGTTTTTCAACGTCAAAATGTAACTTTAAAGTAAAGGTAATGGATGCTGGCTTCTAAGAGATTTCATTTTTTAACAATAGTAATATCACTTGTTTTTTTATCGGCAACAAATTTGTTCGGTGCAGATTCAGCCGCAGCTTTATCCGAAACCGCAGAAGTTGTTGAACCGAGTATCTTTATGGTTCTGCCGTTTGTAATTATATTAATACTGATAGCAACCGGTCCTTTATTTTACAAACATTTTTGGGAGAGACATTATCCGAAAATCTCAATATTATTGGGTTTAATAACTTTAGTTTATTATTTATATTTTTTAAAAGATTACGAAAGTATACTCCATATTTTTACTGAATATGTTTCCTTTATAGCTTTATTAAGTTCTTTATTTGTTGCTTCGGGCGGAATTCTTATAAAAGTTAATAAAGAAGCGACACCGTTTGCCAATGTTTTGTTTTTATTACTCGGAGCCGTATTGGCTAACGTTATAGGAACAACAGGCGCGGCAATGCTTTTGATAAGACCTTTTATAAAAATGAACAAAGAAAGAATAAAGCCGTATCATATCATTTTCTTTATTTTCCTTGTTAGTAATGTCGGGGGTGCTTTAACGCCTATCGGTGATCCTCCCTTGTTCATAGGCTTTTTAAGAGGTGTTCCGTTTTTCTGGGTAATTGAAAATGTTTGGTATATTTGGCTGCCTACCATTCTTTTAATTCTATTGGTGTTTTATTTATTTGATAGAAGGAACAAAACAGGCGAGAAAAATATAGCTAAAATAGACTACTCCGGTACTATTGAATTTAAAGGCGGTAAAAACTTAATCTATTTAGCCGTAATTATTATCGCAGTATTTATCGACCCCAACGTGATAAGCTGGGTGCCGAGTTTGAGTCCTTTTCCTATCGGAATTAGGGAGTTTATAATGTTCGGTGTTGTTTATCTATCTTATAAAAATGCGCACCCGGATGTTCTTAAAGCAAACGAATTTGATTTTGAACCCATTAAGGAAGTTGCTTATTTATTTATCGGTATATTTTTAACGATGGTACCTGCTTTACAATTGATTGCAAATTTTGCCAAGGTAAATCACGACCTTCTTGATACTTCAACATTTTATTGGGCAACGGGCTCTTTGTCGGCAGTGTTGGATAACACACCCACTTATCTTAACTTTTTAAGTGCGGCTATGGGTAAGTTTGCTTTGGATGTGAACGTACAATCTCAAGTACTGGAATTTGTTTTTAGAGATGATGTCTTTTTAAGGGCTATTTCGGTATCGGCTGTCTTTTTCGGCGCAATGACCTATATTGGCAACGGACCGAATTTTATGGTTAAGTCAATTTCAGAAAGAGCCGGCATTGAAATGCCGAGTTTCTTTGCTTATTTAATTAAATATGCTATACCAATCTTAGTTCCTATTTATGCTTTAGTTTGGTTAATTTTCTTTAGATAAAAGGAAGTAAAACTATGAGTACAATTAATGAAATACTTAAAAAGAAAGAAAACGGTTTATATTATTACAACAGGGTAATTTTACCTTTTAACGGTTATTTATTAAAAGTAATTATTGAAGATAATATTATTACTGATTTTTCTCCGACTTCCAAACATATTTACGTTAAAGAAGAAAACGGATTTATGAGCATTTATTTTAAGGAATATAAACATTTGGCAGATGAGATATCAAAATACGAAGCCATAAAAATTGTAATTGTGGAAAAAGATAAAGATATATTTAAACTTAAAAATCATCGTAAACTTGCACTTTATCCGGGTGAAAATCACGAATTAAAAATCGAAGCAACAGACGATGATATTTTATTTATTGAGTAATTTTGGCTATAATAATGAAAGAAATTTTTAATTTAACCCCATTTATTTTAATTGCATCAGGCATACTTGTTTCAATATTTATTGAAATATATATAAAAAACAGTAAACGATTAATTGCGTGGTTTTCCGTTCTTATTTTTCTTGCAGCGGGATTTCATTCTCTCTATTATGCGGATAATACACAATTGTTTTTTAATAATATGCTCCAGGTTGGGGGGAATATTAACATATTTATCTTCCTTTTTAATTTTGCCGCCGCTTTGGTTGTTTTAATGGCAATGGATTACGCGGAAAAATATGGAAATAATTTCGGAGAATTTTATATAATTCTTCAATTTTCCGTCCTTGGCATGATGTTGATGGCAGGAGCTAAAGACTTATTTGTTATTTTCTTAGGATTGGAAATCATGTCGGTAAGTTTTTATGCTTTAGCAGGATTAAACAGAACAAGATTAAAAGCCAACGAAGCTTCGTTAAAATATTTTTTACTCGGTGCATTTGCTACGGGATTTATAGTCTATGGAATAGCTCTAATCTTCGGCACGGCAAACTCAACTTCTATTGCGGTTATTGTTAGTAAATTTGGTGAATTATCGCATAATCTTATTTTTATTGCCGGAATTTTATTGTTTCTTATCGGCTTTTCATTTAAAATGGCAGCATTTCCTTTCCACATGTGGGTACCCGATGTTTATGAAGGTTCTGCTACCACTGTTGCAGGATTCTTTTCTACAGCCGGCAAAACTGCTGCCTTTTCTGCCGTAATAATTACATTAGGTACGGTTTTTATGTACGGCAACGCAAATGTGTTCGCACCTTACTTGGCGGTATTAGCCGTAGCATCAATGCTCTACGGCAGTATTGTTGCTATTGCTCAGGATAACATTAAACGAATGCTTGCATATTCTTCAATAGCTCACGCAGGTTATTTGCTCATTGGTCTTGCCTCCGGTAATTTTGAAGGAATTGCAGGAATAATATTTTACTTGGCAGTTTATACATTTATGAATCTCGGAGCTTTCGGTGTGGTTGCTCTCATCGAAGGTAAAGAAGAAACTAATTTAACTTTTGACTCTTATGCAGGCCTTTCGAAAAGGCAGCCTCTGTTGGCGGCAATGTTGGCTATCAGTATGTTCTCTTTAGCAGGTATTCCGCCGTTTGCAGGCTTCTTCGGTAAGTATTACATCTTTATTGCCGCTATAAAGGCAGATATGACCTGGTTGGCAATTATCGGTGTTATTTCAAGCGTAATAAGTGTTTATTTTTATATAAGAGTTGTTGTCATTATGTACTTCAAAGAAACCGAAAAAGATTTTACCGTAAAAAAGGGAAATTACGGGTTGTTGTCCGTAGTTGTTTCCGTACTTTTTGTAATTGTAATTGGTATTTTACCCGGTACGCTTATTAACGTAATTTCATCCTTCTTGAAATAATTTATTATATTTCTAATGAATATTTTAGATTATCTCTCTTAACCGCTTAACTATTTTATGTATAAGCTTTGTGGCAAAATATTATGATTCCTCTCTATAATACTAAAGATATCAGAAAGGTAGACGGTTACGCCGTTAACAAACTCGGTATATCCGGTTTAATCCTAATGGAAAATGCCTCCATCAATATCTTTAATGAAATTATTTCCTTCATCCATTCTAATAATAAAATTAATAAAATAGGTTTTGTTTGCGGCAAAGGAAATAACGGCGGTGACGGTTTTGCAACAGCCCGACATTTTGCCAATGCCGGTTTCAAAGTAAATGTAATATCCATCGGCGCTAAAAATAAAATGTCTGCCGATTGCTTAACAAATTATAATATTTTAAAAAAATTATCTGCGCAAAATAAAAATATTCAAATATACAATTATAAATCTCCTAAACAGATGAGCAAAATAAACTCATCCCAAATTATAGTAGATGCAATTTTAGGCAGCGGAGGAAAAGGAGAATTAAGAGAACCTTACAAATCGGTTGTTAAACATTTAAATAAAAAAAGGTCAATTAAAATTGCCATTGACATTCCTACAGGGTTAGATGCCGATAAAGCCACAGGCGAGGTAATCTTCAAATCGGATTTAACCATTTCATTAGGCGGATACAAAAAAGGATTATTTTTTAATAAAGGTTTTACACATTGCGGGAAAGTAGTCAAAGCCGGAATAGGAATAAGCGACGAGTATTTTGAAGGAATAAAAGCCGATGTTTTTTTAACCGAGCCTGAAGACGTATTCATGTCGTTACCCAAAAGAGAGAAAAATATTCACAAATATTCTGCGGGTAAGGTGCTTGGAATAGCGGGTTCGGCTAAATATCCCGGTGCAGCGGTACTTACCTCTAAAGCCGTATTGAAAACCGGAGCGGGTGCTTCAATATTATGTTTTCCAAAGTCTGTTAGAAATTTAATTCAAAAAAAATTGGGTGAAGTAGTAGTAATCAGCTATGGTAACGGGAAGTCGGAATGTTTATTTGAAGAAAACGTAAGTGAATTCTTGGATAATATTTACTGGGCGGATTCAATTGTTCTCGGTCCCGGATTAGGAAGAAATATTAAAACACAAAACTCTGTACTTTTAATTTTAAGGAAAAGAAAAAGAAAAAAAATAGTAATTGATGCCGATGCAATTTATGCGCTCAATAATAATAGATATAAAAGTGTAAATCTAAAAAATTCGGTGCTTACTCCTCATTACGGAGAGTTTGCAAATTTAATCAATATATCTGTCGCAGAATTAACAACCGATATAATAAAATACGGGAATAAATTTGTAAGAGAAACGGGAGCTTATTTGGTTTTGAAAGGTGCCCCGACAATAATTTTCACACCCAAAGGGGAGTCGATTATAAATAGTACAGGTAACCCGGGAATGGCAAAGTTCGGAACCGGTGATGTATTAACGGGACTAATTGCAGGTTTTGCTTCACAAAAAATGTCATTTGAAAAAGCGATAATTACGGCTGTTTATTTGCATAGTTTATCTGCCGATATATTGGCTTATAAACAAACCGAATTAACATATACTGCAACCGATATATTAAACAACATTCCTTTTGCAACAAATTTTTTGGTTAACTGCTGTGCTTGAGTTCCTTGAAAAACATAAAAAAATAACAGTTTATTTCCCTTTAATTGTTTATTGGGTTGCATTAATAATAGCAACAAGTCTGCCTTCAAAAGAAATGCCGAACATAAAAATAAATGATAAGATTGAACACTTACTGGCATATCTTGTTCTGAGTTTTCTGTTTAATCTAACTCTTTTGGTTCAAAATAAATTCCAATTATTAAAAAATAAAGCTTATATCTCAACAATAATATTTCTTGGCGTTTATGCAATGGTTGACGAATTGCATCAGGCTTTTATTCCGGGGAGAGATTGCAGTATTTTGGATTGGAGCGCGGATATAATAGGAGTATTTTTAGGCGTATCGTTAACATATTTTTTAGTAAAGAAATTCAAATAAATTATTGGGGTACGAATTATAAGAATAATTTCGGGAACATTTTATTTTTAAATAAGTAATATATACTAAGTGAATACAGTTGACAAAACATTGTTCATTTGTTAATTTAAGCAAACAAAATTTGCATTTTTTGAGGTAATTAAATGGCGGAACTAAAAAAACCTGAAGCTGATCAACGACGTACATATCAACGTGTGTTTGAAATTTGTGTTATAGCAGCACTTGTTTTTATGATTGTTGCATTCAAATTTTTCCCACATCTTGATCAGGGTAAACAAATAGCTCAGACTTCTCAGGAATTATTTAATGTTGAAGATGTTCAACAAACAAAACAAGAAAACAGACCACCCCCACCACCAAAACCTCCTATTCCGATAGAAGCTCCTTCAGAAGATGTTTTGGAGGATATTGATATTGCATCAACCGATTTGGACGTTAATGCCGTGGTAGAAGCACCACCGCCTCCAAAAGTAAAAAAAGCTGAACCTGAGCCTCAATACTTTGTAGCGGTTGAAGAAATGCCTACTCCTATCGGTGGATTAGTAGGGATTCAAAAAAGAATCCAGTATACACAAATTGCTATAAGAGCCGGTATTGAAGGCAAGATTTATGTTTTAGCCTTTGTGAATACAAAGGGTATAGTAACCAAAGCAAGGATAATTAAGGGGCTTGGCGCAGGATTGGATGAAAGTGCATTAAAAGCAGTAAAAGCAACAAGGTTTAAACCCGGAAAACAGAGAGGAAAACCTGTAAACGTTCAGGTATCTATCCCGATTGTATTTTCGTTAAGAAATTAAAAGGAGCGCCATTAGGCGCTTTTTTTTTTACAATAATTTCACAGAGTAAAAATGTTCTTTATATCTTATATATATTTATAGTGTAACTTTAAATTATTATTAGTGTATGCCTAAATTTTCTAAAAGAAGAATCGCAAGAGAAAAAGCATTGCAAATACTGTATGCTTATGAGTTAAACCGGGAATTTCATTCTACAACAAAAGAAGAAATATTAAAAGATATCGATAATGAAAACGACAAAAGTTTTGCCGAAGACTTAATAAACAGAGTCATTATTAATAAAAATAATCTTGATGAAAAAATTAAATCAAGAGTTGCAAACTGGGAAATAACAAGAATAGCTCTCTTAGATAAAGTTCTACTGCGTATGGGGATCTGCGAACTTATGTATTTCCCGGAAATCCCTCCGAAAGTTTCAATTAACGAAACAATAGAAATTGCAAAATCTTTTAGTACCGCCAGCAGCGGAAAATTTATTAACGGTATTATGGATGCCATCCTTTCCGAGTTGAAAGAAAAGGGGGAACTGAATAAAAAAGGAAGGGGATTAATCGAAGAAACAATTTCAAGAAAATCAAACAAAAAATAATTTATGAAGAAAAAGGGCCGTATAGTAAGCTGGGCAATGTTTGATTTTGCCAACACAGCGTTTTCGGTAATTATTGTTACTGTCATTTATTCAAAATATTTTACTAATGTTGTTGCAGGCGGACAAAAATGGATTTGGGGATTATCCGTAAGTGTTTCGATGATTTTAGCTGCTGTGTTAAGCCCTGCACTCGGTGCAATTGCAGACCTTTCAAGGAACAGAAAAAGATTTTTGCTTTTTTTAACATTAATCTCGGTCATTAGCACGGCACTAATGTACTTCGTTTACGAAGGCGATATTCTCTACGGTGCTCTGCTTTTTATTTTGGCAAATGTTGGATTCGAAGCCGGTCTTGTTTTTTACGATGCTTTTCTGCCGAATTTAACGGAGAAGAAAAATTTCGGAAGAGTTTCCGGTTACGGTTTTGCCGCCGGTTATTTAGGTGCATTAATTGTACTGTTAATCGTTCTTCTTATTTTACCCGATAGTTCTTCGTCTATATATAATGAGAGAATAAGACTTTCCTTTTTAATTGCCGCCGCTTTTTTTATGATATTTTCCATTCCGTTGTTTCTATTTGTAAGCGAACCCAAGATTAAATCTCCGCTCAAGAAATCACTTATTAAAGAAGGATTGCAAAAAAGCTTTGATACATTTAAAGCATTATTTGTTGAAAAGAAATTTCCGTCGATATCTAAATTTTTAATCTCATTTTTTCTTTACAACGATGCTATTATAACTATTATTGCATTTGCTTCCATCTTTGCTGCAAATATTTTACACATGAAAGATTTTGAACTTATCATCTTCTTTGTAATAATTCAAAGTACGGCGGTTTTGGGTTCGTTTATTTTCGGAATTATATCCGATCATATCGGACCAAAAAAGACCATTACCGTTACTTTGGTTATATGGATATTTGTAGTAGTTGGCGCAGCTTTTGTTGAAAATGCCGGACAGTTCTATTTAATAGGATTATTAGCCGGATTGGCAATCGGCTCATCTCAATCCTGCAGCCGAAGTTTAATGGCATCCTTAATCCCGAAATCAAGCGAAGCTGAATATTTTGGTTTTTACGACGGACTTTTTGGAAAGTCTTCCGCAGTAATAGGTCCCTTATTTTATGGAATTGTTTCCGATATTTCGGGTGAAAGAATAGCTACTTTGGGTTTGGGTTTGTTTTTTATCGCCGGTTTAATTATTCTGCAAGGTGTAAAAGAACCGCATAAAATTAAAAAGAAGCAGAGCCGCAAAAAATTATGATAAGAATTTAAGTTTATTTAATTTGTATTAGTTCTTTTTTTTAAAAAAATTATCTCCGAGTTTATTTTTCTAAGTCATAAGATACGAGAATAAACCGATAGGGTTAATTTAGAAATAAATTAGCCTGCCTGTCCGCCTAAGGCGGACCTTTGCAAAGGAGAATTGGTATTGGATAAAAACACTAAGCCTCATCTTTGCAAGATGAGGCTTTTTTTATAAAATAGTTACAAGGAGAGCCAAGATGTCAAAAATTCCAAAGCGCTATATAAAGTTTAAAGAAGATTATCCGAAGGTTGCTCATGCTTATGAAACTATGGGCGATGCCGTTCATTCAGCCGGTCCTTTGGATGACAAAACTCGTGCTTTAATTAAGCTTGCAATTTCAACAGGCGCAAGACTGGAAGGGGCGGTGCATTCTCATACCCGTAAAGCATTAAAAGTTGGTGCATCGCCGGAAGAGCTGCGGCAGGTTGCGTTGTTATCTTTACCTACAATCGGACTTCCATCAATGATGGCCGCACTTTCGTGGATTGATGATGTAATTGAGGACTAAATGTTAGTAAAACTTTTAGCACTTTTTGTCTCGTTTTTTAAAGTAGGTTCCTTCAGC
The DNA here is from genome assembly GCA_964486645.1 of uncultured Ignavibacteriaceae bacterium. Lineage (GTDB taxonomy): Bacteria > Bacteroidota > Ignavibacteria > Ignavibacteriales > Ignavibacteriaceae. Next base: position 39,745 of record CAZAOG010000001.1, on the reverse strand, counting down.
TTCGGCGGGGCTTATTCGCTGCTTCCTTTAATTGAACAAGAAGTGGTGAAGAATAATCACTGGCTTAAGCCGGATGAATTTTTAAAAGTACTTGGATTGGTCGAAGTATTTCCCGGAGCAATTTCTATTAAATACGCAACTTATACCGGCTTTAAAGTCGCCGGTATTTTTGGTGTAATTGCAGCAAATCTGGGTAATTTAATAGTGCCTGCAACCGTTATAATGCTGGCAGTTTATTTCTTGGATTATTTTCAGAAAAATGAATTGGTATTAAAAGCTTTTAACGGAATTAAGTATGCCGTTATTGGTATGGTTGCTGCATTAATTTATGAATACGGAGCCAAAAACGTTGCGGAAGTAAAAGGAATAATAATAATTCTAATCGGTTTTTCGTTGGTGTTTTTTTTCAAACTGCATCCTGCTTACGTAGTTATTATTTCGGCGGTTATTGCATTAATTATTTTATGATATATGAAACTAATTGACAGATTTAATAGAACCCACGATTATTTAAGAATATCTTTGACCGATAAATGCAACTACAACTGCATCTATTGTAATCCGAATAAACTAAGTGATAAGCTCTCTAAAATGAACCTGCTTTCATTTGAAGAGTTATTACGTGTAATTGAAATTTTTGCGGGCGAATTGGAATTCAAAAAATTCAGATTTACCGGCGGTGAACCGCTTGTTAGACGCGATGTTTTCAAATTCTTTTATGCTGTAAAAAAACTGAAAGATGTATATGGATTTAAAACAGGAATTACAACAAACGGGTCACTTCTTAAAGGAAGGGTGGGTGAGTTAAAAAATTCGGGTATTGACAGTTTAAACATCAGCCTTGACAGCTTGAACAAAAATAAGTTTTTATCCATTACTCAAAAAGATGAAGCCGACAGAATCCTTTCTGTAATTGATGAAGCAATTGAAAACGGTTATTCTCCCGTTAAAGTAAATGCAGTTATTATAAAGGGAATAAACGATAGTGAAATATTAGATTTTGTTAATTATTTCAAAAACTTGGACGTAAATATACGTTTTATAGAATTTATGCCCTTCGGAAGCAACACCTGGGAAAGGAACGGTTTCATAAGTTATAAAGAAATTAAAAATATAGTCGAAGAAAAATATTCTTTAAGTGTTTTATCAACCGATAAAAACAGTGTTGCAAAAGATTATCGAATGGATAATTATCCCGCTAAGGTAAGTTTTATCAGTTCAATATCAGAGCACTTTTGTTCTACTTGCAACAGGGTAAGAATTTCATCTACGGGTAAATTCAGATTGTGTCTGTTCTCGGAGGGTAAGCACGAAATCAATTTTAAAGAATTGTTCCAAAAAAATTATCCCGATGAAAAAATTATAAAAGAACTGAAGGAAGCCATCCGGCATAAATGGGATAAACACCCCGGAGCCGAAAAGCTTTCCGAAATGATGAGTAACAATATGATGACGATAGGCGGGTGATGAACAAATTAACGCACGTAAATAAAGACGGCAAAGCCAATATGGTTGATGTATCCGGAAAAGACGTAACATTACGTACAGCCGAAGCATTCGCGGAAGTAACTGTTTCAGACGAATTGTTTTATAAAATAAGAAACAATGAAATTGGAAAGGGCGATGTGCTGACTACCGCTAAAATTGCGGGGATTCAGGGTGGAAAAAAAACTTCCGAGCTGATACCTTTGTGTCATAATATTTTCATTTCAAAAATTGATGTCAGGCTGGAATTAAACGAAGAGAAGAAGTCGGTGGAAATTCATTCTTTTGCAAAAACCAATTCCGTTACCGGAATAGAAATGGAAGCATTGACTGCCGCATCAATTGCGGCATTAACGGTTTATGATATGTGCAAAGCCGTCGATAAATCAATTGTGATAAATGAGATAAAATTAATATCAAAGACCGGCGGGAAAAGCGGGGATTACAAAAGAAAAAAATAATATTCGTAGAGAGGCTGTCTCAAAAGGGTAATTTTTGGTTAACCCACGATCCCGCCTGCCGGCTGGCAGGTTCAATCGTTGGATTTTAAGCAAAAAACGAAATTTATTTTAACCGTTTTACTTGTGCGCCTTGGGCGTAACGGTTTTCAGTACTTTTGAGACAGTCTCTGATTAAAAAACTATGTTAAGTTACACGGAAGCATTCTCACTAATTAAAGAACAGTTCCAAAATCTTAAATTGGAAACGGAAACTGTTAAACTCGAAAATTCACTCCATAGGACTTTATCGGAAAACGTCATCTCCGACATAAATCTTCCTCCCTTTGATAATTCGGCGGTCGACGGTTACGCCGTTCTATTCGATGATTCAATAAATGAATGGGAGATGATAGGGGAAATATCAGCAGGTAATTTCAAGGAATTTGACCTTTTAAAAACACAAACCCTTAAAATAATGACCGGCGCTAAAATACCGGAAATTTGTACCGCTGTAATCCCGATTGAAGACGTAGAAGTTCAAAACCGGAAAGTAATACTTTCAGCCGGATCAAAATATTTTGAAGGGATGAATATCAGGCGAAAAGAAAGTGATATAAGAAAAGGTGAAATTGCCGTAGAAAAGGGGACGTTTTTACAACCGCGTCATCTCGCATCTATTGCCTCTTGCGGCAGAAGCGAAATAAAAGTTTATAAAAAATTAATATTCGGAATATTAGCTACGGGCGATGAATTGATTCCGGTTAATGAAAAACCTGTTGGAGATAAGATAAGAGTATCCAATGTATATTCACTTTTAGGTGAAGTGTTAGCCCTGAACCAGAAAGCAAAAAATTTTGGTTTTATTACTGACGACAAAGAAAAAATAAAAGAGAAAGTTAATAATATTTTAAATTCGGATATTGATATACTGCTTACAACCGGCGGTGTTTCGGTTGGTGAGTATGATTACCTGAAAGATATATTTGAAGAATCGGGAGTAAAGAAAATATTCTGGAGAGCTTTTATAAAACCGGGGAAACCGTGTTACTTCGGGATATTTAATAAATATGATAAAATCAAATTAGTATTCGGACTTCCGGGCAACCCGGTTTCGAGCCAGATAAACTTTAAGGTTTACATTAAGGAGAATGTCAACAACTTATTCGGGATGCAAAATACGGAACAAGTTGAAGCGGAATTATTGAACGATTTAAAAAAGAAAGATAAAAAGAGATATTTTATGAAAGGTTTTTTAAAAAAAGAAAACGGCAAATATTTTGTCACTTCAAAATTCTCACAATCATCGGGTAATATGGTTGAACTTAGCAGAGCAAACTGTTTGATAGTTATTGAAGAAGAACATTTGAATCCTAAAAAAGGGGAGAGAGTAAATTGCATACCGATGTAACCGGAACAATTTTGGTCGGCGGAAAAAGCATTCGCATGGGCGAAAACAAAGCCCTTATGAAGCTTGGTTCAAAAACAGTGATTGAAAGAATGGTTGACATTGTACGACCGTTATTTTCAAATATTCTTCTTATTTCAAACACGCCGGAAGAATACAAATTTTTACAACTGCCGTTGTTCGAAGATGTTTACAAGTACAGGGGACCTCTTGCAGGCATTCACTCTGCACTGCTACATACGGAAACGGAAAAGAATTTTATTATATCCTGTGATATTCCGCTTATGTCTGCTGAAATGATAAATTATCTGATAACATATAAAACCGGTAAACCGGTTACAATTTGTGAGGCAGCCGGTTATACTCAACCGCTTGCAGGGGTGTACAACAAGACTATTTTGCCCGAAGCAGAAAAGTTTTTAAGCGATCACGAAATTGAAAACTCCGATAAACCTGAAAACGAAAAGAAGAAATGCAGGATGCATTCATTCTTGGACACGATAGAGGTAGAAATGCTTCACCCGGAGAATTTAGATTTTTATTCCGATGAGCTATTCTTTAATATGAACAGCCCGGAAGATTACGAAAAAATTTTAAGTCTTAATTGGGATTGGTCCATATAATAAATTAAAAATCCTGTTCCGGGTTGTCACGCCTGCCCCGAGTTTTTTCGGGGGACTACTCCGTGACAAAACAGTAACTTTTCATTTACATTAATTAAAGTAAAGCGTATTTGCAGTATAGAAATATGTTGGCGGTAATTCTAATTTATTTGAAAAGTTCAGAATGTGAGCCTGTCCTTTCCAAAATGAGTGAATCATTTGTTGATCTGTAAATTAAAATCCAATCCGGTTCAATATGGCAATCTCGATGATTTTTCCATTTGCCGATTAATGAATGATCTTTGAATTTAGGGTCTAATTTTTCTCCTTTTAAAAGAACATCAATTACAGACTTTGGCTTTGATGTATTTTTACCCTGACTTAAAACTTTTTTGAAATCTTTCTTAAATTGAGAAGTATAAACTAAATTCAATTACTAAGTTCCTTGAAAAGTTGTTTTTTATTCGAAACTTTATGTAGTTCCAATCCGGCTTCTGATTTTGCCAAAGTTTCTTCTGTTAATTCATTCGGGATTTTTATAAGAAAAGGAATTCCTTTCTCTATAGAAACTTGGGTTAAAAAAATAGAAATAGCTTCAGACATAGACATATTCAATTTATTGAAAATTTTTTGCGCTTTTTGTTTTACGCGGGGATCAATCCTTGCTTGTATAGTTGCTGATTTATTCATTTTATTCCCTTTATATTTGTATTGACAATCGCACTACAAATATAAAATTAATCTAATATTAAAGCAATAATAAAATTTTTGTTAAGTTCAGCTACACGGTCTACCTGTCCGCCGAAGCGAGCGAAGGCGGAAGTTTTAATAAAGACCAACCTGTCCCAATTTTATAGTGAAAAACGGAAACCCCCTAAACTTCTCCTTCCACCATTATTAATTTTCTCTTTTGTTTACGTTTTTATTATTCTCAAAATTATGCCAACTTGTAGTGTTTAATTTGGGGTACTACTTTTCTCTTTACTTCTCCGCAGCAGTATCTGCTATTTAAATATGAAGATAATTTTTTTATTTTATTAATTGTACAGTAAGTTATATCATTTTTTATATGGAGGAAGAAAAATGGTAACCGGAAAAAATTTTGTGCAGAAAGGATATAGGCGGCGGTTTTTGGATTCGGAAATCGGATTTTGGTATTTTTCCTTCCAATC
>CAZAOG010000001.1:0-34541 GCA_964486645.1 uncultured Ignavibacteriaceae bacterium | reverse complement strand
ATAGGCGGCGGTTTTTGGATTCGGAAATCGGATTTTGGTATTTTTCCTTCCAATCCGGGAGTTATGCTAAAACCTAAACTTAGCCGGTCTAATCTCATCATACATTTTTCTTAATAGGTTGAATGCAAAACTGTTTTTTCTTTGTGCCGCAGACTTGTAATACATCACTGCTTTATTTATACCTTTCATAAATATTAGCATTTAATACTTGGAAAATAGTAACAAATATGTTATAATCAATTATTAAAAAATCAAATAAAATTCCAAAGAAGGAAATACAAACAGCAAAAAAAAGAATGAGGAAGGTATTGGAAAATGACACATAAAGAACTGAAAAACAAAGCATTAAAAAAATCATCTGTTCAAAAAGAATATAAAGCACTTGAGACAGAATTTTCTTTGTTAAGACAAATGCTTCGAGCAAGAAAGAAAGCCGGACTTAGTCAAGCTCAAGTTGCCGAACTTATGGGGACAAAGTCTCCGGCAATTGCAAGGCTGGAATCGTCTCTTAGCAGTGGTAAACACTCACCGTCTTTGGCAACAATAAAAAAATATGTAGAAGCATTAGGCTGCCGTCTGGAAATAAAAATTGTTAATCATTAACGGAAACAACTTTGTACAGATAGGCTTTGGGAGGCGGGTTTGAGATTTGTAAATTGAATTTTGGTATTTATCTTTTCCAGTCCAGGTGCTTCACTAAAACCTAAACTTATCCGGTCTAATCTCATCGTACATTTTTCTTAATTGGTTGAATGCGAAACTATTTCCCCTTTGCGCCGCAGACCTGTAATACATTACTGCTTTAGCCTTGTCTTTTTTTACGCCTAACCCTTTTTCATATAATGAGCCCAACGTAACCTCCGATAAAATAGAGCCCATCTTTTCCGATTTCATTAAAATATCAATATCCAATTTGATGTTCTTATATTTATTTTCAAGAATATTTGTCGCTGCAATTCTTGTCAGTGCTTCTTCGCTTCCAAGTTTTACCGCCGACTCCCAGATTTTTTTTGCTTTATCTTTATCTTTTTTTACTAAGTTTCCCGTATAGTACGACAGCCCAAGTTCTACCATTGCGGGTATGTATTTTTGATTTGCAGCATCAGAAATCAATTTAAAGGCATCCTTAGGAGCAATATCCCGCTGTATTCCAAGTACATATAATCCGTACCAAATATACATAGGGATTGCTTTTTGTTTTTTTGCTGCATCTCTAATTTCATGTATCAATTTATGATCTTTAGTCAATTGATAGAACAAATTAACGGCAATCGGATAGTTTAGTCTTGCAGCACGCAGATAATAAGCCGCAGCTTTAATCTTATCCTTTTTAAAATATTTACCCTTCTCATACATTCTTCCGAGTAATGTAAGAGCCTCCGGATTTCCTGCTTCGGCAGACCGGTTTAAAAATGGTAATCCGCTTTTTAAAACATTTAAAGTAGAATCATTTTTTTCGGTAATACCTAAGGTATCTGCCAAATGTATATTTGTCTCAGTAAGTAAAGCACCAAGTATATGTTTATCGGTAATTATTGTGGCGGAATCTTGTATCAGATCAAAATCAATTAACTCCAAACCGGTTGGAGTTGAACCCGCTAAATAATTATTAAATATTTTACCTTTCGCAGAATTCTTATTTGCACTTTTTCTTGCTTCTTTTAATTTTTCGGGAGAAATTTTTTTCTCGAGTCTTTTTAAGTATTCTTTTGCAGGCAAAAAGCCGGATTCCGCTGATTTTTTTAACCATTCATAAGCAATAAGCAAATCTTTTTTTACAACAAGGTTATTTAGATGAGTGATGCCTAAAATATACTCTGCCTGAGGCATGCCGTCTAATGCCGCTCTTTGAAAAAAATCATAGGCTTTAAATGGATTCCAATCTACGCCCCATCCGTTATTTAACAGTATGGCATAATTGTATTCTGCGGATGTTAAATTTTTCCTTGCCGCATTTCCTATCCATTTTGCGCCTAATGTGGTATCGGATGCAAAACCTTCACCCATCAAATATCTCAGTCCCAATTCGTGCTCGGCAATGGGATCGCCCTCTTTTGCTTTTTGCACTAATTGAAATTGCCGCCATAGTTGATAGGATAAATCCGGCCTGTAAAACATTGAAGATCTGAAAAATTGCGGTTTCTTTTTATATGTAAGACTGGAGGTGGTATCTTGCGGGTAAGTAAAGTTCTGAGAAAACAATACAAAAATTATAGTTACAGAAAAAAATGTATTGAAAAATTTGTTAGTCAAATGAATTTGCTCAAGGTTTAAATTGTAAAAAAAAATATTACTTAGGCATTAAAATCAAATAATTTGTTAAATCTAAATGAATATCAATAATAAAGTGAAAATATAATAAAAACAAATTTAATGTATTAAAAGTTGTAAATTATTATTAACAAAAAATGACAGATGGAAGGCAAATCCCTTGAATGAGGCATCTTTCATTAAGTTGCTGTAATCTTATAATCATTCATATATATCTTTGTTCCATAACTTTTATCAAACAGAATATCTGAAATTACAATACCGCAGCTTCGGCATGGCTTGCTCTGTCTTTTTGCTTTATCTAACGTAGTTCCGCAGCTAATAATGTATTTATTTACCGTCTCATTTGTTTTACTTATTCTTTCGTTTTTAACGGATGTAAAAAATATTTGTAAGAAATGTAAAATAAACTTGATTACACATTGAGATTATTCATAACAAGTTATATATTTAAGAACAAAAACAATGGCCATTTCCTCCCGTAAAAAAGTTAAATTTATTTTCGTAACCGGCGGTGTAATATCTTCATTAGGTAAAGGTATAACCGCATCATCTTTGGGACTGTTATTAAAACAGCGCGGTTTTAAAGTAACTATCCAAAAATTCGATCCCTACATAAACGTAGACCCCGGGACGATGAGTCCGTATCAACACGGGGAAGTATATGTAACGGATGACGGTGCAGAAACGGATTTGGACTTGGGACATTACGAAAGATTTCTTGACGTGAATATGTCCAAGTTGAATAATACAACAACCGGTCAGGTCTATCACGAAGTTATTACAAAAGAAAGACGCGGAGATTATTTGGGCGCTACCGTTCAAGTTATTCCTCATATCACAGATGAGATTAAAAGAAGAATGACAAAACTTTGTGAGCTTGGTGAATACGATGTTATTATTACTGAGATTGGCGGAACTGTCGGAGATATCGAAAGCCTTCCGTTTATGGAAGCAATGCGGCAGATACTTCTGCAGTTCGGGAAGAAAAATGCAATCAGCATACACGTTACGCTTGTGCCTTATATTACTTCAGCAGGGGAGGTGAAAACCAAACCGACTCAGCACAGTGTGAAAAATCTTTTGGAACTCGGAATACAACCCGACTTTTTAGTCTGTCGTTCAGAAAAAAAAATCAGCAGGGAAATAAGGGATAAAATTGCTTTATTCTGCAACGTGGACTCAAAAGCTGTGATTTCGGCACACGACTGCAGTTCAATTTATGAAGTACCGTTAGTTTTATTTAAAGAGAAGCTTGACCAAACGGTACTTAAAAGACTGCATTTGCCTGAAAAGAAAATAAAATTAGATGACTGGAATAAACTTATAAGCAGAATTAACACACCTACTAACGAAGTTGAAATAGCACTGTGCGGAAAATATATCGAACACATGGATGCTTATAAAAGTATTATGGAATCGTTTGTACACGCAGGAGCATTCAATAATACAAAAGTAAAAGTAAGGTCGGTTCATTCCGAAGAACTTAATGAAGCAAATACTTCAAAATTGTTAAAAGGTGTAAACGGAATATTAGTACCCGGCGGTTTCGGCGAAAGAGGTATTGAAGGAAAAATACTGGCAGTAAAATATGCAAGAGAAAATAATATACCGTTCCTTGGAATTTGTTTGGGACTTCAATGTGCCGTAATTGAATTTGCAAGAAATGTCTGCGGAATAAAAAAAGCTAACAGCTCCGAATTCAAAAACAACAAGTTTAGTGTAATCGATTTAATGCCCGACCAGAAAAACATTAAAAATATGGGCGCGACAATGAGACTCGGAACGTATCCTTGCAAAATTGAAGAAGGCACAAATGCTTATAAAGCATACAAAACAAATTTTATTTCAGAAAGACACAGGCACAGGTTTGAAGTAAACAATAAATTCAGAAATGAATTGACAAATAACGGATTAATTTTAAGCGGACTTTCACCTGACAGGGAATTGGTTGAAATGGTTGAAATACCTGAACATCCTTGGTTTGTCGGCTGCCAATTTCACCCTGAATTAAAATCAAGAGCAACAAAACCTCATCCTTTGTTTAGGGATTTTGTGAAAGCTTCTCTTCTGAATAAGAAAAAATTAAAATAAAGCTTTATTTAGTTTTATTTTGGTACGGTTACGTTGAATATTTACTACTATTTAGGTAATTTTAACAACTTTTAGGGAAATCTTATTTTGCATATTGCTGTGTTTGTTTCCGGGCGCGGTTCTAACCTTAACGCAATTTTAAATTATCCTGAATTAAAGGAAAAAATTGTTGTAAAATGGATCGTATCCGATAAATATTTATGTAAAGCACTCGATCTTGCAAAAGAAAAAGGCATTCCTTTTTATTGTATAGATTATAAAAAAGTATCGGAAGAATACGATTACTTAACGGAATTATTTAAAAAAGATAATATTGAATTAATAGTTCTTGCCGGTTTTTTAAAATTGCTGCCGTCAAAATTTGTGGATAATTTTAAAAATAGAATTATAAACATACACCCGGCTTTGCTTCCTTCCTTTGGAGGGAAAGGGATGTACGGGATGAATGTCCACAAGGCTGTTTTTAATTCGGGTCGGAATCAGTCCGGCGCCACTGTTCACTTTGTGGATAATACTTATGATACCGGCGAGATAATTGCGCAGGGGAAAGTTGATATTAAAGATTGTAGCTCTGCCGAAGAAATTGCCGGAAAAGTTTTAAAAATCGAACATCAATTGTTGCCGGATACAATTAACAAAATTGCGGACGGTAAAATAAAAATCGGCGGGTAAAATTGTATTATGAAAACAACTCTTTCTAAAGGAAAATTAAATTGAAAAAAATTGCTTTAATTAGCGTATCGGATAAAACAAATATTACTGCCTTCGGTAAAGAACTATCTGATTTTGGATATGAAATTATTGCAACCGGAAATACGGCAAAAATCTTAAATGATTCGGGCTTAAAAGTTACTCAAATCAGCAGCATCACTTCCTTCCCGGAAGTATTTGACGGCAGAGTAAAAACACTTCACCCCAAAATATTCGGCGGAATATTATTTAGACGGGATAACCAAGCGGATATAAAAGAAGCAGAAGCAAACGGAATTTCTCCGATAGATGTCGTTTGTGTAAACCTTTATCCTTTCGAAAAAACAATTTCCAAAACCGATGCAACATTGGAAGAAACAATTGAAAATATTGATATCGGAGGACCGAGTTTAATTAGAGCCGCCGCTAAAAATTATAAATATGTTTCCGTTTTAACAAACTCGGAACAGTATACCGAATTTATTGAAGGGTTAAAATCGGGCAAAATAAATATAGATAAAAGAAAAGAATTGGCGGCGGAAGCATTCTCTCATACTGCAAGGTACGATACCGTAATATCTAATCATTTGGAAAAAATATTTGACCTGCCTCAAAATAATTTCCGATTAAATTATAAAAAAGGGAAACAGTTGAGATACGGCGAAAATCCGCATCAAAAAGCCATTATTTACGGAGATTTCGAATCCTATTTTAATGTCTTCCACGGCAAAGAAATTTCGTACAACAACATTATCGATTTAGTCTCGGCTGCAGAACTTGCCGAAGAAATCGGCGGTAATGCATGTACAATTATTAAGCACTGTAATCCGGCAGGAGCAGCTGTGGGTGATACTGTTTTTGAAGCATATCAAAACGCTTTAAAATGCGACCCTGTTTCTGCATTCGGAGGAATTGTTGTTTTTACGAAAGAAGTTGACGTTAAAACGGCAAAAAAATTGAATGAAATTTTTCTTGAAATTATTTGTGCTCCTTCTTTCTCCGATGAAGCGCTGGAAATACTCAAAAAGAAAAAGAACAGAAGACTAATTATTCAATTAAAATCCGTTAAAGAGAAAACACAAAATTTTAGAAACATTCCCGGCGGAGTAATAGTTCAGGAAAGCGACGGCATTCTTTTAAATGAAAACGATTTAAAAGTAGTCACAAAAAAACAACCCGATAAAAAAGAAATGGAGGATTTGATATTCGCGTGGAAAGTAGCCAAGCATACTAAATCTAATGCAATTGTTTTCGCTAAAGATAAAGCGGCTTTGGGAGTGGGAGCCGGACAAATGTCAAGATTAGATTCATCAAAAATTGCAAAGATGAAAGCGGATGAACACGGTTTAGATTTAAAAAATTCAGTAGCCGCTTCCGATGCTTTCTTTCCGTTTGCCGACGGATTGTTGGAAATTATAAATTGCGGCGCTGTCTCGGTAATTCAACCCGGCGGCTCCGTAAGAGACGAGGAAGTAATTGCAGCTGCCGATAAAAACAATATTTCAATGGTTTTTACAGGAATTAGACACTTTAAGCACTAAGAGGAATTATGGGATTTTTCGATTTTTTTTCAACTGATATTGCAATTGACCTTGGCACTGCAAACACATTAATTTATGTTAAAGGAAAAGGCATTGTGTTGAATGAGCCTTCAATTGTAGCCTTCGACAGAACAACCAAAAGAATTATCGCTTTGGGTAACAAAGCAAAAGAAATGCAGGGTAGAGAGCACAAAGAAATTCGTGTTACCCGCCCCATGCGCGACGGGGTTATCGCGGATTTTGAAATTGCGGAAGGAATGATAAGGGCTTTTATCAAAAAAGTAAAAGTAGGTGCTTTGTCAAGCAGAAGAGTTGTGGTTGCCGTACCGAGCGGAGTTACTGAAGTTGAAAAAAGAGCGGTAAGAGACAGCGCCGAACACGCCGGTGCAAAAGAGGTTCACCTAATTGCCGAACCTATGGCTGCCGCAATAGGAATAGGCATTGATGTGGAAGCTCCTGCCGGTAGTATGATTATCGACATCGGCGGAGGTACAACGGAAATTGCCGTTATCGCGCTTTCAGGAATTGTAAACGAAGAATCAATACGAATTGCAGGCGACGAAATGAATTACGCAATAATGCAGTACTTCAAAAAAAATCACAACGTACTAATAGGTGAGAGAACCGCGGAAGCTATAAAATGTGAAGTCGGTTCGGCAGTACCCTTAAAAGAAGAAGTTACAATTCAAGTAAAGGGACGAGATTTGGTCGGCGGTATTCCGAAAACAACGGAAGTCAGTTCCGTGGAAATAAGAGATGCGCTTAACGAGTCGATAGTTCAAATTGTTGATGCCGTAAAGCAAACATTAGAGCGCACACCGCCCGAACTTTCTGCCGATATACTTGACAGAGGCGTGATGATAACAGGCGGCGGAGCACTGTTAAAGGGATTGGACGAAAGGATAAGAATGGAGACAAATCTACCGGTTCACGTTGCCGAAGATCCGCTTACCGCGGTTGTTATCGGAGCCGGAAAGGTAATAGACAACCTGAATAAATTTTCAAAGGTCTTAATTCGTAAACGAACATATTAATAAATGATAAAATTATTTTCTAATTTTTGGAATAAATTTAAAGAATATATAGTATTTGTATTTCTCATCTTGGTAAGCCTCTTCGCCCTTTCAAATAATAATAATGCAGCAGTTAAAAACGTAAGAACAATAGCGTTCGGCAGCTTTGCATTATTCTCAAATATCATATCAAACATTACTTCTTCCACACTGATTAAAAACGAGAACGAACAGTTAAGAAAAATGAATGCCGAATTGATGCTGCAGGTAAATTTATTAAGAAAATACGGTATTGAGAACCATGAATTAAAAAGACTATTGGCATTAAAAGATACTTCTACTTTACCCTTAATTTCCGCTACCGTTGTTTCAAAATCACTGAACACATCGTCAAATACCTTTACTTTAAACTCGGGGAAGAGCGAAGGCGTAAAGCCCGGAATGCCGGTTATAAATGATTTGGGACTTATCGGATTGGTTTACACTGTATCCGATGATTATTCCATAATAAGAACGTTAAGAAATGTTGATTTGAATATTACGGTTAAAGACGAAAGAAGCAGGGTAAACGCGATTTTAAAATGGGACGGCGATGATTTAATTCTTACCAATATCCCCAAAACTTCGGATATAAAAATAGGCGATAGAATTGTATCGTCTGAGTTCAGCACAATTGTGCCGATACCGATTCCTATCGGTTATATAACCGCAATCAATAATAAAACTACAGATATTTTTAATGTAGTAAAACTTAAACCGTTTGCGGATTTGATTTCCGTTGAAAATGTATTTATTATAAAAATGGTAAAGAGTGTTCAGATAAATAACTTGGAACTTAACTTTTATAAAAAGGAAAACAATGGGAACTAAATTTATATTCTCATTATTATTCTTTATTCCGGTTTTGGTTATCCAGAATACTTTGGTGCAGTTTATTACCTGGAATGCAATAGCACCTAATTTTGTTTTAATATTGCTTATATTTTATTCAATTATACACGGACAACTTTACGGAACTGTCTTGGGATTTGTTTACGGCTTGTTGTTTGATTTAATAACCGGAGGATTATTGGGCAGCGCTATGTTATCGTTCACTATTGCCGGATTTATAGCAGGTTATTTTTCAAATGAAAACAAGAGGCACATTTTTCTTAAACCGTTTAATTTCGGCTTTATTGTACTTTTGTGTTCAATAACTGCCTCGATTATTTTCTCAATTTTTTCTACTATTGATTTCAGTTCAAATATTATTGTTTCATTATTTGAAGAGGGCCTTTTACCCGGTTTTTACACTTCAATTGTGGGATTGGTATCCATTTATTTTTATCCGAGGAGGAAATTAATTGAAAGTTGAAAGTTTTGCATCTCAAAGCAGAAGATCAATTATCTATGCCGTAATTATTTTCGGCTTTTCATTTCTTTTAATCAGACTGTTCCAAATGCAAATACTTCAAAAGGGATATTACGATTTAAAATCGAAAAGAAACAGTGTAAAGAAAATAGAAAAGATACCGCCAAGGGGTTTGTTCCTTGACAGGAACAGAAAAATACTTGTAAATAATCTGCCTGCCTATACAATTTTTATAACAAAAGCAGACTATAATAAAAAGCAGAATAAATTACTGGAATCGGTATTAAAATTAGAAAAAGGTTATGTTGATAAATTTTTAGAAAAAAATAAAAAATATTCAAGGTATGTTCAGCTCAGATTGAAAAGAGGCGTTCCGTTTAATGTTATTTCCTGGATTGAGGAAAATAAAGAATATTTACCGGGTATAAGTTATAAAGTGGAAATGCAGCGCGGTTATCCCGCTAAAGTATACGGTGCGCAAATGTTCGGATATTTGAATGAAATTTCTCAAAAGGAATTAAAAAAGTATAAGAAGATATACAAACCCGGTGATTATGTCGGCAATACCGGACTTGAAAAAAAATACGAAAATTTATTGAGAGGGAAAAAGGGTTATAATTATCTGCTTGTTGATTCACGCAGAAAGTATATAGGTAAATTTAAAAACGGACAGAATGATGTTCCCGCGGTAAAGGGTGATGACCTTATATTGACAATAGATTCAGAATTGCAAAGGGTAGCGGAAGAATCTTTAAGAGGGAAAAGAGGAGCTATTGTAGTAATTGAACCTAAAACCGGGGAAGTATTGGCGATGGCAAGCGCTCCGGATTATGATTTGAGTAAATTTGCATTCATTACTCCGGAAGATTATTTAAAAAAATTATACAAAGACCCCGCAAAACCTTTTTTTAACAGAGCAACAATGTCTGTAAAACCTCCCGGTTCCACATTTAAAATTTTAGAAGCAATTGCCGGTTTAGAGTTAGGAGTTATTGACAAAGATACCACCTTTTTTTGTGCAGGCGGAGGTGTATTTTACGGCAGATATTTTAAGTGTGACGGTGTGCACGGCAGATTAAATGTTATACAGGCAATAGAATATTCGTGTAACGTTTTTTTCTACAATCTTATTTATAAAATCGGAATGAAAAGGTGGAAAGAATATGCAAACCTTTTTGGATTCGGTAGAAAAACCGGTATAGATTTGGGTAAGGAAGCAAAGGGACTGATACCGGACGAAAATTATTATATTAAAAGATACGGTAAAAATTGGCCTAAAAGCATTATGGCAAGTTTGGCAATAGGTCAGGGTGAGGTTAGTGTTAACCCGCTCCAATTAGCACAATTTGTTGCCATTGTTGCCAATAACGGTCGCAGTTTTCAGCCCCATTTACTTAAGGGATATATTGACGGAAAAACGGGTAAATACATTAAAACTAAATCAAAACCCATAAACATTAAAATTAAACAAGATGTATTGGACATTGTAAAAAAAGGAATGTACTTGGTCGTTAACGGAAAAGGTACGGCAAGAGCAAGCAGGCTGCCGGACATTGTAATGGCAGGAAAAACAGGTACCGCACAAAATCCCCACGGAGAAGACCACGCCCTGTTTATAGGTTTTGCTCCGTTTGATGATCCGCAGATTGCATTTTCCATTATTATTGAAAATGCCGGCTTTGGAGCAGCACACGCAGCCCCGATAGGTAAAAAATTGGTTGAAACATATTTACGTCCTAAAATGAAGAAGAACTATGTGGCTGATAATTTTGAAAAATAAAAACTCGGTGAATTAAATTTGCAAATAAATTATAAATTTCAAGATAAATTTGATATATGGTTTTTTATTCCGATCATACTGTTGTTAGGGATCGGGTTACTCGCTATTTACAGTGCCACTACGAATAATCCTTTGGCGGAGAACAATTTTTTCAGACAATTAATCTGGGTAGGAATTGGTATAATCGTTTTTTTTGTCGTTTATTCCATTCCTACAAATACTTTTAAAAACATTGCTTGGCCGGCGTATATTATCTCAGTTTTGTTACTTATTATTGTTGTTGTTACGGGAAGGAGAATTTCAGGTGCCAGGAGTTGGATATATTTCGGGGCTTTAGGATTTCAGCCTTCGGAAATTGCAAAAATATCAACCATACTCGCACTCTCTTCATTTTTAACCAAAGCGGAAACCGATATAGATTCGTTTAAAGATATTCTAATTGCATTGGCAATCGGTTTTTTGCCGGTTGTATTAATTCTGCTCGAACCGGATTTGGGTACCGTACTGGTTTTTATTGCAATCTTTCTTACTATTATCTTTTGGAAGGGGATTAGTCTCTTTAGTTTGTTTATTGTTTTATCGCCCGGTATAGTTGCTGTTTCATCTTTATTTGGTACATTACCCTTTATAGTTACTCTGGTGCTTGTGGCTGTAATTTTAATATTTTTTAAGAAAGGGCTTATTTTCAGCGGCTCTCTTTTTGCTATAAATTTGGCTGCAGGATTTTTTACCGATTATGTATTCCGTGTTTTAAGTCCGCACCAGCAAGTCAGAATAAAATCTTTTTTAGACCCTATGTCCGATCCCCTCGGCTCAGGTTACAATTCCATTCAGGCAAAAATTGCCATTGGCTCCGGGGGGTTATTCGGCAAAGGGTTTTTACAAGGGAATCAAACTCAGCTGAATTTTATACCCGAACAGTGGACCGATTTTATTTATGTTGTAATTGGAGAAGAATTCGGATTTGTAGGCACGGTAATTACTCTAATTTTATTTTTGTGGATATTTTTTAAGATCTTAAAAATTGCAACTTCCTGCAAAGACGAATTTTTAAGTTTAACCATTATAGGTATCTTAGCCTTATTTTTTATTCACTTTATGATAAACATCGGTATGGCGGTAGGCATCATGCCGGTTATTGGTATAACATTGCCGTTGGTGAGTTACGGAGGCAGTTCTCTGCTTGTAAATATAGCTCTTCTCGGAATTGTTGCAAATGTTTACCGTACCAGAAAAAATTATACTTAACGGAGCTTTCATGATTTTATCCGATAAAAAAATTTTAGAAGAAATTAATAACGGAAATATTTTAATCGAACCTTACGATAGAGAATGTCTCGGTACAAACAGCTACGATGTTCACCTCGGTAAATGGCTTGGAGTGTATAAAGACGAAATATTGGACTCCAAAAAACATAACGAAATTGACCTGTTTGAAATTCCCGAAGAAGGTTATATACTAAAACCTTCCAAATTATATTTGGGCGTTACAATGGAATATACGGAAACCCGGAATTACGTTCCCTTTCTTGAAGGAAAATCGAGCATAGGAAGATTGGGAATTGACATACACGCCACTGCAGGTAAGGGCGACGCCGGTTTTTGTAATTATTGGACACTCGAAATTTCGGTTAAGCTGCCTGTTAAGGTTTATGCAGGCATGCCTATCGGACAGTTAATCTATTTTAAGATGACGGAAGATGTTGAAGTGCCCTATAACCTAAAGAAAAGCGCAAAGTATAATGAAAAATCACCTTACCCTAAAGAATCTATGATGTTTAAAAATTTTAATTGAAAATGACCGCATTAGAAAAGTTGGAAAATAAAAATAACGAAGGGAAATTTATTTGTGTCGGGTTAGACACCGATATCGAAAAACTTCCTATCCACCTAAAGGCTGCACCTAATAACATCTTCGAATTTAACAGACGGATAATTGAAAATACAATTGACGACACGGCGGGCTATAAATTCAATTTGGCATTTTATGAATGCCTCGGTGCTGAGGGATTAAAACAATTAGAAAAAACTTTGCAAATAATTCCTCCGGATGTATTAACAATAGCCGATGCAAAAAGGGGGGATATCGGCAATACTTCAAAAATGTATGCTAAATATATATTCGACCTTTTTAATTTCGATTCCGTTACACTTCATCCGTATATGGGATATGATTCTATCAATCCGTTTTTGGAATATCAAGAAAAATTAAATTTTGTTCTGGCATTAACCTCAAACAAAAGCGCAGATGATTTTGAAAAAGTACAACTTAATAACGGAAAAAAACTTTTTCAGTTAATAATTGAAAAGTTAAATAGCTGGAATAAAAATAAAAATTGCGGACTTGTTTTCGGTGCTACTCAATTAGTTGAATTGGAAGAAAATTTTTATTTATTTAACAACCTGCCTGTTTTGGTTCCCGGCGTCGGAGCTCAAGGCGGAAATTTTGAAGACGTGCTAAATGTTTTTTTAAAAAGAGATAAAACGAGATTGCTTGTAAATATCAGCAGAGGTATAATTTATAAAGACAGCTCTGAAAATTTTGCTGAAGCGGCGGGAGAAGAACTTGTAAAATTTAATTCGTTGGCTGAAAAAATTATAAATTCGTGAAAAGCATTTTTCAAATATTATCCGTAATAATTATAATATTATTCTTTTCAAATAATACTTTGGCAATTCACTTTAAATTTAATTCTTTCCCAAAAGATAAAAACATTCCCGCCGAAAGAGATTCCGTTTATAAATTTTACAAAGATAAGTTGGATGTTTATAAATATCCCGTAAAAGAAAGGCTCCCGTTGATACAAATACCCGATTACGATTCAACTCAAACTACAAAAAAAGAAAAAGTTAACATTAAAGTTCTACTGCCTAAAAGAATTAGATATGCCAATATTTATCTTTTTATAAATAAAGAAAAAATTGATTTATATTATGCGGTTAATGAGGGGGAATATACCTTCAGAAATGTTCGGCTGAGAACGGGAAGAAATAATATTGAAGTGTTTTATACTTTAGGTAATTCAAGATCGAATTCAACATCTATAATTATTGACAAAGAATAAAATTAAAAGTTTTGAACAAGAAAATTATATCTGAAAAATTTCTCTGCGAAATTTGGGAGAAACATAATTTTACTGAAGGGCTAAAAACACCGGACGGCAAGGTAATAGAAATAATATCTAAAGGAGTAAAAAACAAGGACATTGACGGCCCGGATTATTTGGATGCCAAAATTAAAATAAACGGAAATATCCAAGTCGGAGATATAGAAATTGATACGGAAATAGAAAACTGGCTAAAACATAAACATCATCTGGAAAAAAAATACAACAAGCTTATTCTTCACCTTGTCCACAAAAATGAAACCCGTCAAAAATACGTAACCACCGAAAATAAAAGGGTAATTCCTTCCGTAGCATTATCGGAATTTATCAGTACGTCGGAGAAACAAAATATATCAGGTGAAATTAGTTCCGATATTACGGGTAGTTCTAATGATATTCGTTGTGCAGGGTCAAATAATAATGTGGATGAAAAAATTAAATTAGACTTTATCTTAAGTTTGGGCAGTAAAAGATTTAATGTCAAAAGGCAAAAATTGTTGACCAGACTGAAAGAGCTTTCGTATTTAACTCAAAGAGAGTTGAAAGAACCGATTGTAAATTATGATTTGGGTTCCGAGTTGGAAAGGATTGAATTTAATACAAACGATTTTGCCGATCCGGTTTTATGGGAACAACTTATCTATGAAAATATTTTTAATGCACTCGGTTATTCTAAAAATAAAGAGAACATGGGTAAACTGGCTAAATCGGTTGAGATAAAATTGCTTAAATCCATAAACGATAATGAGTATTTGGAACAAATCCTTGAAGCAATTTTATTCAGTGTAAGCGGTTTGCTGCCGGAGGTAAATGAACTTCCGGACGAAGAAACATCGGTTTATACAAGACGGCTTTATGAAATGTGGAATAAATATAACGATTGGGATTACGGGGAAAGAATTCATCCTGCTTCGTGGAATTTTTTTAGAATGCGTCCGCAGAACTTTCCTACCGTAAGGATTGCCGGAGGAGTGAAAATTCTAAAAAAAATATTAACCGAAAATTTAATTCACGAAATTATCAAATTGTTCGAAACAAAAAGTGACGATAAAAATTTAAAACAGAAATTAAGAAGTTTATTTATAGTAAAAGCGGAAGGTTATTGGCAGGAACATTTTGTTTTTGACCAGCCTGCCAAAACTAAATTGATGTTCTTAATAGGAGCTTCACGAGCAGATGAAATTATAATCAATATTGTTCTGCCTTTTTTATCGTTGTATTTTGAGATTTTTGGGAAGACAAAATCACTGAAAAGCGTTCTTAATTTTTACTTAAATTACCGGCAAACCGGAAGTAATAAAATAGTTGATAGTATTTTATCTTCACTTGTTTTAAAGTCAAACAGAAGTGTAATATACCAGGGTTCTATGCATTTATACTGGAATTATTGCAGCCAAAACAAATGTGGTTTGTGTGAAATAGGGAAGAGAGTATTTTAATTTTGATTGGTTAATTTTTGTATGTCGTCTCTTAGTTTTGCGGCTCTTTCGTATTCTTCCGCTTCAATTGCTTCTCTTAATTTTGTTTGAAGAGATGCAATTTTAGCATCTTTGCCGGTAGGAGTTAAATTTTCATTCTCACCAAATTCTTCGTTTGTTTCTTTTATTCTCTCAGTACTCGGCACAAAACCGGCAGCCTCCATTACATTTTCCGCTACAAAAATGGGAGCCTGGGTTCTGACTGCAAGAGCAATAGCATCACTTGGTCTGCTGTCAATTTCGTAGGTTAGTGCCGAAACTTCCATTATTATTTTTGCATAAAATGTATTTTCTCTTAATTCGTCAATAATAATTTCGCTTACGGATCCGCCTAATGTATCGATTACTTGCTTGAGTAAATCGTGTGTAAGTGGACGCGGCGGATTTATTCCTTCTATTTCCAAAGCTATAGCCTGTGCTTCAAATGCTCCGATAATTATGGGTAATCTCCTTGAAGAATCTTTTTCTTTTAAAAGAATTGCATAAGCCCCGCCTGTTGCAGGGCTTGAAGATAAACCTAATATTTCACATTGAATTTTGTCCAAGTCTAATACCTTAAGCTATTTTAATTTAATGATTTGATAGCTTCCGTTAATTTGGGTAATATTTCAAATACATCCCCGTTAATTCCGTAATCGGCAACGCCGAATATGGGAGCATCTTTATCTTTATTGATAGCTACTATGTATTTAGAAGATGACATACCTGCTAAATGCTGTATTGCTCCCGATATACCGCAAGCAATATAAAGTGAAGGCGATACGGTCTTTCCGGTTTGACCCACTTGTTCTGTGTGAGGTCTCCAACCTGCATCCACAACAGCTCTTGAAGCACCAACTGCAGCACCCAGAGCTTCGGCAAGATCTTCCACCATTTTAAAATCTTCAGGTGTTTTCAATCCTCTTCCGCCCGAAACAATTATGTCTGCTTCTGCTACATCAAGTTTACCATCCGCTTTTTTGAATTCGACTACCTTTGTACCTGTATCGGGTGAGTCTACATTTTTTACGGATATTTCAGCCGTAACGTTTTCCTCAACGGGTTTGAAAACATTCGGTCTGATTGTAAAGAATTTTACCGAACTTTTCAATTTTGCGTCCATTAATGCTTTACCTGCATAAATAGGTCTTGTAGCCAAAACCTCGCCGGAGTTAACTTCTAATTTAACGCAATCGAATAAGCACCCTGACTCAAGTTTGACACACACTCTCGGAGCTAAGTCTTTGCCGAATGCAGTGTTTGCAGCGATCAAATAGTCTGCGGAAATTTCTTTCGCAAACTCGGTAACTATAGCTGAATAAGCAGATGATGAATAATTTGCAAGTTCGTCATTCTTAAAGTGAGTAATGTTGCTAATGCCATATTTGGCAACTTCATCTAAATTTTGAATATCATTTCCTATTGCAACAGCTTGAACGCTTAAATTTAGATCTTTCCCTAATTTAGCGGCGACCGAAGCTGTTTCGAAAGCAGATTTTTTTAATTTGCCTTCTCTTTGTTCTAAAATTGCTAATATTGTATTTCCCATAATATAATTCCTTAAATAACTTTTGCTTCTTCTCTTAATAATCTTACTAATTCCGGTACTGCCGAACTATCAGTTCCCAATATTCTTCCGGGCTCTTTAGCCGGCGGTTTTTTAAGTCCGATAACTTCGATATAACTTTCTGTTTCCGTTGCGGGTTTTTCTTCAATTGTTTTTCTCTTTGCCGCCATAATACCTTTTAAGGAAGCATATCTCGGTTCGTTCAGACCTTTCTGAGCCGTAACGATACAGGGTAATTGAGAAGATACAACTTCTTTACCGCCCTCAATTTCTCTTTCACAGGTAATATTTTGTCCGTCTAATTTGAAGTCAACAACTACTGAAACACACGAGTAATCAAGTAATGCCGCCGTCATTTGTCCGACTACCTGGTTATCGTAGTCAACCGATTGTTTGCCCATAAAAACAAGTTCGCAGCCGAGTGATTTAATTTCTTCGGCAAGGGCTTTTGCTATTCCGTATGAATCCATTTGTGAATCTGTTTTTAATAGTACACCGTTGTCAACACCCATAGCCAGTGCTTTTCTTATTGTTTCTTTGCTTGAATCGCTTCCGACACTAATTGCAATAACTTCTGAATCATCCCCTAATGTTTCCTTTGTTTTAAGAGCTTCTTCTACGGCAAATTCATCGTAAGGGTTTATTACATATGATACTCCTGCCGGATCAATTTCTTTTCCGTTATCTGCAATATTAATTTTAGTAGCAGTGTCGGGAACGTGACTAATACATACTGCTATTTTCATTTATCCTCCAAAAAATATTTTATTTATTATAAAAATATATATATGTGCTCATGTAAAATCAATTTTGTAAGTATTATATTAAAATTCTAAATAAAAAAAATTGACGATTAATACTTCATTTTTTTTAATTTTTTATTAGATTAGCGCTATGGAAGAAATGGAACCATATAAACCTTCGTTAGAAGTAGAAACCGACGAATCCACAACTACAACTTTTTTATCCAGTGTAATTGTTTACAATGATGACTGGCATACTTTTGACGAAGTAATTATACAACTTATCAAAGCAACCGACTGCACTTTTGAAAAGGCAAGAGCACAGGCTTTTGAAATTCACGTTAAGGGCTACTGTGTAGTTTTTCAGGGCAAAATGAATTCTTGCTTGAAAGTGTCTTCCATTCTTGAAGAAATTGCATTGAGGACACAAATAGTTACTTAATTTATCACCGCATAATAACATTTTATAAATTTGTGTTCTGCTTCATTCATTGTTAATCCATTCACTTCTAAGTATATTTGTAGATTGCATTTTAAATAAGAAATAAAGGAATAATTTGAACAAGAATATCAGAAATATAGCAATTATCGCACACGTTGATCACGGAAAGACTACGCTTGTAGATTATATGTTAAAGCAAACCGGGGTTTTTAGAGAGAACCAAAAAGTAGAAAAAAGAATAATGGATTCCAACGATCTTGAAAAAGAAAGAGGAATAACAATTCTTGCAAAAAATTTAAGTATTGTTTACGACGGAATTAAAATCAACATTGTTGATACACCGGGACACGCCGACTTCGGAGGTGAAGTTGAAAGAACACTTAGAATGGTGGACGGTGTATTACTCTTAGTCGATGCAGCCGAGGGTCCGCTGCCGCAGACAAAATTTGTGCTGAAAAAATCTTTGGAACTCGGACTAAAACCGATTGTCGTGATAAATAAAATCGACAGAAAAGATGCCAGACCGGATGAGGTACTAAATGAAGTATTCGACCTTTTCGTCTCGCTTAATGCATCCGACGAACAGCTCGATTTCCCTTACATCTGGTCAATAGCAAAGCAGGGAATTGCAAAGAAAGACTTAAACGATGACAGCGATAACCTTGATCCGTTATTTAGAACTATTGTAGATTATGTTCCCGCACCTTCGGGCGATATTTCAAAACCGTTACAAATGTTGATATCCGCAATAGATTATAACGATTATTTGGGAAGAATCGGGATAGGCAAAATTCATAACGGCTCTATAAATGCAGGAGATCAAATAACTTTGATTAAAATAACGGGCGAAACCGTTACTGCAAAGATTTCAAAGCTTTATGAATTTAAAGATTATCACAGGGTTGAAGCCAAAAGTCTTAATGCAGGAGATATAGGCGGTATTGCAGGACTGGAAGATGTGAATATAGGCGCAACCATTGCCGATTTGCAAAACCCACAACCTCTGCCATTCGTGGCTATCGACGAACCGACCCTTACCATGAATTTTATGGTTAACAACTCTCCGTTTGCCGGACTTGAAGGCAAATACGTAACTACAAGAAATATAAGCGAAAGACTTTCGAGGGAATTAAAATCGGATGTAAGCCTGAAAGTGGAAATGACCGATTCCCCGGATACATTCAAAGTAAGCGGAAGAGGAGAACTGCATCTTGGAATTCTTATTGAAAATATGAGACGCGAAGGATATGAACTTCAATTAAGCAGACCCGAAGTAATAATGAAAAAGAAAGCGGATGTTCTCTGCGAACCGATTGAACATTTGATAATAGACGTACCCGAAGAATACGTTGGAATAGTAATAGAAAAATTGGGTAAACGCAAAGCCGAAATGCAAAATATGGTAACCTTTAACGAAAATACTCGAATTGAGTTTTTAATACCTGCACGCGGGTTAATCGGTTACAGAGCCGAATTTATGACCGATACAAAAGGCACGGGGATTTTGCACCATAATTTTGAGTCGTATGAACCCTTCAAAGGTGAATTGACACAAAGGCAAAGAGGCGCAATTATTTCAATGGAACACGGTATTGCATCGTCGTACGCTATGTTTAAATTACAGGAAAGGGTAGTCTTTTTTATCGATCCCGGTACCGAAGTTTATGAAGGAATGGTAGTCGGCGAAAATACACGGGACATTGATATGAGGGTGAATGTTACCAAAACCAAACAGCTTACTAATATGAGGGCTGCGGGTGCAGATGAGGCAATTAGATTGGAGCCTGCTAAAATTCTTACGCTTGAACAAGCTATCGAATGGATTACCGATGACGAGTATGTTGAGGTTACACCGAAAAATATTAGAATTAGAAAAAGATATCTCACCGAAATGGATAAAAAGAACGCAAAACTTGCCGAAAGAAAAAAAGTAAGTCAAACTGTTTGACGATAAATTAATATTGAATATAGGAGGAGTAAAATGTCGGAAGCAACGAATGGATTAGAACCGAAAATTTTATGGGAAAGATTTTCTGAAATAGCTCAGGTTCCTCGTCCATCCAAAAAAGAAGAAAAGATTAGAGAACATTTAAGAACTCTTTTAACAAATCTGAATATAAATTTCAAAGAAGACAAAGCAGGAAACATTGTTGCACAAGTACCGGCGACACCGGGACATGAAAATGCTCCTACTGTTGTGCTGCAGGGGCACATTGATATGGTTTGCGAAAAAAACAATGATACCGAGCACGATTTTGAAAACGACCCCATTAAATTAGTCAGAGACGGCGATTGGATTAAAGCAGACGGTACAACGCTCGGCAGCGACAACGGGATAGGCGTTGCAGCCGGACTTGCTCTGATTACCGACTCCGAAGCGGTGCACGGTCCTTTGGAAATTTTAATGACTATTGACGAAGAAACAGGACTTACAGGCGCAAGCAGTTTGGAACCGGGATTTATTACAGGCAAAACTTTGCTCAACCTTGACTCTGAAGAAGACGGTGCTTTCTACGTAGGCTGCTCGGGCGGCGTTGATACGGTCGCCGATTTTGATATCGATTGGAACGACAATGCCCCGGGTAATAAATCTTACAAATTAATTGTAACGGGATTGAAAGGCGGACACTCCGGCTTGGATATACACGCAGGAAGGGGAAATGCAATTAAAATATTGGGACGTGCATTGAATACCCTTTCAACCATAGGCTTTTCCATAGCATCACTTGAAGGCGGAAATTTAAGAAATGCTATTCCCAGAGAAGCGGAAGCGGTAATTTCTTTAGACCCTTCAAAAGAAACCGAAGCGATGAACATTGTTTCCGAATTTCAAAAAGTTATTTACAACGAATTAAAAACTTCTGACAACGGTGTTAAAATTTCTTTATCTCCTACGGATCAAAGTATAAACAAAGTGTTTACGGAAGACTTCCAAAATAAAATAATCGATACAATTTTTGCATTGCCTCACGGAGTTATTGCAATGAGTCAGGACATACCGAATTTGGTAGAGACGTCAACTAATGTTGCCACCATACATACGGAAGGGAATTTATTAAAATTCGGAACAAGCCAGAGGAGTTCCGTAAACACTGCTAACCAATATATTGCAAGAAGTGTCCGGGCTATTTTCAACTTAGCCGGAGCCGGAGTTCAAACAAACGACGGTTACCCCGGCTGGAAACCTAATCTTGACTCTGCAATATTGAAAACATCAAAGGAAGTTTTCAAAGAATTGTTTGATAAAGAACCGGAGATAAAAGCAATTCACGCCGGTTTGGAATGCGGAATTTTGGAAGGTAAAAATCCCGGAATGGATATGCTTTCATTCGGACCGACAATAGAAGGGGCGCATTCACCGGATGAAAGAGTAAATATTAAAACAGTTGAAAAGTTTTACGATCTGCTTAAAGGGATTCTTAAAAGAGTAGCGGAAAATAATTAAACAAAAAACCTTCGAAGTATTTTTTTTGTTTCGGAGGTTTTTTCTATTTATTAATATTCGAATAACGAGTCTCCGTACACATACTCATACGGCAAAGTATCCGCCAATCTTTGGGTTGCCCAATAGCCGTGGGATTTAATAGAAAACGTTTCGTAATATCTGCCCAATTTATCAATCAGTACCGAATCTTTTTCAAGTCTTATCCACGATACCTTGGTTCTGTCATCTTCCGGGAATTTTTTCTTGTTCGGGTTGTTATATTTTACTTCCAAATAATTTTCAAATTTTAGATACATCTCATTCTTATTTTTCGCAGGCTTTAAGTATTGATTTGTATTAGCTAAAAAGATTATGGGAAGAATACCGTTGGTTGGAAGTAGCGAGGATTTATATAAAACTTCAAATCCGTTTTTTTTCAAAAAATTTTCATCCGTGTATTCCGCTTTATATCCATTATAAGTTTTATCGGAATAATCGATCTGATAATCTGCCGAGTTTAAATTTTTATCGGTTATAAAATAGTTTTCACATATAGCCCGTAAAAAATGCCTCAAGGAACCGTTATACGCTTTTTGCCTGTTGAATTTCCAAAGTTCCAAAGTATCGGGATCGGTTGTTTTTAAAAAACTATATTTTGGGAATCCCGAATATTTAACATAATCTCCACCGTACTCAAAGTAGATTAAATTATATTCAATATAATATCCCAACGCTTTATTAATTATTATCAAAGGTTTCTCGGCTTTAGCAAAAAGCAGGTCATCCTCATTCCTGTTAAAATCAAGTGTTAAGGAATCCAAAATAAATGTATTCCTTGCAAAATCGGATGTGCCAATAAATGCTTTCTTAAAAATTTTATAATTCTTTACCCAATCGAGCCATCTCTCTGCCGTAACTTTTATAGGTGTTAACTGATATACCTTGGGTTTTAACGAAACATTGAAAACATATTTGTCCGCTCCATTTATTTTAACCTTGGTATTAAAAATTTTGTAACCGATGTGTGAAATAACCAACGTATATCTTCCCGGAGGAATGTTATCGATAGAATAAATTCCTTTTTCATCGGTTGAACTGCCTGACATTGTGTAAGCTAAAAATACATTTACATTTGAAATCGGTTTGTAACTCTCTTTGTCTGTAATTCTGCCTGTAATGGAAGCGTTTATTGACTGAGGATAGCTTACAAAAGTTTGATTTAAAAGAAATAAAAAAAGCAGAATGAATATTACAAGCCGTTTAGGTTTCGGCACCGATAACGATACCTTTTCAATGTATTTCATATTAAAAAACATTGTTGAATCTAAATTTAATTAACGCACATATTGCGTTTTGGTTTTATTAAAATTACAAAATAATTTTCATCAATTATTGT
Source organism: uncultured Ignavibacteriaceae bacterium (assembly GCA_964486645.1). Lineage (GTDB taxonomy): Bacteria > Bacteroidota > Ignavibacteria > Ignavibacteriales > Ignavibacteriaceae. Next base: position 11,665 of record CAZAOG010000001.1, on the reverse strand, counting down.
TTGATATAATCTATCTTCCGAACTTTATTTAAGGCTGACATATTTTATTGTCTTCCCGGGAGCATTCATCCCAAAAAAGAAACTCTAAAATATGACAGCCTTAATATTTAGAATAAATTTTCTAAGGCAGGACATCCCTGCCGTTAAAGCTTAAGTAATTTAATCTTTTAGTCCCATTTTTTTCCAGAATAAAAGTCCGGGGCAGATACCCGTAATTCCTGCAAATAATAGGAGCACGACAGGTACATATAAGAACCAGTTAACAGCGCTGAAACCTGTCAGCCAAATACCGATGAAAACGAGAAGAGCAAGAGTGAAAAATTGCATTCTTAGTGCAGACATAGTAAATCTCCTTATAATTATTTTGTGGATAAAAGAAGTTAGTAAATAATATTTAATAAATCACTAACATTTTAAAATGAAAACATTTGGAATTATTTCGTTCACTTAAAATTTTAAGTGAGGAATTCTCCACGTTAATTTGTCGCCGATAATACCGTGCTTGTAACTTAAAACATCCATATCTGTCGGAGTTACTTTTATTAAAACATATAATTTATTTCTATCCGGATAAAATGCTTCCCATTCTTTTTTCCATCTCTTTTCTTTTTCATTTTTATCGTCTATAATTTCTGCAGTTCCCTTAATTACAACATAACCGTCCCCGCCGGGTTCTGCATAATATAAAGTAACATTAGGATTTCCTTTTATCTCTTTTACTTTTCTGCTTTTTTTGTTTGTACCGAACCAAATCACAAAATTTCCTTCGGGTGGGAAGGGGTCCATTGTTCTTGCATTGGGAAGTCCTTTTCCGTCGAGAGTAATTAAAGCACAATATCCGGCCGATTTTATTATTTCCTTCGCGGCCATAATAATAGAATTGCGTCCGTTGGTTTTTGTTTGCTGTGCTTTTAAAGAATACGGATTTATAAAGGACAGAAATAAAACAGCGGCGAGAAATATGAGTATAAAGTTTTGTTTGATAATTTTCATTTTTTACCATCTCCTAATTATTCAGATGTTTAAAAGCGTCACTGCTTATAATCTATCGAAGAACAGTTCTTTCGCCGCGGTCTGCCGTAAAAGCAGGTTTATTCCGGGACTAAAAACTACTGCGGCAAAATCAAGACTCTTGCAGCTTGTTCAGGGTGTCAGGTCTATGTTTTCGTACAAACAATTGTTTTAAAAACATTCAATCTTTCAGTGTGGATTTTCCTAAAAATAAAAATAATCCGGAAAGCAGAAAGAGAATAATATTCAGTAGTTGTCCGGAATATAAAAGTTGACCGAATAATAGGTACCCGTTCGTTACTCCGTCTAAAATAAATAAAAGCAAAACTATCCAGCTGAATAAGTAGCTTCGTTTTGTTAGGGTTCTCATCAAGTATATTGCAGAGGCATAAAGCAGAAGGCTGACTGTCAATAATCCGAAAGCGGCAATAATTATTTGTTTTTCGGAGGCAATTATTGCAAAATCCGGATCAAACTGATTTCCTTTAATAAGCAGTGCAAGCCCGTCAAAGGCTTTTATTAAACCTGCAATTATCATTAAAACCGAAGCAATAATTAACCGGTATTTTCGTTTCATTTTTCCCTCTTGTTCCTTTAGCTGAATTAATTATTTGGTCACACCGCAACGAAGTGTATCATAATCTATAGCATATACCGTAAAGCAATACTTTTCAAAAGAACTCGAACCGAAATAGTTTGTTTCCGGAAGTTTCTATTATTCATTCCGCACAGCCGGCGGAGTAAGTGTAAAACCAAGCTGTCGATAGAAACTCAAAACGTCCCAGAATGTTTCATCTTCTACTATCTTTCCATCAGCTACGCGGGTTACGGCAAGTCCGGTGACACGAAATTTTTTACCTGTGGCCGGAATACCGCCGAGCGGACCCGTGTTTACTCCTTCCATAGAAAAGCGGCTCCAAATTTTATCACCTTTTACTGTGACTTCATCTATGACTGCTTTGAAATTAGAAAAAGTTTTGGATGTATTGGTGACTAATTTCTTATAATTTTCAATACCTGCAAGAGGTTCCGGTAACAGGGGAGTAATAAGCACAAATTCGGGTGAAATAATTTTATCCGCTAACTTAAGGTCTGCATTATTCATAATATCCATATAACTGTCTAATAATACTTTAGCTTCTTTTTCGGTTAACGCATCCTTTGTCTGCCGCTGGCAACCCAAAGAAAAGAAAATTAAAAACAGTGTTATTAGATAAGTTACTTTTTTCGGAGTCCAAATTGATTTTATCATTTTCATCTCCTTACCGGTTAAACCGGTTTTGAATTTTGGACTGTCTGTTAAAGTTTAATTCTATTATAGAATCATTTATTTGTTTTTAACATAAATTAACTTAAATCGACCTTTCGAACTTTCACGTTGTTCAATCTCAAATTTTTTGATTGATTTAATAAGAGGAGTTAGTTTTTGAAAGCCATAGTTCCTCGAATCGAAATTCGGCTGCTTTTTTTGCAGAAGATTTCCGACGTCTCCTAAAAATGCCCAGCCGTCTTCATCTGCCAGGTCCGTAATTGTAGAAGCAATCAGTTTAATAACCTTTGGAGTTATTTTATCTATATTGTCTTTTTGTTTGGGTTTGTTCTCGGCCAATTCCGATTCACTTTCATCGGGACGGGTTTTAAGAATTTCGATGTAAATGAATTTATCGCAGGCAACGATAAAAGGTTCGGGAGTTTTCTTTTCGCCTATTCCTATTATTTTCATTCCGGCTTCGCGGAGTCTTGTAGCCAAACGGGTAAAATCACTGTCGGAAGAAACCAGGCAGAAGCCGTCGACTTTTTCCGAATACAGAATATCCATCGCATCAATAATCATTGCGGAATCGGTTGCGTTTTTACCTTTTGTGTATCCGTATTGCTGGATAGGTGTAATGGCATTTTCAAGGAGGACATTTTTCCACTTTGAGAGTTTCGGATTTGTCCAGTCCCCGTATATTCTTTTTATGGTAGGATTACCGTATTTGGCTATTTCTTCCATCATCTCTTTCACATAGGCAGATGGAATATTATCGCCGTCTATTAAAACTGCAAGATTTAGATCCATAATGTTTCCCTGAAATTATATTTTATGCAAAATACAAACAAAAACAATTAAAATATATTTTAAAATATTTTTTTAAAAAGCTGATTGTATAAATTTCTAAAATTTAATCCCGCTTTTTAATTCTATAGTTGTATTTTTATATTCAAGTGTCTTTAGAGTTGCTCTGTTTAAATCCGCACTTAATACAAGTTCTATTAAAATTTTAAATGGTGCGGATATGTCTATTTCACCACCAATTCCGCCTAACATTCCAAGAGTTGTTTGCTTATACCTGGATTCTGCAAAAGTACTCCCAAGAAAATAATCTCCCCTTAATCCGCCAATCAAGTACGAATTAGATTTAGAACTTATTCCTCCGATTCGTAATTTTCCAAATATTAATAAACTCAAATATTCCAGTTTATTGTTGGCATTTGAATTCTGAAAATTTCCATTTGTTGTAAATGATAAAGTAGTAGTATAACCTTTTTGTATATATGATAATTCCGATGCTATTGAAATTCTATTCCAAATAATTACATCTTTGCCGATACCTAAACTTATTCCAAGTCGCGGTTCACCGTTGTTAACTTGATAAGCAATTACGCCGCCGAGTTTTATTGCACTGTTTTTTAATACTTGTGCTTGAGTATAGCTAAGTAAAGAAACTGTAAATAGTGTTATGGAAACAATGATCTTTTTCATATTAAACCCCAATTTATTTTTCTTATTTATTGATCCAACGGAATTTCTTTTCTCATTGTTTACTTAATTTATGTAAGCTTGTTTACCATGATGCAAAATATGTTTAGTTGCATTTTATCTTCTAAAAAAAATTTTAGTTTTATCGTAAGTAATATTTATGTCTTGTTTACCTTTAAGAAATTCACCTATTTCAAAAACAAACCAGCCGGTTTCTTTTTCGTTTATCTCTAATGCAAAACTATATAATTCATTTAAATTAAATTCTGATATATCTTCAACCAAATGAATTATTTTTACCTTTTTCTGAGGTGACGTTAGTTTAATATCCAATGGTATAATAGAATTATAAGTTTTATCAATAACTCTTATAGAAAATTTTAAATTGAATATATGTTCTACAAAATATGTTACTACAGGTAAGACTTTATCGGTACCAGGTACAGAGCGAGAACTTGATTTAGTCACTATGGTTTCAATAAAAAATGCATCGGAAAAAATAATGGAAACTTTAGGGATTGATGAATTACTTGAATCTTGCGCGAGGAAGCTACTTGTTGTTGTAAAAAAAATTATTAGAAATATTTTCAAAATTAATTTCATATTATTTAAATCTGTCACCCTGCTGTACCTTTATATAAGCCGGTACAGGCAGTAAAATCAAATATAAATTTGCTTCTGTCTCTGTCTTAAAAGCTCCATCGTTTTCGCGCATGGGTGTAAAAGTTGGTTAGGTAGTTGGTTTGTATAAAGTTTTGTTCATTATACCAATTTTACTTAAAATTTTTCTTTCAACACCTTTTGCTAAATCTCTGCTTGCTGTGGAGGATGATATATCCTTAAACACATTCATATAGTCCTTCCGCGTAAACTCCTTTTTTCCCAAAGATATAAAATACTCCAATCGTTCAATACCGGTGAAGGTTCTATTATTAAAATCCAACAATTCAGTTAGTGATTTTTCTAACACATTCAACATATATTCTATAAATTTTGTTGAATTCCCATTCTTATCGCTAATTTCCAGAGCTCTGTAATATTCTTCTTGTGTTTTATTTATTAGTGTTTCAAATGGTAAGTTCTCAAAAACCGTATGCTCCTGCATTAAAATCACAGTCTGCCAAAGTCTGCCCATCCGACCGTTGCCGTCCAAAAATGGATGAATAAGCTCAACTTCATAATGAAATACACAACTTTTGATTAAGGTTATTTCGTCATATTTTTTTAAATACCGGAATAGATTCTCCATTAATATGGGAATTTTTTTTGCCGGCGGAGCTAAATGTGTAATTTGAGAACCCTTAAATATTCCTGCGTTTTGAGTTCTGTATTTCCCGGGACCTTCAACCAAATTGTTCGTTAAAATTTTATGAGCTTTTAAAAATGATTTATAAGAAAACGGATTAAATGATTTAATATTATCATATACCTTTATTGCATTATTTACTTCTATAATATCTTTTTTTGCTCCAATAACTCTTTTGTTCTCAATGATTGCCGTTACTTGTTCTTCCGATAAAGAATTGCCTTCGATTTTCAAAGATGAATGAATGGTTTTTATCTTATTTTTCTTTCTCAACTGAGGTGTAGGTCTGCTTACATATTTTGCACTTATCTCTCCAAGTTTTTGCGAAATAGACGAAATAAGTCTTAATATGTTAGTTGTTATTTCATACGGCGGTTTCATTGTGTTTTTTATTTGATAGTATCATTTGATACTATCAAATATAGTGGCTTTGTTTTTAACTTACAATTATTTTTAAATGAAAGTTAACATTAAATTTTGCAAACAACCAAGTGGCCGGCATCTCACTTGCTGCGTCACCAAAAAATTAGGTATTCATTTAACTTTTTTATGCAGATAAGAACTTCAAAACTACCAAACTGTTCACAGTCAATTGCAGCCGAATTGTTAACTGACAATATATTTTTAAAAAAGTGTTCCCGGAATATAATAGTCTAAAGTTAACCATCTTGTGAGTTTTGATTTTTTAAATTGAGTTAACCAATATATTTCTTGGCCTTCTGGGACTTTTATCCGGATATATTTATTTGAGTTATTGACGTAAAAAATCCCTAAACTATCTCTTACGGAAAACCAATCAAGGAATGCTTCTCTGTTCATATCAAAAAAATTATAAACGGTTACTCGTGCGCTATCTCCAATCACCATCACTTTAGGTTGAAAGCCGTCCTTATTTAAATATGGTTTGCCGGAGAGTAAATTGTAAATTTGATTAGCGCCGTCCGCCGGAATTAGATTTGTTGTATGTTCAAAACCGTTCATTTGAGTAAGAGCAAATCCAATTGCATCGGCAAAATTAAAAACCGATCTGAAACTTGCAGAATCAACTATCCCCATTACAACTATTCCCGGTTCAAAATCATATTTGATGTGCAAATCGAAGTCAATTTTTGTTGTATCAATTCCGGTCAAGGTTATGTTATTTTTTAATGTATCAAAATTTAAAGATACAACCGTTATTAAATAATTACCGTTTGGTATTTTGCTTATGACATATTGTCCCGAATCATCCGTAACGGTTTGAAATTTGGAAGTATCACCTTTAAGCGTAATAACCGCACCGGAAATAAAGTATGTGGGGTAGACTTCTTCCGTAAATACACTCCCCGATATCATCGAAGAATTATTACGAAGTAAAGAATTATCAGTGTCGGTAACAGATACCGGTAAATCGTTTTTATTGCAGCTGACAACAGATAATAAAATTATAACATACATCAAGGGAGCAACAATATTTAATTTCTTTTCAAACATTTGACAGCACCTTGAATTTTATTATGCACAACGGTGTTGTTTTTCACGCGCCCGTGCTTAACAACTATACAGTTTTAAAAAGCTATTGTCAATATTTTATCAAATTTATTTTGTTTTGAATTTTAATGCTCTATTGACTTTTCACCTATTTAAGAGCTTATGTTTTTTTTATTTATTGTAAACTTTTAGTTTAAGATACTTCTCAAATGGGGCGAAATCTTTATCGTTATGTAGCAATGTAAAATTATTTACAATACAAAATGTTGCAATCATTGTATCTATTGTTTTTCTAATTGTTACACCTTTTTTTCTTAATAAACGATATTTTTTTGCACTTTGAATGGCTATTTCCTTTCCGCCGATATCAAAACAAGGAAATAAAAGGAGGATGGTTTTTGCTTTCTGAAAATCTTTATTATTCCGAAAACCCTGTAATACTTCAGTCAAAACATAATCACCGACTACAACTAATTCTCTTCCAAGAACTGAATCTAGAAATTCAACTTGCCAATTACTTTTTCCATTGAAATAATCAATGAGTACCGTAGAATCTAGAAATATCATTTGTCAGTTCGCATTTTATTTATATTCCCTTCCCAATGTAATTTGCCGCGAAATGATTTCAATTTCGATTGATTTTTAAGTTTAATTAATGTTTTTAATCCTTCCTCTACAACTTCCTTTTTTGTTTTCAATCCCGTTGCTTTGATGGCTGAACTCATTAATTTATCATCAATTACAATATTTGTTCTCATATTTCACCTCAATAGTTTAATGTGTATTATTTATTATAAAATACACATTGCATTTCTCTTTCGCAAATATTTTTTAGAGAAGATAACGCAAACGCTTTTCGGCCGCCTGCCCGCCGAAGCGTAGCGAAGGAGTGTCCGCCTCAAACTACAATATTACTTTGCAGACCGAACTTAAAAACTACCGCACTTTTTCGCCTTCTTTCCTGGCGGAAAGGGCACACCTTTTTCGCCGGGTTGGTTAGTTTTCGTTTTAGAACTTATTCCGAAAGATTGTAAATTTGATTTGCCGGATATCGAGTCTTGGATAAGATCTTTAAGGCCCATTAAAAACACTCCGTTCAATAAGCCGAAGTAATTTCTTTCATTATTCGCGGTCAGATATTCTGATTTTACGCCTGAATACCAAATTGGTTGAAAAAAAATACACTAAAACCGGTTGGATTTTTTAATTTCAATATTGCTTGTCCATACTTTCGCGGATGGAATCCCTATCTCTTGAGAATAAATGTTTATCCCGGATAGGAGAAAGATTACAATGCAAACAAAAATTTTCATAATCAAACTAACGGCGTGAGAGATTTATTAGTCCTTTTACGCTTCAAATTTTCTCAAGTGCGAAATATAAAAACATGCCAATAAAAAAGAATATATAACCCAGAGCCACAAATTTAACGGTAAATGAAAAAATGTTATTTGTAGTTTTTTGGTTAATGTACAATTTATAAGCTATTAAATTTGCCAATGAACCTATAAGGCTTCCAAAGCCGCCGACATTAGTTCCCCATAACAAAGCTTTCCACTGAATTGTGAATTTAGCCAATAACAATGTAGTAGGAACATTACTTATTATCTGGCTCATTAATGCTGAAAATATAAAAATATGTCCGGAATTCTCAATGGCGGAAGAAAAAATGATTTTCATATTTTCCGACAAACCGAAGAAAAAAAGAAATGTAAATAACAGGGCATAATCTATCTTCAGACTTCTTCGGTCGAAAAATAAGGCGTAAAAAAGAACCGATATGCCAATCCATACAGGTAATAGGTGAAGAACAGAAAGAAGTAAAAGTAGAAAGAAAATAATATAATACATTCCGTTGGCATTTATTTTTACGACTTCTTTTTTATCCCGCGGTGTTTTAGTGTTTTTTAAAAAGAGAGAGAAAATGACAAGAAGTATTAAAAACAACAAAGAAAAAGGCAATATCGTTAAAACAAATTTTTCCGGTTGAATACCATAAAACCAATATATAAAAAGATTCTGAGGGTTGCCGATTGGGGTTAATGCTGAGCCGGCGTTCGCTGATAAGGCTTCCAATATAACTATAATATCTTTATGGCTTACTTGCAATAACAATGTCAGGGGGATAACAACAATCAAAGAAATATCGTTGGTTATAAACATTGAAAGGAAAAATGTAAGCAAAACAAGTTTTAAGGCAATATAACCGCCTGATTCGATACGACGGGATAAACGTAAAATCAAGCCGCTGTTTTCAAGACCTTTCACAGTAATAAATAAAACGGCTATTATATAAATAACTTCTACTTCACTTGTAGAAAATACAGGTATGGTTTCAAGATAGATTGATGTAATTAAAAAGCTTATTGCCGAGGCAAGGAGCAGCCACTCTTTTAATATAAAATCCAAAAATAATTTTTGCTTTTTCAATAACTCACCTACTCGTACAAAATGCATAACGGAGTTGCTTTTCACCCGCCTGCGTTAAAAAGCGGTGCAGTTTTGAAAAGTTGCCGCCGTTTTTTTTATCTAATTTATTTTGTCTTGAATTTTAATAACCTGTTTATTTTTTACTTATTTAAGATGTTATGTGTTTTTTATTTTAGCTGTATCATTATTAAATATAATATTTATTTAATAGTATCTAAATTATTCTGAATTGATATTTTTAGTAGGCAAATCGTTTTTTTCTATCGGAACGATTTTTCTACTTCGAATAAACAACCTCAATGATGAAGTGAAACCTGCAATTGTTACTCCATAAATTATTTGTGAATCGGAAAGAATTGACAATATTAATAATAATATTGCTATTGATAAATATCTGCCCGATTGGATAATCAATCCCGTGCGTTGATGCAACCACAATTTCCCGTGTATACCTTTTCGACAAACACGGTAACCAATCAAGTTATTCAGATGTTGTGTGATAACAATTAAAAAAAGTCCCCAGACATAACCGAGAAATATTTCACGATAAATTTCAGGTATAATAATTAAAAAAAAGGGAATTCCGATACTAATAACCACCGTTGCCGTCAGGTGCTTGGGATTTATTATTTTTAATTTTGATACCGATTCCTGAAATGCAGGACTTCCTTCAATAGTATTGATTGGATAACTTTGGTAATGCTTTGAATAATGTTCTTTTCTTTCTTTCTCTTGAGCAAGAGTTAGGAAGTAATCACTCAGCATTAAAATCATTGTAATTAAACCAATAAGAACCGGATTATTCATTAAGAATTTAATTACCATTTTTTCTCTCCTATGGGTTAACTGACTTTATGAATACATAACGGCAGGAATCACAAACAACAAAAAGAAAAGCTGTAATACACACAATACCAAACGCTTTTAAATATGAAAGAAATACGAAATTCATATTATTCACCTCTAAACACAATTAATACTATTATCAAAATTTCTTAGAGGTTAAAGAATATTAGGAGTGAAAAAATAACCCCCGTTTTATTTGCGGAAATTAATTTAACGGAATTATTTTAAAAAACAAAGAATAAAGCTAAAAATTATTTGTAAAAGTTGTAAGGTAAGGGTAAAGGCAAATTTCAAATTTTACGTAGGTTAGTTTTACTTGCTCTTCGGATTGTTTGTGATTTAAAAGGTTATATCGTTAATTATTCTATTATTTAATTATCTGCTTCTAACCTCACGAAGTATATCCACGATTTCTTCTTTTTCCAATTTTATATTTACACCTTTAACATCAAGCGGAGATTTTTTTTCTGTTAATGCTTTTAATTCGAATATTGTTCCGTCTTTTCTTTTTATAAGAACTTTACCTTCTTTTTTTGCTTTTTTTAAAAGTTCCGCAAGCCTTTGTCTTGCTTCGCTATATGTATATGTATTCATTTTACACCTCTTTTATATTTATATTCATTTGCTTGGCTACTTCTAACAAACCATTATCCAATGTTACTAACGTTGAGTAATAAGTCCTCGCGCATTCAAGGAAATATGCGTCGTATGCATATATATTATAACGATGAGATAGTTCGACTGATTTATAAATATCAACATCGACTAATCTTAATGGAATCATAGAATAATATTCCAAAGCTTTTTTAGCTAATTTTAATCCTATTTTTTTTCTTTTAATCATTGCAGAAAAAGCATTTCCAAATTCCCAATGAAGTGAAGATGGAGCAATTAAATCTTTCCCTTGTGTTATTTTTATTAACTTTGATTTACTTTTTTCATTTATTATAACCGAAATAATAACAGAAGTGTCAATAACCAAACTCATAAATCCCTCATTATTTATGTACAATTGTACAACAATATAATTTATTTAAAGATCATAAACAATTAATTTTGACTAAATTACTTTACAACATTACTGTATTCAACAAATATCTTTTTAGAGAAAAGTTAAAAGGCTAAGGCAAATTCACAATTTATCAAAATCATCTTTGGAAATAAGTTTCATTGCAAGAGGGAAGAGCGTTTCGTCTTCCCTGTAAATATGCAGTCTCATTATTTCAACAATTTCTTTGCCTTGGTCGTAAGCAAGTTCAAACGTCATTTCGCGGGAGGTTTTGTCGTGCATACGTGAGCCGAGTCCCAAAAAATTTAAGCAAAGTGCACCGAGTTGTGCAACCTGTATGTGCTCGGCTTCCATTATATCCACCCCGGTTTTAGGCGGTTCGTCACCGCTGTGCTCACCGGATTCGATAAGTCTTTTGTGAAGAAGAGGGAAGAGGCGTTTTTCTTCTTTTTTATTGTGTTCGGGAGTGTTGTTGTCCAAAAAAGAAAATAATTCCTTAAAGTTCTTATTTATATTTTCGTTAAATACCCAGTGGTTTTGTTTCCACTCTGTCAATGCGGTTTCAAAATTTTCAAGTACTTTTACAAATACTTTGTGCTCGTCCATAAGTTTTTGCAGAAGGGGATGCATATCTTCGTATGCAACCGGTTCAACGGTTGAAGGAGCATATGCATCGGGCGGGTCCATTGGAGAGAGTTCTTCTTCACCGCTGTCTTTTTCTACAAATCTTTTTATCGGGTCGTCTGTGTTTATAATTTTTTTCATTTTTTTGCTCACTCAAAATTTCAAAACCGTTGAAACGGTTATGTGTTATTAAAATTATAATTAAGAGGCTGTCTCAAAAGTGTAA